>DASYGA010000492.1:0-13673 GCA_036000265.1 Steroidobacteraceae bacterium | reverse complement strand
CGGAAACGTAGACTCTCCGCGAGGCGGGATCGAACGCAATGTAATCGGTGTCCCCGCCGATGGGCAGAGTCTGGATCTGCTTGCCGGTGTCGCTGTCGAGCACCAGCAGGCCTCCCTGGCGACACGCGACGAACAGCCTGTGAGTGCGCTCATCGAGCGCTGCGCCATAATTCTCCCTGGCACGCGTCAGCGTCCAAACCGCCTTTGGCTTCAGCGTCCGGGTATCGATCACGTCGATCTGGTCAAGCGCCTCGTCGTTGACGAACAGGCGCGCGCCCTGGCCCCCGATGCCAAAATCCTCGAGATCGTCTCCCGCCAGCTCGACGTTGCCGATCTGGCGCTCGGTGCCCGAATCGAACACGGTGACGTGCGAGTACCGATGCCCGGCCTTCTCGCCGCCATTCGCGACGAAGATGCGCCCCGTGGCCGGATCGTACGCAATCGGATCCGCATCGACCTCTGTCCTCAGCACCTTGAGGAGCTCATAAGTGCGCGAGTCGTAGATGCGCAGCGCCCCCGTACCGTCGCTGACGAACAGTCGCTCGAGGTCCGCTCGGTACACCACTCCACGCGGAATCCCGATGGAGATCAGCTTGATCACCCTGCCAGTGGCGAAATCGAAGACCACGAGGAGATGGGAATCCACGGCGGTGCCAAAGAGTCGCTTGCCGGCCGGATCGACCCCGAAATGGTCGAAATGACCTTTGATGGACGCCGGCAGATCGTATCGATGAGCGAGCACCAGCGGCGCGGCCGGGGCGGCCCACACGCCGGCTGGCATGAATCCGAGCCAGGCCAGAAGAAGCGAGAGCAATGATTTGTATGTCATACGCTTGTATTACTACCGCGCGCCGCCGCACCCGGCGCGGACACTGCGAGTGTTGCGACCGATTCTAGGAAGTGAGACGATGCCCGTCCAAGCCACTGTCGGCATGGATTGATACCGATGTCGAATCGATGCTCGAGCTGAGCCAGCTGCGCTGCTTCGTGGCGGTAGCCGAAGAGCTGCATTTCGGGCGGGCGGCCGAGCGCCTGCACATGACGCAGCCGCCGGTCAGCCGCCAGGTGCAGCTGCTCGAGCAACGCATCGGCGTGCGGCTCCTGGAAAGAAGCAGCCGCAACGTGCACCTGACGAGCGCTGGCCGGTGCTTCCTGACCGACGCGCGGCAGATCCTGCGGCTCGCCGAAAGTGCGACGCTGGCCGCGCGGCGCGCCGCACATGGGGAGTCGGGCAACGTGACGATCGGCTTTACCGCCGCATCGGGGTACGACTTCATGCCAGGCATGATCGCCCGCTGCCGTGAGCGGCTGCCCGACGTGCAGCTCACGTTGAAGGAGATGGTGACCATCGAGCAGATCCATGCATTGACCTCCGGTGGACTGGATCTCGCACTGCTGCGGCCGCACGCCTCGCTCGAGGCATTCGAATCGATATGTGTGGTCCGCGAGCCATTGGTGGCGGCGCTGCCGCGCACGCACCCGCTGGCGCAGAGCCGGCAACCGGCGCCTGCCGATTTCGACGGCGAGCCGTTCATCATGTATTCCCCGATCGAGGCGCGGTACTTCCACGACCTCGTCGCCAGCGCATTCTCTTCGGCGGGTGTCAATCCGGAATACATTCAGTACACCAGTCAGATCCACTCCATGCTGGCGCTGGTCCGGGCGGGCCTCGGCGCCGCCCTGGTACCGCGGGCCGCGACCAGCTTGCATTTCCAGGGAGTCGTCTTTCGTCCGGTCCGCAAGGCCAGCTCCTGGCGGCCGGTCGAGCTGCACCTCGCCTGGAAGCGCGACAACGACAATCCAGCCCGCCAGACTGTCCTCGATGCCTGCCTGGAATATGGGCGCACCGCCAAGGCGGGTTAGGGGGCAGCGGCATCGCTGCCCCCTGCCCTGTTAGAATTTCACATCCATCTGTATCCCGTACTGGCGCGGCGGCCCGATGAAGTAAGCTGGCGGCGACTGCCCACTCACATATGTTTTGTCGCTGAGATTCTTGACGTACGCCGTGAGCCCGTATGGACCGTGCTGGTACTCCAATCGGGCATTCACCAGCCCATAGGCAGGCTCATAGTCGATGGGATATTCCTCGACCGGCGACATCCACTGGCTGGCCTGATACGTGAAGCCCACGAGTGGAGTCAGCGTATCGCCGCTCCCCAGCAGGAAGGTGTATCTCAGCAGGGCCGCGAACGTCCACTGCGGGGAATACGGCAGCGGCTTGTTGTTCAGACGCAGCAGCAGGGGACCGTAATCCTGGCAAACTCCCGGGCTCGACGTCTCCCCCGGAGCGCACTGCGGAACGGGCACGGCGATGCTGGAAATGTAGTGCAGGTTGAGGATGTCGAACGCGCCCATGGTCGTGTGGTTGTAGGCGGCCGACAGGTCCGCGCCGAATCCGTGGATCTGCATCTGCAGGGCCGCCTCGACACCCTCGCTGGTCGATGACGGGAAGTTGGTTGGCGTCACCGCGCCGGTGACCGGAGTGATGGCGTCGAACTGCTGGTTCTTGATGTTCATCCGGTACCCATCGAGCTGCAGTCTCGCATGGCCGTCCAAAAGGACGGACTTCCACCCCGCCTCGTAATCCCAGTCGGTCGTCGGCTGGAAGGGCACGCCGTTCGAGGTGCCACCGGAATTGGCGCCTCTGGCCGCGAAGGCGTAGAGCAGATTGTCGTCGTTGAGCTGGTAGTCGAGCGAGACCTTGCCGGTGACGTTCGATCCGGAGTAGTGGCCGCTCGATGTGTTATAGGGCGTCGGCGTACCAGGATCCTGACCACCGTAGGAAAGGCCCACAGTATGAGCATGGTCCTGCGTGATGCGGGCGCCGGCCGTGATTTTCCACTTCGAGGTCAAGTGAAAGTCGCCGTTGGCGAACAAGGCGTCGGAATACTTCTGCGCAAGGTTCGAGATGTAGGCGTCCTCCAGGCCGGTCTGAGTGACGTAATTCCTGCTCGGAAGCTTGCTATGGATGAAGAAGGCCCCGACGATCCACTGCAAGCGACCCTCGGTCGGCGAGAGCACGTCGAGCTCCTGCTGCATGTCCTGTTCCGCCTGGTCCGCGTGCTCGAGAGCCAAGGCAAAATCGGGCGTGGCCACCGCGTTGGCATTGTCATCCAGCACTTCCAAGGTGCGGTAGCTTCCCATCCCGGACAGCGAGCGGATGGTGATGCCGTTGTCGAATCGGTATTTCGCCTCCAGCGTCGATCGCCAGGTGGTCTCATTGTCCTCCTCGAAGGCATCCGTCAGGACGCGAGTGCAGGTCGGATAGCATGTCGAGGGGTAGAACGTCGGCGCCGGTGCACCGGCGACGGGCGGGCTCGGAATGTACGGGTACCCGCCGGTATTCCGGTTGCCCACCTGCGTCTTCCAGAGCACGCTGAGGTTGTCGCTGGGCTTCCAGAGGAGACTGACGCGAATCTCCTTCTCGTCGAGCGAGCCCGGAGCGCCCGGACTGGCGAAGTCCGCGTTGCCGGGGCCGGGAATCAGGGCGATGTCGCGGAAGAAGCTCTTGCGGCTCTCCACGTAGAACGCCACACGCGCGGCAAGCGTATCCGACAGGGGCATGTTGATCGCGCCGCGGCCCAGCATGTCGCTGTAATTTCCGGCGCCGAAAGTGGCGTTGCCGCTCACTCCTCCACCGAGTGCCGGGTCGGCCGACGTCATGAATATCGCGCCCGCGATCGAGCTCGCGCCGGCATAGGTGCCTTGCGGGCCGCGAAGCACCGTGACGTTGCCCATGTCGAAGTAATCGAAGCCGCCGTTGATCATCGGCAGCAGCAAGCCGTCCTGATAGAGCGGCACACCCGCGATGGCATTGGCGTCGGTACTCTGCTGACCGACGCCGCGGATATTGACCTGCTGGCTCACGCCGGTCGGCTGGATTGACATGTTCGGCGCCGCATATTGCAGGTCCACCAGTGATTTGACCCCGTTCTGCTCGAGTTGCGAGGCATCCAGGGACATCAGTGCGGTGGAGGTGGTCATCGCATTCTCGGCGCGCCGGCTCGCGGTGACGATGATCGGCGCAAGTTGCGCCGCGGCGCCCGCGGACTGCACGTCCGCACCTGCTGCGGTGACTTGCTGAGCGGCGGCAGGCGGACTCATCCCGGCAAGCGCAAGGCCTGCGGCAATCGTGAGCGCGGATGCGCTCGCCAGCGTTTTCATCGGAGTGTGCACGTTCCCCCCTCGGTTTTCATGGAATGATCGGCGAGAGTCTAGGAACGGCATTGATGTAAGTCCAAGCCAAAGTCGGCATGGATTGATTCAGGATCGGTATCGGTGCAGCGGGCCCTGCGCGCCGATAGCTCATCGCGAGCAGGGATTGCTCGCGATCACTGCGCCTCTCGACGGGGATCTCGCTTTGGCCGCGGCGGGCCACTACTCACCCAGGCAGGCGCACGCACTCGCCACTGGGCGGCAGATTGATCCGGCCGGTCTACGTCAATGCAACAGCATCTCGCGCAGCACCACCGCCTGGTTGTGAGCCTCATCGTGCGCAGAATAGACGAGCGTCAGGCGGCCCCTGCCCGCAAGCTCGCGCAACTTGTGAAGCAGGTCCTTCTTGCCGGCCAGCTCCGCCTTGTAACGACGGCGGAAATCCTGCCACCGCGCAGGGTCGTGACCGAACCATTTACGCAGCTCGCTGCTCGGCGCGACTTCCTTCATCCACTCGGATATGTGCGCATCCGTCTTCTTCACTCCGCGCGGCCACAGGCGATCGACCAGCACTCGCGTCCCGTCGTCCGGTGAGGACGTTTCGTACGCACGCTTGATCTGCACGTGGAAAGTGGCGCTCGCGTGACTCATACCCGTGTCCTCGGCATCAAAGCTTGATCGCATGGCGAAGGTTACACCCACCTGTCGGAGCGTCCAACGGGGCCCCCGTAGACGCTGTTGCGGCATCAATCCTGGTCCACGGTGCCGCTGCCGCTGGTCCGCGGCCTTCTCTCTCGAGCGCCGCTGCCGGACGCACCGCTTTCCGATGCCTCGTCGCGCGCTCGAAAATCCGCGATGTCGGGGTCGCATATTGCGACGACAGAGCGCTTATCGTTTGCGGAGCACACGGCAGCCATGGATCAGAACGTCACGAACCGAGACGCTGCGTCTGCCGCCAAGCATGAGCGGCTTGCCCACGACCAGCCACTCGAGAAGCCGCAGAAGAGCTATCACACCATTCTCGAGCAGCACGTCACGCAAGCTCAGGAAGAGCTCGAGCGGCCAGCGGGCGGCTTGCTGCTGTCCAGCCTGTCGGCGGGGCTCGATCTTGGCTTCGGCCCTTTTCTGATGGCGGTTCTGCTGACGCTGAGCGGCGGCAGCTGGCCGCATCCGGTGACGGAAGCTGTGCTGGCGGCGGCATATGCGATCGGGTTCGTCTTTGTGGTGCTCGGCCGGTCGGCGCTGTTCACCGAGCAGACCACTTCGGCAGTATTGCCGGTTCTGGCTCGGCGCGCGAGCCTCCTGCAGCTCGCGCGCCTCTGGAGCCTCGTGCTCGTCGGCAACCTTGCCGGCGGTACGTTGTTCGCTCTCTTCCTCTCTACCCTCGGCCCGCATCTTCACATCGCGAACGCAGCAGCCTTCGGCGCCATTGCCCAGAAGCTTCTCGATGTTCCGTGGTGGAGCATGTGGGGCAGCGCGGTGGTGGCCGGGTGGCTGATGGGATTGCTCGCCTGGCTGATGGCAGCCAGCCGCGATACGATCGGCCAGATCGTCTTCGTGTCGATGACCACCTTCCTCATCGGTATTGCCGGGTTCCATCACTCCATCGCCGGGACCATCGAGATACTGCTGGCGCTGTTCGCGCAGGCCGGGCCCACCTGGGCGGACTACGGACGCTTCATCTCCGCCGCGGCGGTGGGCAACGCCGTCGGCGGAGTGCTGTTCGTTGCAGTGCTCAAATTCGGCCACGTGCGCGCGAGTGCCTGAGCGAGTGCGGCGCCTGGCGGACGCAACCCCGGCGCGCTCAGAGATCGGCGGCCACAGTCAACGTGTAGTTACGGGCCAGCTGGGGAACGACTGAATAATCGGTACCCAGCGTCAAGCCCCTCGTATTAGTCGCGTTGCCGACGTCCAGGCGCACGGACCACTGGCGCGACAAAAGGCTTCCCGTGTACCGGATGCCCATATTGAGCGTATTGAGCGGCCGCAGGCGATAGCGGTCGTCGCTGGTCGCCACCCGCGACGACAGCCACTTCCATTTCAACGACGTTCCCCATCCTCGCCAGGCGGCGGGCGCATAATCCACGTTGACGTTGATCGTTCCCGGCACCGGCCCGATCGGCACATCACCGCTGGCCCCGGCCTCGCTGACCCGTCGCGAGACTTCGGGCCGCAGCCACACTGCACCCGCAATCAGCGTCAGGCCGCCTGGACGCGTCCAGGTGGCGGAGCTCTCGAGACCGCGGGCGCTGATGTCTCCCAGTGCCGTGTAAAGATTCGCGGTGTCCACCGCGAAATACGTCTTGTGTATCTTGAAGGCGCCGAGCAGCAGCTTCAGATCCGGTCCGAGGACGAGTCGAGCGCCGCCATCGGCCTGCCAGGTCGGCATGGCGGCAGGCGGCTCACCGCGATTGACGGCATAGCTCGGCGCGATCTGGGAATCCTCCAGGCCACGCGTATAGCTGCCGTACAGGGTGAGGATTTGCAGCGGGCGCAGCGCCAGACTCGCGGTGGGCAACACCTTGGTCGTGCGCTGACGGGCCGCGGGCATACCCGGACTGTCGACCTCACGTGCGTAATGGGTCGCCAGCAGCCCGATGCTGAGCGAGGCGTGGTCCTTCCATCGCTCGATGTCATTGATTCCGAGTCCGGTCTGACGAACTATGTCCACGCTTGGCGCGGCGAACGCGAGCGCAGGCTCCGGCAGAGTCACGCCCTGATACAACGAGGCGGTCCCCAAGGCGGCCAGCGCATCGCCCCCGAAGCTGCGCCGCACGTCCCGCCCGCGTACCGCCAGCTCCACTTCCCGCTGGTGATTGCCCCGGGTAACGATCCGGGTGAGGCGCATATCACCCGAGTCGGACGTCGAGACATGGCCGGGCGTGACGTCCAGGACATGATCGACGGTGCCGTCCGGCATCGGCCCCTGAAACATGTCGTAGAAGCTGCGGTACTGCTCGTACTTCGAGCGGAACAATCCCGCCCGTAAGCTCCAGCCTTCGCCAAGCGCGATGCTGCCGATGGCGCCCGTGGTCAGCTCATTCCAGCGCCACGGTGTCCAGCTCTGCGTCGCCAGATGCTGCTCATCGAAAAGCGGCGGCGGATGAATGCCATCGGCATATACGAGCGGCAGCTCCCGCCGCTCGGTGTTGTGTGTATAGCCGATGAAGGGAACGAGCTCGATGCGGTCAGTGGGCCTGATGCGCAGGAGCAACGACGCCGCGCGCTCGTTGCTCTGCGCCGCATACCCATAGTCGAACTCGCGCGCCGCCGCAACGACGATGCCGAGGCTCAGCGAGTCCTGCAGCAATGGATACTGTCCATCGATCTCGGCGGACCCGAGCTGCAGCGGTCCGCGGGTGAGCACGACGCTGGTGAGAGCCAGGTCCCCCGGTACTCGCAGCGTGAGATCGGCGATCCCCGTAGGCGAGGGAAAAGGATAGGACTGCGCGGCAATCCCCACGCGGATGTCGCTGCGACTGAAAAGATACGGGTCACTGCCTGAGGTTTGCTGATCGTAGTACAGCCCGTCGATGCGCAGGTTCTCCGCCTGGGCGGGACTGAACCCGCGGGCATTGCTCTCACTGTAGAGCCCGATCGACTGGTTACCGACCACGGTTCCGAAAGCATCGCTGGCTGCGGTCACAGCATTATCGTTGGCCCGCTGTGCCTGCGCCGCCGTGCCGAAAAGGCAACCCGCTGCCACCGCCAGTCCGAGCGGCAGTCCCATCGCAGAAGTTCTCATCGTCGCGTGCTCCGGCAAGTGCATTGGATCGCGCCACTCTGAGACTCGCGAGCGCGCACCGTACGCTGCTCGGGGAAATATGGCATGGCTGCGCGCAAAACGTCGCCAATGTGGCCTTCCTCGCGCTCGGCACCGGCGTTGGCCTGGGACTGTATGTGAATGGTCAGCTCGTACGCGGCGAGAACGGCGCTGCAGGCGAGATCGGCTACCTGCCGATCGGTGGCGATCCGCTGCAAGCCGAGTCACGCCTGCAGGGCTGCCTGGAGTACCAGGTGGGCGCGACCGGTGTCATGCGGCGGTACCGGGAAGCCGGTGGCGCCGAGGTCGACTCGGTCAGACAGGTGTTCGAGCGAGCGCAGGCGGGGGATCCGCTTGCGGTGGCCGTCATCGAGGAGACTGCGCAGCTGACGGGCCTTGCGGCGGCGACAGTCATCGCCACAGTAGATCCGCAGCTGATCGTTCTCGGCGGCTCGGTCGGGGCGCGGCCGGACTTTGCGGACAAGGTCGCGCGCGTACTGCTGCGGCTCGCGCCGCGGCCGGTGGAGATTCGCACCAGCACGCTCGGCAAGCGCGCAGGCGTCGTGGGAGCCTTGTCCGTCGCCTTGCGCCGGCTGCATGACGAGCTCTTCGGAGTCGCGGAGCTCGCGGCGACTTTGCCTCTCCCGCCGCCCCGCGCGCCGTAACGCATGCCCATGACACTGGAGACTGCGCATTGTTTTGCGGCGGACCTGGGCGGAACCAAGCTGGCCGCGGCCATGGCCGATGGGCGGGGCCGGATCCTGGCGGAATTGACCGAGCCCACTGACCGGCGCGGCGGAGCGTACGTGGCCGAGCAGATCGCCGTCTGCGCCGGCAAGCTGGCGCAAGCCGTCGGGATCGAAGCCACGCGGGTGCGCCATGTCATGGTGGGAGTTCCTGGCGCGATCGATCCTCGCGACGGCCGCGTTTCGCTGACGCCCAACATTGCGGGACTGCAGGAGTTCGATGTCCTCGGCTATCTGCGCGGCCGCTTCGGGCCGGATGTGCTGATCGAGAACGACGTCAATCTCGCGATGCTCGGCGAGCAGGCGCTCGGCTGTGCCAGCCTGTGCCGCAACGCGGCGTTTCTCGCGCTCGGGACAGGCACGGGACTCGGCCTCCTCATCGACGGCAAGCTATTCCGTGGGGCGCGCGGCTCGGCCGGTGAAATCGCGGACCTGCCGATCGGCCTCGATCCCACGGCAGAGGCCCCAGCGCCAAGCGGCGCATTCGAGCTCGAGGTGGGCTCGCTCGCCATCGTGGATCGATACCGCCGCCAGGGTGGTACTGCGGCCGTGACGGTACGTGACATTTTCAGGCTCCTCGCCGAGGGAGACCCAGTGGCAGCGGCGGTCCTCGACACGACGGCGCGCTGGGTGGCGCTGTCCATCGCAACCCTGCAATCGCTGCTCGATCTGGAGCTCATCGTGCTGGGGGGAAGCATCGGCGTGCGCCCGGAGCTATATGAGCGCGTCCGCCTTGCCCTTCCCGCCCTTTTCCCACGGCCCATCAACATTGCCCCCAGCCGGCTGGGCGATCGCGCGGGCCTCATCGGCGCCGTGTGCGCCGCGGCGCAGGCGCTGCGTCAGGGCCGGGAGCCTGCGCAGCGCACGCTGCAATTGTCGTGAGCCGCCACACTCGCTGCGAGGGCCGCGCGGAGTGCCGACCCGGTGAGTGACCAGCCTGCACGCCTCAAGCGGGCGCTGAACCGATGGGACCTGATCCTCTACGGCGTCATCGTGATCCAGCTCACCGCGCCCATGCCGGTCTTCGGTGTCTTGAGCGCCCGCGCGGACGGTCACGTCGTGACCACCATCCTGCTCGCAATGATTGCGATGGCATTCACCGCCATCAGCTACGGCCGCATGGCGCAGGCGCATCCCAGCGCCGGCTCAGCCTTCACCTATGTCACTCAGGAGTTCTGCCCTCTGCTGGGCTACGTGACCGGCTGGGCGATGCTCATGGACTATGTGCTCAATCCCCTGATCTCGATCGTCTGGTGCAGCCGCGCGGCAATGAACTTCGCGCCGCAGATCCCGTATGCGGTGTGGGCAGTCGCATTCTTCGCTCTCTTCACGTCCGTGAACCTGGTCGGCATCAAGAGCTCCGCGCGCATCTCGGGCGCGCTGGCCGCCTCTACAGGCGCCGTCGTGCTCGTATTCATCGCCTGCGCGGCATGGTACGTCTGGCACCACAATCACGGCTCCCCGGGGTTCTTCACCCGGCCGTTCTACGACCCCGGGACATTTCACCCGGGCGCGGTACTCGGTGGTACCTCCATAGCGGTGCTCACTTACATAGGCTTCGATGGAATCTCCACCCTTTCGGAGGAGGTCGAGGACCCGCGGCGCAACATCCTGTTCGCGACCGTGGGAACCTGCCTGGTGGTCGGCATTCTGTCGGCGATAGAGGTATACGCCGCACAGCTGGTATGGCCCACCGCTTTGCCTTTCAAGGACATCGACACCGCTTTCGTGGAGGTCGCAGCGAGAGCCGCCGGCCCCTGGCTCTTCGTGGTGATGAATCTGGCGCTGCTGGTCGCAGGCATCGGCTCCGGCGTGGGCTCACATCTGGGCGCAGCCAGACTCCTCTACGGGATGGGCCGCAGCAACGCCCTGCCGCCGGCGTTCTTCGGCGCCGTAGATTCCAAGCGCCACATTCCGCGCAACAACGTGATCCTCGTCGGTCTGATCGCGCTCTGCGGGGCGTTTCTCATCTCTTATGGGCTCGGCGCCGAAATACTGAATTTCGGCGCGCTGTTCGCCTACATGGGGGTCAACGCCGCCGCCCTCGCGCGCTACTACGTGCGCAGCTCCGAGAGAAGATTGCGCGATCTGTGGCCGCCCGCGGCCGGATTCCTCACCTGCCTGCTCCTGTGGCTCAACTTGAGCAACTCCGCGAAGCTCGTCGGCGCAAGCTGGATGGTCGTGGGAGTGCTCGTCGGCGCCGTGCGCACTCGCGGGTTCCGCCAACAGATACTGCGCTTCGAGGCGAGCACCGAGGATTGAGGTTTGAGCGGCCCGGCCATGAGCTCGGCACCGCCAGCCAGACCAGCCTCCCTGGTACATGCCCGCCTGCAGCGGTGATTGCGGCTGCGCTGGCCGGAATTCTCTGCTGCCCGTTTTTGGATAAACTGCCCCACTGCGCACGCGAGCGATGATCGGCGGCGGTCCTGCGGATCGCCTATCCCGAGGTCATCCTGATGGCGGCACTCCTCTGGACGGCCGCATTCGTGCTCTTCACATGGGTCTACGCGCCGATGCTGCTGCAGCCGCGGGTGGACGGCAAACCGGGTTGATCCCGCGCGACCCAATCCCGCGTCCGCCGCGCGTAACAATGGCAAAATGCATGCTCGCCTGGAGAGCAAGCAATCCATGTCCGCCTCGTTGCTGAATTCCTCGCAGCCTGATAGCTACCTTTTCAGCAATCTGCGGCCCCTGGACGCGCGCTTCGAGGATCCGCACGGCGCACCCACAAGACCCCGGCTCTGAGCTTTGGCTTGCCCATCGTCATCCGTGAGCGGCAAGCAGCCATCGAGTACCGGGATGCCCGCCCTCCTGGTTCCGGTGCTCGCGCTGCTATTGGGCATGGTCTCCGTCCAATCGGGCGCCTCGATCGCGAAGACCATGTTTCCGCTCGCGGGCCCCTTGGGCACGGTCGCGCTGCGCGTCGGGTTCGGGACGGTGATCCTCTGCGCTGTCCTGCGGCCCTGGCGAGTGCGAATACCCGCGCCCTCCCGCGTTCCGATCCTCGTATACGGAATCGCGCTCGGCATCATGAACATGTGCTTCTACCAGGCGCTGAGCAGACTGCCGCTCGGGGTGGCGGTCGCGCTGGAGTTCACCGGGCCACTGGCTGTTGCCATTCTGTTCTCCCGCCGCGCGATCGACTTCCTGTGGGTGCTGCTGGCCATTGCGGGCCTTTCGTTGCTGCTGCCTGTGTTACAGGTCCGGCATGGCATCGACCCCGTTGGTGCGCTATACGCTCTGGGTGCCGGCGCCTGCTGGGCCGTGTACATCGTTTCAGGCCAGAAGGCGGGTCTTGCTCACGGGGCACAAAGCGTTGCCCTCGGCAGTTTGATTTCGGCCGTTCTGGTGCTTCCAGTCGGCATCCTGAGCGCTCCGCCGACTTTCTTCTCGGCATCCGTCTTGCTGCCGGGAATCGCCGTCGCCATCCTATCCACCGCCCTTCCCTACCTGTTGGATATGGTTGCGCTCACGCGCCTGCCGACGCGAACCTTCGGTGTCCTCATGAGCATCGAGCCCGCGATTGGAGCTCTGACCGGATTGCTCGTCCTGGATGAGAAGCTGTCGGCCTCCCAATGGATCGCGATCGCGCTGATCATCCTCGCGTCGATCGGAGTTACCGCAAGCGGCGAGCAGACAATGTCCGCTCCGATTCCCGACTGAGCGCTGCCACGGTGCCGGTACCCAACGCTCAGAACATCTTTCCGTAGTCGTACTGATCCATACAAATGAAACCCTGGTCGGAAATCGCCGCGATGAGACATCCCCTGGAGCAGCGGCGCACGTCGGATTGGCCCCCCGATGAGCCGACCCTGCCTCACTTGCAGTCCGGGTCTCCGCTGCAATGGGTTTCAACATAGAGCTCTGATCGGATCTTCCACTGACCGTCGGTCTTGAGCCACATGATCAGATAGCGGCCGCGGTAAGTGCCAACCCCTCCCGTCTTCAGCCCCTCGGACCATACCCATACACCCGATTCGGACGCGTATAGGGGGCTGCCATTGTCGATCTCAATATCCTCTGGTGTGCGCTTGCCGGAAAAGTGCGGATCTTCAAAGGCTCTCGCCATCCTGATGACATTGTCATGGAGACCGATGCGCAGCCCGCCGCCAGCCCACATCACCACTGCGTCCTTGGTCCAGTAACGGGCATAGAGCGTTACGCTCCGTGCGGCCAAAGCTTCATTCAAATCGTTGCGTGCCCGACGGATTTCTTCAACGTCGCCCTGTGCGGCGTGTTGCCGCGATACGGTAGGCGCCGAGGAAGCGCAGGGAGCCGCCAGTACGCATGCGAGCATAAACCACCTGGCAGTAATTCGGCCTGTGCAATATGTCATCGTTGGCCTCGCTGATACCGTTTATCTGTACGGAATGCCGCATCCTGATTATAGCAGCGGCCCTGCTGTGGCTTTGCAGCGGTCCAAAGCAATGCCCGACATCAGTCATGGGCGACCGCCTGCTCAGGGTCGGATCTCGTTCGATGAAGGCGTCGACATAGGACCGGACGCCCGGAGACGCGCCGCAAACCAGGGACGAAGAAGGCGGCAAGCTCCTCCGAGCTGCGGCGCTGCAGAGCAGCCAAGGCTCCGGTGAATTCCCCTTCAGTGTCCATGGCGGTCTAATACCGTGAGTTGCGTCTCGATCGAGGACGCGCACGCTCATTGCCAGCAGTTCTCCCGCTGGTACAAACACGAACATCGCCGCGGCGGGATCGGGTTCATGGCACCGGCCACTGTTCACGACGGCACCGCCGCGGCGCTCACCGCCCAGCGTGCCGTCACGCTCAATGCCGCCTTCGCCGCCCATCGCGTTCGCTTCAAGGGTCGTGCGCCGAAGCCGCCAGTGCTGCCAACCGCCGCATGGACCAATCCCCCGAAAACACAACCGTCACCGACCGCGATCACACCCCCGCGCACGCTAATCTCATTACACCGGGTGCTCCAAAGTCATTGACACGTTCCGGCGGAGGGATAGCCTGCGCCGCAGGGTAAGCTACCCAATGATTCGCCG
>DASYGA010000489.1:0-1984 GCA_036000265.1 Steroidobacteraceae bacterium | reverse complement strand
CCTACCGATTATTCCCTACAGCCGCGATCAAGCGATCATCGGCCCACGCCTCGCCGAGCGGCTGGCGGCGATCCCGAACGCCATCGCTTATAAGGATGGTCAGGGCAGCGTGCGCAATTTCATGCGCGTCCGGCAGCATCTCGGTGACCGCTTCATCTGGCTCGCCGGCACAGGCGACGATCTCGTGCCTGCCTACTTTACCGCCGGAGCGCAGGGGTACACCTCGTCTGTCGCCAATGTCTCGCCCCGCCTCGCGCTCGACCTCTTGCACGGCGTTCAGGAGGGCAAATTTGTTGAGACGCAGGCGCTCGTGGATCGCGCGGTCGTGCCGCTCTACGAACTGCGGGACAAGCGGCGTGGCTACGAAGTCTCAGCTATGAAGGCGATGATGGAGGGGCGCGGCTTGCCCGGTGGCCCCGTCCGTCCGCCGCTCCTTGACCTGAACGCCGAAGAAAAGGCCCTGGCCGCCGCCTGGGCCGCTGACTGGCCCTTCTAACAGTAACGAGTAAGGGGATGTAAACCCAAACCGCCGAAATTTTTGTCACCCAAGATCCAGGGCCGCCACGATGGCAGCAAGGTCGATCAACTTCCCGTCGCTGTGGAAGGTGTACTGTCCATTCAGCAGGATATGGCGCCACGCTGCCGCCGAGATCAGCGTGATCAATGCACGCGCTGTGGCGTTGCCGCTCGCCTCGTACCGGGTGAGCAGCCGCGACAGGATCGCTGAGTTGTAGGAGATGATCGCATTGGCGATCAACCGTCCGCACTGATTGCTGATCTCGAGTTCGATGAGGCGTGGTGCAGATCCTTCCTACTTTCACTCTATAGCGCACCGGGGGGCTTGCCGCAAGTGCCGGGTCGTGCCGAATAATAGCTGGCAGAGGCCAAAACCGACGGAAATGGGAGTCAGGACATGCGTGTGTTGTTGTCGACGGATGGGGCGTGCGGGGATGGCGAACCGCTGGTGGGACGCGCCGTGCAGTTGCGGGCACACGGCGCGGCGGTGCGGGTGTGCGCCCTGGTGCACGGGGCGACGACGCCGTCGGCGGGCGGCGTGATGGCGGCCGGAGTGTGGCGATGACCGAGCATGCGGTGGTGATTGCCGGAGGAGGGCCGACCGGGCTGATGGTGGCGGGCGAGTTGGCGTTGGCGGGGGTCGACGTCGCCATTGTCGAGCGGCGCGCCAGCCAGGACCTCCCCGGCGCGCGCGCAGGCGCAGGCGGTCTGCATTCGCGCACCATCGAGGTCCTCGATCAGCGTGGCATCGCCGATCGGTTCCTCGCGCAGGGGCAGGCGATGCAGATCCAAGGTTTCGCCGGGATCAGGTTGGACATCAGCGACTTTCCCACCCGGCACAACTACGGGCTCGCGCTCTCGCAGAGCCACTTCGAGCCCATCCTGGCCGACTGGGTCGGTGAGCTCGGGGTTCCGTTCCTTCGTGGCTGCGAGGTGGTGGGCTTCGCTCAGGACGACACCGGCGTCGATGTCGAGCTGTCCGGTGACATGTCGCTTCGAGCGAAGTATCTCGTCGGGTGCGATGGAGGACGCAGCCTGATCCGTAAAGCAGCCGGCATCGCGTTCCCGGGGTGGGATCCGACAACGAGCTGGCTGATCGCCGAAGTCGAGATGGACGAGGAGCCGGAGTTCGGCATGCGCGAGGGTGGTGGCATCGGCCGGGCGGCAGACGGAGGGCGGATACGGCTCGCACTGCCCGAACAGCGCCTCGAACACACCAGAGAGCCCACCCTGCAGGATCTCAGCGCGGCACTCATCGCCGTCGACGGGACGGACTACGGGGTGCACAGCCCTACGTGGATCTCCCGTTTCACCGACATGACCCGGCAGGCGGCGTCCTACCGCCACGGACGTGTACAGGTCGCGGGCGACGCCGCACACGTCCATCCCCCTCAAGGTGGACAGGGCCTCAACACGGGTGTGCAGGATGCCGTGAACCTCGGATGGAAGCTGGCCCAGGTGGTCAACG
>DASYGA010000155.1:0-35366 GCA_036000265.1 Steroidobacteraceae bacterium | reverse complement strand
CGCTTGCACGGCTGCCGCTCACCGCCATGGCGGCGACCATCCCGCTCTTCCTGTTGCTATACCTGCCGATCGTCGCCGGGATGCCGACTCTCTACCCCTGGATGCGAGCTCCGGTCGCCGCGAAGCTGCACAACGGCTGGTACCTGAACCGAGAATTCTTCTTCATTCGCGCCGGGTTCTATTTCCTCGTCTGGATCGGCTTCGCGGCCTGGCAGTTGCTGCGCCGTCCCGGCCCGGACGGCGGCTCACCCAAGGGATACCAGTGGCTGAGCGGAATCGGCGTCCTTCTCATGGGCTACTCGCTCACGTATGCGGGTATCGACTGGCTGATGTCCACGGAGCCCGACTGGTTCTCCTCCATCTACGGCATGGTCGTCGGCTCGGGGCAGTTCATCGCGGCCATCTCGTGCGCGCTGGTGCTGCTCGTGATCGGCGCGCGCTCCGGCGCAACGACATCGCCGGCTCCGGAGCATGTCGCCGCACACGCACACGCACGCGCCGCCAGCGGCCATCCAGCAGCACGCGCAGCCGGCTTTTCGGGACCGGCCGCCGTGCTGGCGCAGGAGGATCTTTTCAAGCCGGGGCTCGCCTCCCTCGCCGCCGTGCTGGTCGCGGTGATCGTCTTCTGGGCCTACACCTCCTTCTGCCAGTGGCTGATCATCTGGGAAGAGAACCTGCACTCGGAGATCCACTGGTTCATCGAGCGCTGGGCCCGGCCGTGGGGTGATGTCATATATGTGCTCGCCGGCGCGCACTTCCTCGTGCCCTTCCTGGCGCTCGTGTGGTCGCCCACCAAGCGCAATCCGACCCTCGTCGGTGCCGTCTGCGGGCTGCTGCTGCTCGCCGATCTGCTGCAGGTCTGGTGGCTGGTGCTGCCCGGATTCCAGAAGGGCGGATTCTCGTGGCTCGATCCGGCGGTGATGGTGTGCGTCGGGGGGCTCTGGCTGCTTGCGCTGGCGGGCGCCCTGACGGTCCTGCGGGATCGAATCCCGCCCGCGCCGCCCGAGGCCGGCTATGCCTGACTCCGGCGGCGCGCGGCGCAACCCTGAGGTCGATTATGAGCGCACCGATCTGTCGCTGCGCGCGATCGCGATCATCGCTCTCGGGATCCTGCTCCTCCTTGGAGTGACACCGCTCATCATGATCGGCGCCTTTCCCCGCACTCGCGGCGATGTGGATCGGCATCTATCGATCACGCCGCCGGAGCCGCGGCTGCAGACAGACCCCGAGGCCGATCTTGGCGCCTATGTCAGGAAGGAGCAGCACCTGCTCGACTCGTATGGCTGGGCCGACCGTGCGCACGGCATCGCCCATGTCCCCGTTCAGATCGCCATGCAGCGGCTCGCCCGCACCGGGATTCCCGGATTCCCGCTGGCGACTGCCCGGCCGCAGCCTGAACAACCGGAACAGCCGCCGGTACCGCGGCACGGGCCATGACGCGCGCGTCTCTGTCCGCCTTCCTGCTCGGCGCATCCCTCTGCGCTGCCGCGCTCGCGCATCCGGCCGGCTCGATGGAGCCGTTGACGGAGATGCCGCCTGTGGCGGCGCAACAAGGGCGGGCGGCACACTCCTCCCTGTTGTCCGCCGACACGCGCGACCTCGGGTTCAAACAGCAGATGGGGGCAGCCCTCCCGATGGGTGTCGCGCTGCGTGATGGGAAGGGACGCGTCGTTCACTTGAGCGATTTCTTCCGCGGAGAGCCGGTGATCCTGGTTCTGGATTATCTGCGCTGCCGGAACCTGTGCGGCGTGGTGCTGGAGCACACCGCGAAGATGCTCGCGCTGACGCCGCTCACCGCCGGCCGCGATTACCAGGTCGTCGCGATCAGCATCGATCCCCGGGACGGACCGGCGGATGCGCGCGAGGCGAGGGCGAAGTATCTCACCGGCTTGCCTGCCGCGGGTGCGGCCGCGTGGCATTTCCTGACGGGACCGGAGGCATCGGTGCGCGCCGTCGCCGATACGGTTGGGTTTCACTACCGCTACGATCCGGCGATCGATCAGTTCGCGCATCCCGCGGGTATCATGATCGTGACGCCTCGAGGCACCGTCGCCCGCTACCTGCTCGGTGTCGGATTCCGTCCGCTCGATCTGCGGCTTGGAATCACCGAGGCGGCGCAGGGGCGCATCTCGTCACCGGTCGCCGAGCTGCTGCTGCTGTGCTATTGCTACGATCCGGGGACCGGGCGCTACAGCTTCGCCATCCGCAACACGACGCGTGCGCTGTGTGCCGCCACCGTGCTCGGGCTCGCGTTCATGGTCTTCAGGCTTTGCCGGCCGAGGACCGCCTGATGGCGCACGTCTGGCTGCCCTTCTGGCCGAAGAATGCGGCGCTCTCCGCCAGCCTGATCGACCTCATCGACATCGGCGAGTTCTGCCTCGTCCTGCTGATCCTCAGCTTCGTATTCGGGATGATGCTGGTCTTCTGCCTGAAGTACCGGCGCGGGAGCGGCGCGGCCCGCCACCTCCCCAATCCGAAGAGCTGGCACTGGGAAATCGGCTGGACCGCGGCGACTCTGGTCGCCTTTCTGGTGCTGTTCGTGATCGGCGCCAAGGCATACCTCTTTCTCTACAAGCCGCCGGCGCATTACCAGCTCGAGCTTTACGTCGTCGGCAAGCAGTGGATGTGGAAGATCCAGCATCCTGGAGGACAGCGGGAAATCGATGCGGTACACATCCCCGTCAACAGGGTCATCAAGGTGATCCTTGCCTCACAGGATGTCATTCACAGCTTCTACGTCCCGGCATTCCGCCTGAAGCACGACGTCGTGCCCGGCCAGTTCGAGACTTTCTGGTTCGAAGCCGACCGCACCGGCAGCTATCCGCTCGAATGCTCGGAGTTCTGCGGAGTCGAGCATGCGCACATGATCGGCACCGTCACGGTGATGAGTGATTCCGGCTATGCGCGATGGCTCGCGGATCAGGGCGCCACGGAATCGCTCGCACAGCAGGGTTTCGGGCTCTTCCGCCGGTACGGCTGCAGCGGCTGTCACGATCCGGCGAGCACCGTGCACGCGCCGCTGCTCGACGGGCTGTTCGGCAGCGTGGTTCACCTCGCCGACGGGCGCTCGATGGTCGCGGATGAGCGTTATATCCGCGACTGCATCCTGCTCCCCGCCACCCAAAGGGTAGCGGGGTATCCGCCCGTCATGCCCTCGTTCCAGGGCCAGCTTTCCGAGGAGGATCTCGTGCGTATCCTCGCCTACATCAAATCCCTTTCCGCGAGACACTCGCCATGAGCGCGGTCGACATCGGCATGGCGGGCGCGGTGCCCCGCAGCTATCTCGGCGAGGAATACACGCTCGCATCCTGGCTCTTCACCCGCGATCACAAGCGTATCGCCATCCTGTTCTTCGTCTCGATCACCGTCTTCTTCTTCATCGGCGGCTTCGCCGCGGCGCTGATCCGGCTGCAGCTCCTGAATCCGGCGGGCACGCTGTTCCAACCGGAAGTCTACAACCGGCTGTTCACCATGCACGGCATCGTGATGGTGTGGTTCTTCCTCATCCCCTCCATCCCGGCGACGCTCGGCAACTTCCTGCTGCCGCTGCAGATCGGCGCGCGCGATCTCGCCTTTCCGCGGCTCAATCTCTTCAGCTGGTCCCTGTTCACTTTCTCGGGGCTGTGGGCCATCTACTTCATCTTCATCGGCGGCAACGATACGGGCTGGACGTTCTACGAGCCGTATTCCAGCAACTTCGCCAACGGGCACGTGATCGTCGCGGCCGTGGCGGTGTTCATCAACGGCTTCTCGACGATTGCGACGGCGCTCAATTTCGTGGTGTCGACGCATCGGCTGCGGGCGCCCGGCATGACCTGGTTCCGGCTGCCGCTTTTCGTATGGGCGATCTATGCAACTAGCATCGTCATGCTGCTCGCCACCCCGGTGCTCGCGATGACGCTCGCGCTCGTCGCCATCGAGCGCTTCTGGGGGGTCGGCATCTTCAATCCCGTGCTCGGCGGCGATCCCATCCTCTTCCAGCACATGTTCTGGTTCTACTCCCATCCGGCCGTCTACATCATGATCCTGCCGGCGATGGGGGTGGTGAGCGAGCTCGTCACCTGCTTCGCGCGCTGCCCGATCTTCGGCTACAAGGGCATGTGCTACGCGCTGATCTCCATCGCCATCATCGGCTTCTTCGTGTGGGGCCATCACATGTTCACCGCCGGCATCTCGCTCACCTCGGCGGTGTTCTTCTCGCTGATGTCCTTCATCGTCGCGGTGCCCTCGGCCATCAAGGTCTTCAACTGGACGGCGACCCTGCACAACTCGCGGATCTCCTTCGATGCGCCGATGCTCTATGCGCTCGGCTTCGTGGGGCTGTTCACCATCGGCGGGCTGACCGGGCTCATCCTGGCGACGCTTTCGGCGGACATCCACCTGCAGGACACGTACTTCGTCATCGCGCATTTCCACTTCATCATGGTGGGCGGCACCGTCTCCGCCTACTTCGGCGGCCTGCACTACTGGTGGCCGAAGATCACCGGCAAGCGCTATCCCGAGATGTGGGCGCGCTATGCGGCGATCCTGACTTTCGTCGGCTTCAACTTCACCTTCCTGCCGCAGTTCATCCTGGGTTACCTCGGCATGCCGCGACGGTACTACACGTACGCTCCGGACCTGCAGACCTGGAACGTGCTCTCCTCGGCGGGCGCATCCATTCTCGCGGTCGCCTACGCGCTGCCGCTCATCTATCTGGGCTGGTCGCTCTTCCACGGCAAGCGCGCCGGGCCCAACCCCTGGGGCGCCACCGGCCTGGAATGGCGGACCAGCTCGCCCCCGCCGAAGCAGAACTTCCCGCGCACGCCGGTGGTGACGGAGCTGCCCTACCGCTACGATCCGCGCGATGGCAGCTACACCACCCAGGACGGGGTGCACTTCGCGGAGCCCACCCTTGGAGAGGCCAGTGTTTAGCGGCCGGCTCCAGGAGCAATACACCGACAGCACGCAGCAGTCGGAGACGGCGCAGCTCGGGATGTGGGTGTTCATCGCGACCGAGGTCATGTTCTTCGGCGTGCTGATCTTCTCCTACATGATCTACCGCGTCGCCTATCCGGAGCAGTTCCGGCTGGCGGGCCACGACAGCTTCATTCTTCTCGGCAGCATCAACCAGGCGCTGCTCATCACCAGCAGCCTCACGATGGTGCTCGCCGTGCGAGCGGCCAAGGCCGATCAGCAACGCGCGCTCGTGCTGCTGCTCGGCGTGACGGCGGCGCTCGGCCTCGCCTTCCTCGGCGTGAAGGGCTTCGAGTATGCGAAGGATGCGGCGGCCCATTCCGTTCCCGTGGTCGATTACATCTTCAAGCCGGGCGAGCACCGGCCGACCGAGATCTTCTGGTGCTTTTACTTCGTCGCGACCGGGCTTCACGCCATCCATCTGAGCGTCGGAATCGCCCTCGTGCTCATCCTCCTGGTGCGGGCGTCGCAGGGCGCGTTCTCCCCGGGTTATGACGCGCCGCTCGAGGTGATCGGCCTCTACTGGAGCTTCGTCGATTGTGTCTGGTTCTTTCTCTTCGCGTGCATCTATCCCCTCGGGAGGGCGGGTCCATGAGTGCCAGAATGCCGCCGGAGCCGGTCGGGCCGTACGTGATCGGCTGGGCCGTGCTGCTGCTGCTGCTCGGACTGTCCGTGCTCGCCGCTTACGAGCCGATCGGCCCGATATTCCAGCCCATCGTGCACTTTGGCATCGCGGCCACGCAAACAGCCATCGTGTTCATTCTCTTCATGAAGCTGCGCGGCCGGCCGTCCCTCAAATGGGTATTCGCCGCCGCCGGCTTCTTCTGGCTGATGTTCCTGTTCGGGCTCTCGACCGTGGACTACGCCACGCGATCGGGGTTTCCGCTGCGGTAGCGTGCCAGGGTCCATGCGAGGCCCACTCCGGCCGCGCAGACGGCCAACAGCAGTCTGCGGTGTGTGGTCAGCCACAGCTCGCGGCTGCTGCTGCTCGCCCGGTCGCGGAACCGTCCGTAAGCACCGCGATCTCCCGGCACGGTCCGCCAGAGATTGTCGGGCCGGTCCGGCTCGATCGGCTCCTCGGCAAGCTGCGAGTCGTACGCCGTGCGCGCCAGATACCGGTCGAGGAGCGGCGCCGCGAGGCGATTACCCCAGATGGCCGCGACCGTGCTGGCGCCTACAAACACCTCGCGCCGCCTGTGGCGGGATGCCCAGACGATGGCGCGCGCTGCCACCTCCGGCTCGAAGATCGGTGGCACCGGTTGCGGCTTGCGGCTGAGGCGCGTGCGACACCAGTCGAACTGCGGGGTGTTGAGCGCCGGCATCTGCACCATCGTGACCCTGATGCGGCTGCTGGAGTGCAGCAGCTCGGTGCGCAGCGAGTCGGTGAAGCCGCGGATGGCGGATTTGGCGCCGCAGTAGGGTGCCTGCAGCGGAATCGAGCGATATGCGAGCGCCGAGCCTACCTGGACGATGGTGCCTCTGTCGCGCGGCAGCATGCGCCGCAAGGCGCACAAAGTGCCGTTGACGGTTCCGAGATAGGTCACCTCGGTCACGCGGCGGACTTCGTCTGCCTGCAGGAGTGCAACGGGCGAGAAGACCGTGACCATGGCGTTGTTGACCCAGACGTCGATCGGCCCCAGCTGCGACTCGATCACGAAGGTTGCGCGCTCGAGGGCGTCCGCATCGGATACATCAACCGGAATGGCGAGCGCGCGCCGGCCGTAGCTCTCGATCTCCGCACGCGCGTTGTCGAGCGCATCGCCATTGCGGGCGAGCAGAGCAACGTCAGCGCCGCTGCGCGCGAACTCGCGAGCCGCGGCCCTGCCGACTCCGGCGCTCGCGCCGGTGACCACCACTACTTTGTTGCTGCGCCTGCGGAGCAATTGCACACCGGTACCGCCGCCGTCATGTCAAGGAACGTACCCTGCGCGAACGCCTGTGCGCAGCCCGGGTTCCGCCACTGCACGCTGGAGGACGCAAACCGCCGCTGCGGCGGGAACGAGCCTTGCGGCAAGCCTGGCGCCCGCGTTGACGCTTGGAGACTAGTATGAAGCGCTTGGATCCGGGCTCCTGCCCGGCCCAGTGCACCTCGGCCAAAAAGCGTCCCTGTGCCTGGGCGCGCAGTTTGACCGCTTCATGCCACGGGGTACATGAGCTCGAGCGAGACCCTTTCCGGCGATCTGACTGAGCCGCAGCACCGCAGCCGGGAGCGGTCGCTGACGGGGCATCATGCCTCGCGCGCGCATCACAACGCCGATTCAGTCGTGCTTGCAGGGTCCGAGATGATCCTCGTCAGCGATGCGCGCGGCGACGTTCCCCGGGAACATGCGGACAATCAGGGGCTCGGGCTCTACTATCGCGATACGCGCTTCCTCAGCGCCTACGAGCTGACTCTCAACGGCGCTTCCCTCGTGCCGCTCTCCAGTCACGAGAGCGGCGGCGCGTGGGCGTTCCACCTGCTGAGCAACCCGTCTCTCGAGAGTGCGGGTGGCGAGTGCATCGGGCCGCACACGATCAGCATCTGTCGCGACCGGGCGGTGGGGGAGGGTGCCGTCCACGACATCATCGCCATCACCAACTTTGGCGCCGGACCGGTGCACCTGTCGCTCGAGTTGGCATTCGCGGCCGACTTCACCGACATCTTCGTCGTGCGCGGCATCGCTCAGCCGCCGCCGCCAACCTGCCTGCCCGCGCAGATCGCCGATGATCGGTGCGTGGAGCTGTGCTCGGTGGCGCGCGACGGAACGCGGCAGACGACGCGCCTCGGCTTCTCGATCGCGGCCACCCGCCTGAGGGCAGAGGCGGCATGCTTCGATCTCGATCTCGACTCGGGCGAGCGCCGCGAGCTCGTGGTGGAGATTGCACCGCGCCTCGGCACGGCTGGCAGCACGGTCGGCCGCAGCCGCGATGCACACGAGATCCTGCGCGAGCGCGAGCGCGAAGGACGGGAATGGCTCACCGCCTGCGCCGAGGCAGGCGGCGACCCGGTGCTGGAGCGCATCATCCGGCGCAGCCTGCTCGACCTGAAGCTGCTGCGTACTCCGCTGCATGGCGGCCACCACTACATCGCCGGCGGCATCCCTTGGTTCGCCACCCTGTTCGGCCGTGACTCCGCGCTCTCGGCACTCGAGGTCTGCGGGTTCCGCGCCGCAATCGCCGGCGATACCGCGCGTGTGCTCGCGCGCTATCAGGCGGACCGCTGCGACACGTACCGGGACGCGCAGCCGGGAAAGATCGCGCACGAGCTGCGCCAGGGGACGCTGGCGCGGCTCGGAGAAATTCCGCAGAGTCCCGCCTACTACGGCACCGTGGATGCGACTCCGCTTTTCATCATTCTCATCGGCGAGTATCTCGACTGGTCGGGCGATCTCGCGCTGGTGCGCGAGCTGCGCGGCAACATCGATGCGGCGCTCGGCTGGATCGACCGCTTCGGCGACAGCGACGGCGACGGCTACCTGGATTACCGCGGGGCCTATGGCAACGGGCTGGTGAATCAGGGCTGGAAGGATTCGGGCATCGCGATCACCAACAGCGACGGCTCGCTCGCCACCCCGCCGATCGCCCTCTGCGAGGCTCAAGGCTATCTCTATCGCGCGTGGCTCACGGGCGCGAGGCTCCTGGCGTTGACGGGAGACGAGGAGCGCGCGCGCTCCCTGGAAGCCCGGGCCGCCGCGCTGCGCGAGCGCTTCGAGCGGGACTTCTGGTCGGAGCGCCTCGGCTGCTACGTGCTTGCCCTGCAGCGCGGCGGCCGGCCCGTGGAGGTGGTCACTTCCAACGCCGGACAGGTGCTCTGGAGCGGCATTGCATCTGCGGAGCACGCGCTCGCAGTGGCGCAGCGGCTGATGCAGTCCGATATGTTCAGCGGCTGGGGTATTCGGACGCTCTCCAGCCGCGAGCAGCGCTACAACCCGCTCAGTTACCAGCTGGGCAGCGTCTGGCCGCATGACAACGCGCTGATCCTTGCGGGCCTGAAGCGCTATGGCTGCGCGGTGCAGGCGCAACAGGTGTTTGCCGCGCTGCACGATGCGGCCGGCGGCTTGCGGGCGCACCGGCTGCCGGAGCTCTATGCCGGTTTCGACCGCCGTCCCGACGAGCGACATCCGGTCCGCTATCCGGTCGCATGCAGTCCGCAGGCCTGGGCCGCGGCGGCCCTGCCTTACGCGCTCGTGAGCCTGCTCGGGCTGCAGCCGGATGCACGCGCGCAGCGGCTGCGGCTCGCCGATCCGCGCCTGCCGCCCGGAGTCGATCGCCTGACGCTCGCGCGATTGCGGGTGGGTGCGGCGCTGATTGACCTGAGCTTCCTGCGCTCGTCGGACGACAACGTGGCCGTCAGCTGGAAGGTTGTTCAGGGCCCGCTGCTCGTCGAGTCGGTCCCTGCCGGGAACAAGCGCCAACCATGAGCATTCGTCTGGCAAACCGCATCGCTCGAGCCAGCCCCTCCGGGCGATCCAACGCAGAGCCAGGCGCCAGCAGTCGATGAACCAGGTCGCCGTCACCGGCATTGGAGTCGTGTCACCGATCGGTTCGGGGGCGCCCGCGTTCTGGGACGCACTGCTCGCGGGTCGCCACGCTTTCCGTCCCATGGCAGGGGCTGAAGGCCTCGGCGGCAACCGGCTCTGGGCGGCCGTTTCCGACGGCTTCGCCGCCGCAGCCGGGGTCACCGCCGCGATGCTGCGCAATTCCGACCGTTTCACCGCCTACGCGCTCGCAGCGACGGCGGAGGCGCTCGGCATGGCCGGGCTCGGCGATGCGCCGCCGCCGCGTACCGCGGTGATCCTGGGCAACACCATGGGCGGCCTGCCGCTCTTTGCTCAGGCGCAGATGGAGCTCGAGCACCGGCCGCAGCACGTCACCCCCAAGCTGATGGCGCTGGTGATTCCCAACATGGCGGCAGCGCGCATCTCGCTCAACTGGGGTCTGCACGGGCGACAGCTCACGGTGAGCACCGCCTGCGCCTCCTCGCTGGATGCGATCGGCCTGGCCGCCCGCATGATCGAGCGCGGGGAGGCGGAGCACGCCATAGCGGGCGGTACGGAGACTCTGCTGGCGCCGGTGGTCTACCAGAGCCTGGATCGCGCGCGGGCGCTTTCGCGAATCACCGATCCGGATAAGGCATCCAGGCCATTCGATGTCGAGCGCGACGGCTTTGTCATGGGCGACGGCGCTGCCGTGCTCGTGCTCGAGCACGAGGCGAGCGCACGGCGGCGCGGCGCGCGGGTGCTTGCGCGCGTGCGCGGCTACGGCTCTCTCACGGACGCGCATCACCTCACCGCGCCGGAGCCGGGCGGCCGCTACGAGGCGGAGGCCATCCGCGCCGCCCTCGACGATTCCGGCTGCGACGTGCGCACCATCTTCGCCCACGCAACCAGTACGGTGGTCGGCGACATTGCGGAGCTGCGGGCGATCAATACGGTGTTCGGCGCTCCGCGCCCGCTCGTGACGGCTCTGCGCGGCCATCTGGGACATGCCATGGCGGCGGCGGGCGCGACCTCGGCGGTGGCGGGAATCCTCGGCATGGGGGCCGCGATCGTTCCGCACACGCTCGGCACCCGGACCGTGGAGCCCGAAGCCGCTTTCGATGTGGTGCTCGGCGAGCCGCGCCGCCGGGCCTATCGCGAATTCGCCGTCAACGCCTTTGGATTTGGAGGTCAGAATGCGTCGCTCGTACTGTCGGTTTAGCCCGTTGGCGAGTCCGTCATGCGTCTAGTCGTGGAGCCGACGACGAAGCCGCTCTCGAGCGAGCTGCTCATCCCCAACTCCAAGTACCACGCGCACCGGGCGCTGATCCTGGCCTCGCTCGCGCCCGGCCGCAGCCGTATCGTCGGGCTCACCCACGCGCGCCACGTGGAGAGCACGCTGGAGGTGTTGCGAGGACTCGGGACCAGGATCGACCTCGACGGCAACACCTTCGTCGTCGACGGCGGCCCTTACAAGCCGCGGGCACGCGTGCTCTCGGCGGGTAGCTCGGGCTCCACGCTGTACTTCATGGCGGGCCTGTGCGCGCTGGCGGCGACGCCGGTGACGCTGGCCGGTCAGCGTTACCTGCAGCGGCGGCCGCTGGGGCCGCTGCTCGCGGCCTTGCAACGGGTCGGGATCCGGATCAGTGCCAGCGGCGGCTGCCCGCCGCTCCACATCGAGTGCGGGCGGCCTCGAGGCGGCCTGGTGAGGATCGCCGGGACACTGTCGCAGTGGATCTCGGGATTGCTGCTGGTGGCGCCGTTCGCAACGGCGGAGACGGTCATCGAGATCGATGGCACGCTCAACGAGCGGCCATACATCGACCTGACGATCGCCATGATGGCGCGCTTCGGGCTGGAGGTGTTCGCCTCTGCGGACCGGCTGCGGTACGTCGTGCCGCCGAATCAGCAGGCGCGGCCGGCGACGGTGCGGTTGCCGCCCGACATCGGCTCGGCCGCCTTCGGCCTCGCCATCGCGGCGCTGCATCCGTGCGACCTGCTGCTGCGCAACCTCACCCCCGCGGACGGCGCGGGCGATCACCCCGAGATCGCCTTCCTCGACATCATCCGCTCCATGGGACTGCCCATGCAGGAGGAGCCGGGGATGCGCGCCGTGCGGGTGCGGCATGACGGCGAGCGGCCGCGGGCGGTGCGGGTCGACTGCCGGGAGACTCCCGACATGCTGCCCATCCTGGTGGCGCTGGCCGCCTTCGCCGAAGGCGAAACGGTGATCTCCAACATCGATCATGTCAGGCTCAAGGAGTCCGATCGCGTCGCGGCGATGCTGCAGCTCAATGGCATGGGCGCCAGGCTCAGGGTGAGCGACTCGCAGCTGATCATCCAGGGCGTGGACCGTCTGGCCGGCGCCGACCTGTCGTCGTTCAACGATCATCGTGTGCTGATGTCGCTCGCGATCGCTGCGACGCGCGCGACTGGCCGCAGCCGTCTCACCTATCCCAACGCCTACCGAATCTCGTATCCCGAGTTCCTGAACGCCATGAACGGCGTCGGCGCGCGGATGGAGTGCACCTCTTGACCGGGACGCTTCCCGGGCGGGTCGCCTCGCTCGCGCAGCAATCGCCGCGCGAGCCGGCCGTGATCTCGCTCACTGCCGCGGGCGCAAGGATATGGGACTGGAGCCGCCTGTGGGAGGAGTCGCGGCGGATCGCGGCGCTGCTGGTCGCAGCGGGCGTCGGCCGGGGAGAGGCCGTCGCCTACCAGATGACGAACCGAGCGGAGTTCGTGGCGATCACGGTCGGGACGCTGCTCGCGGGTGCGGTGTGCTGTCCGCTGATGCCGGTCTTTCGCGAGCGGGAGCTGCGTTACATGCTGAGCCGCGCGCGAGCGCGCGTGCTCTTCACCATGGATCGGTATCACGGACGCGACCCGGTGCTGGAAGTGTGCTCGATCGAGTCGCAGGTACCCTCGCTCGAAGCGCTGTTCGTAGTGGCGGCGGACGGCTCGGATGGCGGCGGCCGCCCGCTGGCGCACAGCGGGCGCACGCGGCCTGCATGGCTGCAGGCCGCCCTCGCCGATGCTGCGGACCAGGCCTCAGGCATCACTGCGACGCCGGTCGAGCCCGCCGCGCTGGCGCAGTTGCTTTTCACCTCCGGGACCACCGGAGAGCCGAAGGGCGTGCTGCACCGCGCCGACGTGCTCGATCTGGCCGCGCGCATGCAGGCCGATCACCTTGGGCTCGGCGCGGCAGACCGCATCTTTGTCCCGTCGCCGCTCGCTCACCAGACGGGCTTTCTTTACGGCATGTGGCTGGGGCTCCTCCTCGGAGCTGTGCAGATCCTGCAGGAGACGTGGCAGCCGCGGCTCGCGCTGGCGGCGCTCGAGCACTGGCGCGGAAGCTTCGTGCAGGCGGCAGCGCCGTTTCTGGCGGATCTGGTACAGGCAGTGGAGGAGGGTGCGGGTACCAGCGAGCCGGCAGGCCCGCGCAGCCTGCGGCTTTTCGTGGCCACCGGCACGACCGTGCCGCGTGCGCTCGCTGTGCGCGCGAGCGGTGTGCTCGGCTGCCGGGTTTGCGGCGCGTTCGGCACGACGGAGGGCTGCCTGGCGACCCTTGGCTCGCCGGCCGATTCGCCCGAAAAGGCGTGTGGAACCGACGGCCGTCCGCTTCCGGGGATCGAGGTGCGCACGTGCGATGAGGCGGGCCGGATACTGCCTGCGAATATCGAGGGCCAGCTGCAGACACGCTCCCCGACGATGTTCCAGGGCTATCTCGAGCGTCCCGATTGGACCGCGGCCGCCTACACGGACGATGGCTGGTACCGGACGGGCGATCTGGCCGTGATCGATGCGGAAGGGTACCTGCGGCTGACCGGCAGGCAGAAGGATCTCGTCAACCGCGGCGGCGAGAAGATTCCGGTGGTGGAGATCGAGCAACTGCTGCACGAGCATGAAGCGGTGCGCGAAGTGGCCATCGTCGGCATGCCGGACGTGCGGCTTGGAGAGCGCGCCTGCGCTTTCATCGTGATGCGCCAGCCGCGGCCCGATCCCGCCCGGGCGAGGGCTGCCGTGCAGCTTCTCGACCTGCCCGCCGTGCAGGCGTTTCTCGACCGCAGACGAGTGGCGAAGCAGTATTGGCCGGAGCGTGTGGAGGTCGTGGAGGAGTTGCCGAAGACCCCGTCCGGAAAGATACGCAAGTACCTGTTGCGCGAGCGCGCCAGGGCGTTGAGCACGGGGGTTGGGTCATGACAAAATTGTCTGGAACGATTTTGGACGGCGCGGAGCGCCGGGCCCGGAGGGCCGAGGCCCAGGATGGGCCGAGCACCGGGTCGGGCACCGGGGGCGAGTTCGAGCTCCTGCGGGCGGATGTCGAGAAGTACGTGCGCGGTCCCGCCGAGCGCTGGGCGGAGCAGATCGAGCGGGACCGGCACGTACCGCCACAGGTGTGGGCGGAGCTGCGCGCGCGCGGTTATCTCAACCTGGCGGCACCCGCCTCGCTCGGCGGGCGCGGACTGTCGTTCAGCCGCTATCTCGAGCTCATGGAGCTCTTCGGCATGTCGCACGCCGCGGTGCGCATGATCGTGCACGTGGTCAACGGCATCTGGCGCGCGCTCGACCGCCATGCCACCGACGAGCAGCGCCGCCGGTTCGTGCGGCCTTGCGTGGCGGGCGAGCTCAAGGTGGCCTTCGCGCTCACCGAGCCCGATGCGGGTAGCGGCGCGGACCTGCGCTGCTCGCTCACCCGCGAGGGCGATCACTACCTGCTCACGGGCGAGAAGCACATGATCACCTTCGGCTCGATCTGCGATTGCTGGCTGCTGTTCGCCCGCATGGCGGGCACGTCCGGAGCGCAAGGGACGGTGGCCCTGCTCGTGCCGCGCGATGCCGCCAACACTCAGGTCGATGTCATGCCGGAGTCCATGGGCGTGCGCGGCAGCGATCATGCGCGCATGCGTTTCGAGCGGGCGCCGGTGCCCGTCGCAAACCGGCTGGGTGCGGAGGGTCAGGGGCTCGAGATCGCCTTCGGAGGCTTCCTTGCGCCGAGCCGCATCTCGGTCGCGATGAGCTGCGTGGGGCTGGCGCGCCGCGCGCTCGAGCTCGCCATCGAGCGCTCCCGCAGCCGCGAGACCTTCGGCAAACCGCTCTGGCGTCGCCAGGCGATCGCCTTCATGATCGCCGACATGGCGACCGAGCTCGAGGCGGCCCGCCGCCTGGTGTTGCATGCGGCCGCGGAATGGGAGCGCTCGAGCCCGCAGGCCGACATGCTTTCCTCCATGTCGAAGCTCTTCGCCGTCTCCATGCTGCAGCGCGTGACCGACGGAGCGCTGCAGGTTCACGGCGGGATCGGCTACTGGCAGCCCCATCCGATCGAGCGGGTGTACCGCGACGCGCGTGCGCAGCGCTTCGAGGAAGGCACCAACGAGATCCAGAAGACCGTCATCGCGCGGCAGATATTCAAAGAGCGGAGCGCATCATGACCCAATCGCCGGCAGGCGGATTCACCGGCAAGGTGGCGCTGATCACGGGCGGCACCCGCGGCATCGGCAAGGCGCTGGCGCTGACACTCGCGCGCCAGGGTGCGGCGCTGGTCCTCAACTACAAGCGCGACGAGCAGGCGGCGCACGACACCCTGGCCGCGATCGAGGCGCTCGGCGGTGAGGTGAGCGTCTGCCGGGCGGACCTCGAGGAGCCGGCGCAGATCGATGCGCTGTTCGAGCACGTGGGCAAGCATCACGAGCGGCTCGACTTCTTCATCTCCAACGCCGCGGCCAGCGCTTTCAAGCGCATCCTCGATCTGAACGCCCGCAATCTCGACCGCACCTTCGCGCTCAACGTGCGCGCGTTCGTGCTCGGCGCGATCCGTGCGGTACCGCTGATGAAAGGTGGCGGGCGGATCGTGGCGCTCTCGAGTTACGGCAGCGGCCGCGCGTACCCGACTTATGCCAACCTCGGGGCCGCGAAAGCGGCGATCGAGTCCTGGGTGCGCTACATGGCGCTCGAGTTCGGGCCGCAGGGCATCAGTGTCAATGCGGTGAGCGGCGGGCTCATCGACACCGATTCGCTCGAGTTCTTCTACAACGTGCCGGGCATCCCTCCCATGGAGAGCGTGCTCGCCAAGCTGCCCCGGGCTCGCTGCGGCAAGGTGGAGGAAATGGCGGCGGCGGTGGCGTTCCTGCTCTCGCCGGAGGCGGAGTACATCACCGGCCAGACGCTCGCGGTGGATGGCGGCCTGTCGGTCATCGCGCCGCCGTTCCACGCCGACGCGACGCCGCCGCTCGCCGCAGCCCCGCCGCCGCGGGGCTGAAATGTCCGCCCCCTGCTGGCGGCCCGGGCGGATCGGCAGCCTCGAGCTGCCGCATCGCATCGTCATGGGCGCGATGCACCTGGGTATCGAGTCGCGGCCGGATGGGGCAGCACTCGCTGCGTTCTATGCGGAGCGCGCCCATGGCGGCGCGGCGCTGATCATCACGGGCGGGTCGGCCGTGAGCAGAGTGGGCGCCGGCGGCAGGCATTACAGTTTCATCAACGAGCTGGCGGATGAGGTGAAGCTGCGCCGGGTCGCCGCTGCGGTCCACGAGGCGGGCGGCCGCATCGCGCTGCAACTCTTCCATGCGGGCCGCTACGCGTTCGAGCGCACCTTCGGGCTGCAGCCGCTGGCGCCGTCCGCGGTGCCCAGCCGGTTCTCCAAGTCGACACCGCGCGCCATGACGGCTGAGGACATCGTGCGGACCGTGGAGGACTTTGCCGCCGGTGCGCGGCGCGCGCGCGGGCTCGGTTTCGATGCGGTCGAGCTCATGGGCTCGGAAGGCTATCTTCTCAACCAGTTCCTCTCCCCGCTCACCAACCTGCGCGATGACGAGTGGGGCGGGGACGCCGGGCGCCGTACTCGTTTCCCGCTCGCCGTGCTGCGCGGCGTGCGCGCGGCTGTCGGCCAGGAATTTCCCGTCGTCTACCGGCTCTCGGGCGCCGACCTGATGCCGGGATCGAGTACGGAAGAGGAGACCGCGACGTTTGCCGGCCTGCTCGGCGGCGCGGGCGCCGATGCGCTCGATGTGGGCATCGGCTGGCACGAGTCGCAGATTCCAACAGTGCCGTACACCGTCACCCCGGGGGCGTGGGTGGACTGCGCGGCGCGGATCAAGGAGGCGGCGGGTAGCCTGCCGGTCATCGCCAGCACCCGCATTCACACTCTGGAGCTCGTGCAGCGCGTGCTCGAGCGAGCACGGGTGGACTTCGTCTCGCTCGCACGCCCGTTTCTCGCGGATCCGGCAATCGTCGCCAAGTGGCGCGCCGGCCATCCCGCTCGGGTGAATCTCTGTCTCGCCTGCAACCAGGCCTGTATCGATCGCTCGCTGGCCGACGAGGCTGTGTCCTGCATGGTCAATCCGCGGGCGGGGAGGGAGCTCGAGTTTTGCGAGCCGGCTACCGCATCCGGCTGGGCTCAGACCGCAACCTGGCATGGCGAGGCCGCAACCGTGGGCGCTGGGGCCGCGAAGACGGGCGCGCGCGTCGCAACCCCACGCTCTCAGGGCGTGACTGAGCACGGTTGGGTGGCCGTGGTTGGCGGCGGACCTGCGGGACTTGAAGCGGCCCGCGTGCTCGCCAAGTCCGGCAAGCGCGTCGTGCTCTTCGAGGCGGAGGGGCAGATCGGCGGCCAGTTCCGCCTGGCGAGCCAGGTCCCCGGCAAGTCCGACTACGGGCACACCATCGCCTACTTTGCCGGTGAGCTTGGTCGGCTCGGGGTCGAGATCCGTACCGGGCGACCCTTGGCTGTCGAATCTCTGGCGGAGCTCGCGGACGCAGAGGCGGTGATTCTTGCGACGGGCGTGCGCCCGCGCCTTCCTGACCTGCCCGGCGCGGAGTTGCCGCACGTTTGGCCTTACCCGCGGGCATTGCTCGAGGTGTCCGGCGGCGGTGTGCCGGTGGCCGTCATAGGGGCCGGCGGCATAGGCGTCGACGTCGCGCACTTCTTCAGCCGCGCCGGTTGCCGGGTGACGCTAATGCGCCGGGGAGGTCGCATCGGCGAGCACATAGGCCGCTCCACTCGCTGGGTCCTGCTGCAGGAGCTGCGAGAGCGGGGAGTCGAGATGTTGACGGGGGTAACCTACGAGCGGATCACCGCGGAGGGCGTCCTGATCCGCGATGCTGAGGGGCATAGCCGCCTGATTGCAGCGGGACGCGTGATCATCGCCGCCGGCCAGGAGCCCCACGATCCGCTGAGCGCCGCCCTGCAGCGCGCCGGGCGGCGGTTCCGGGTGGTCGGCGGGGCGCGCACAGCCGGCGAGCTCGATGCGGTGCGGGCTTTCCGCGAGGGTGCCTTGGCCGCGCATGCGCTGCTCGGCGAGCCGGCCTGAAAGAGCGAGCTCCCAGCCGCAAGCCGCGCTTTTTTGCTCCAGCGTGGGCGCGAATCGCGCAAAATGCCCGGATCCAGCGTTTGGACCCCTCATCCGGCATGCTGCCCGAGAATGCCTCGATAGCCCAGAAGACCGCGCGCTACGTGCTCATCGGCGCGCTGGTGCTCGCCGGCGCCTGGATGCTGCGGCACTTCATCCCGGCGCTCTGCTGGGCGGTGGTGCTGGCGATCGCCACCTCCTCGATCTATGACCACTGGCTGGCGAACTTCCGCGGCCGGCGCCGCGACGTCTGGGCCGCGCTCACCTTCACGGTGCTGGTTGGAGCGGTGTTGGTGGTGCCGCTCGTCTACGGCGGGATCGTCGCCGGACGCGAGGCGATTTCCCTGGTGCGGGACGTGGCGACCGCTGCCGGCGGTGGACCGCCGCCGCTGCCGTCGTGGCTGGCGCAGATCCCATGGCTCGATCATTGGGTGCGTGACCTCTGGGTGGAGTACCTCGGGCCAGGCGCTGGCAGCGCCGGAAGGCGCATGCACGCCAGCCCGGCCGTCATCGAGTGGACGCGGATCGTCGGAGTGCAGGTGGCGCGCCGCCTGGTCACGCTGGCGTTCACTCTCCTGACGCTCTTCTTCGTCTATCTCAACCGCGACCGCCTGAGCATGCAGGTGCCGAGGATGTTCCGGCGCCTCTTCGGGTCGTCGGTTGACCGGCTGCTGCGGCGTGTGGTGTCTGCGATCCGCGCTGCGGTGGACGGCATCGTCTTCGTGGCCGTCGGCGAGGGCGCGATCATGTGCGGTGTATACGCCCTGGCCCACGCGCCGCACCCGATCCTGTCAGGAGTCATCACCGGCGTTTTCGCAACCATCCCGTTCGCCGCGCCCATCGTCTTCGGCATCGTCACGGTGATATTGGTGGCGCGCGGCTCGCTCGGAGCTGCAATCCTCGTCGCCGCGGCGGGCACCCTGGTGCTCTTCATCGCCGATCATTTCGTCCGTCCGGTGATCATCGGCGAGGGCGCGAAGCTGCCGTTCCTGTGGGCGCTGCTCGCCATCCTGGGAGGCGTCGAGTCCTTCGGCCTGGTCGGCATCTTCATCGGTCCGGCGCTGCTGGCCGCGCTGCTGTCGATCTGGCGCGGCTGGGTGGAGGAGATGCCGACGGACTGATTTGAAGCGCGGCGGCGGGGCTCTTCCTGTGCCCGGGTAGGCGATATCAGCTAATGCGTGATCTGCCGGCCGTGCAGCAGCGCCTCCGGATGCTCATCGAGATAATTCGCGAGCGAGCGCACCGCGCGCGCGGCGCCCGCCAGCTCATCGAGAGCATGCTGCACATTGCCGTTCGGCGCCGCGGCGCTCGCGCCCATCGTCATCTTGGCCGACTGTGCCGTTGCATCCAGCTGCTGCGCGGCAGCACGCAGGCTTGCCACGGTCACCCGGACCTCGCGCAATGTAGGCGCGACTTGCGGCCCCGCCTGGCGTGACATCCGGTCGAGCGCAGCGAGCGTCGCATCGAGATGGGCGAGGCTGTCGCGCAGCTTGGGCGAGGAGCTCAGCGCGCGCAGCTGATCGGTGATCGTGCGCAGATTGTCGGCGATCTGGGTGAGGGGCAGCGAGCCGATCTCGGCCGGCAGGCGCTCCAGCCCGCTCGCCTGGGCGGCGGGGATCTGCGCGTACCGTCCTGCGGTCTCGAGCTTCGCCTGCTGCGCGCCAGGCGCCATCGCGAGCTCTACCTGCTCGCCGCCGACGACCGGCACCGCGCGTGCCAGGCTGGCGCGCAGACCTTCGTCGATCAACTTCGCAAGCGTCGCGTCCATGATGGGCTTCCAGTTGCCATCGCGAGGCGCAGGCCCGGTGAGATGAAAGCGTGTCGGATCGAGAGCGAGCAGCACCGGCGTCGCGATCCGCCCCGTCCGCGGATCGACCGAGAGCCCCACGCTCGTGACCTCTCCGACCGTGAATCCGCGCAGCATCACCGGTGCGTGGGGCTTCAGCTGTCCCACCGCGCCATCGAAGCTGACGAGGTACGGAAGTGACACGGCGAGTGTCTCGCGCGGGCCGCCCTCCGTGCCGATGAACCGGGTCGCCGGTCTGCCGGGCCCAGGCACCATGACGATGGTGGGCCCAGCGATCAGCGCGCGCAGCGAGGAGACGTCCGAGAAGCTCGGGTGCGCGCCCTCGAGCACGAAGCGCGTGCCCGTGTTGACCTTCGGCGCAAGCTGGCGGTCGATGTCCAGGTGCACGATCACATGCCAGTCATCGCTCGCCAGCGCGACGCTGGTGACCCGACCCACCTCCAGCCCGTGATACATCACCCGCGTATCCCCGGGCTGCATGCCGGCGGCATCGTTGTAGGTCACCGTGACATCGATCCCGCGTGAGCTGATCGAGCGCAGGAGCAGCCACAGAACGATGGCGACCGCGGCGATGGGCACGGCCCAGATCCAACCCGGCCACCAGCTGCGGCGGGCGATCGCCATCGTCCGCCGCGGCTCTCTTACTGGGCGGTCGTCGTCGTTCATGCCTGTCGGGGTTGCGCGTGGAACCGCGGCGCGAGCGCTGCGTCCCACATGAGCCGCGGATCGAAGGCGTGGGAAGCCAACATGGTGACGACGACGACCAGCAGGAAGGCCGGGGCGCCGTTGGCCGCGTTCGTGCTCACCATGCCGTGGAACTGCATGATCGGCAGAAAGACGGCTATGGTGAAAACGTCGACACAGGACCAGCGGCCTATCTCATCAATGAGGCGGCAAAGACGGGTCTTCAGCACCAGCCGGTGCCGCGAGCCGTGCCAGACGGACATCAGGAGCCAGCTGAGTCCGGCGAGCTTCAGCAGCGGAATGGCGATGCTGGTGATGAAGATGAGCACTCCCAGAGGCCAGAGGTGTGCCTGGAAGAGCTCCATGATGCCGTCCACGATCCGGTGCGGCACGAGCACGCCGAACTGCCGGTCGACGCTCATGGGAAAGAGGTTGGCGGGAAAGAACAATGCGAAGCCGGCGATCACCAGCGCCGCGGTGCGCATCATCGAATCGGGCTTGCGCGCCGTCAGCTGCAGGCCGCAGCGCGGGCAGGAGGAGCCTTCGGCAACGGCGGGCCGCACGAGATCGCAGAAGCGGCAGGCGATGGCGGGCTCATTCTCCGCCGGCGCGGCGCACTCCGGCGAGAGCACGCGCCAGACCGCGCGCCGGTCGAGCGCGGCCCGGGACAGCATGCAGAGGAAGGCGGCGAATATCAGGCAGACGCCGCCCCAGCCGATTTTCACCGGCATGGCTGCCGCGATGCGGCTGTAGCCGACCGCGCAGCCGAGGAGAAAGACGTCCGGCATGGCCCACTGGTCGAGGTGCAAAGACCAGCGAAACGCCCGCCCCAGCCAGTGCGGCCTGTGCCCGAGCTGCAGCAGCGCGAGTACCAGGGACAGCAGGCCGAAGCGGATGAACGGGAGAATGACGGCGAAGGCCGCGACCAGCAGCGCCACGATCACCCACTGGTGCTGCCACAGTGTCACGACGCCGGTCCCCAACCTGCTTTCCCGCCCCATCCCGAGCATCGAGACGTGCATCAGCGGCAGCAGGTTGGCCGGGAAGAGCAGCACGAAGGTCGCCGAGGCGCAGGCGAGCGCCCCATTGATGCTGCGTCCATTGGTGCGCTCCAGGCGGTTGTCACAAGTCGGACAGATGGCGATGGCCCCCCACGGGAGCGGGGGGATGTCCTGGAGCGTTCCGCAATCGGTGCAGGCGATAGTCATGAGAAGGGGTCTCGGACCCCGAGGACTATAACGACAGCTTGGGGACGTCCGTTCCCTTACGGTTGCGTCAACGCTCGAGCCCGACCGTTCGCCCTGTTCGCGCTTCTGCGTCGCTCTGAAGTGCCGCCTTGGCGAGACCAGGATCTCCCGGGAAAAGGCCTGTATAGCCAGACGAGAAGCAAGAGCGCCAGAGCCGCTGGCGCGAAACCGATGGGTGTTCGGACGCTTGCTGCCCGTGCAAATGCACGTTGTGTCAACGCAGAATAAAGCGCCTGCGGGCCCTCCAGATCCTGATATTGCAAGCCCGTCTGCCGTGCGAGGGAGCGCAGGTACGCCGCTTTGAGCGAGGAGAGCTGCTCGGTGCCGCTCGGGGGAATGGGACGGATCGGCTCGCCCGCCTGGTTGTAGAGCAGGTCGTTCGGCTCGCTGGTCGACCGGCCGGCGCTGTAGGCGTCCGTCTGCGGCACCTGGCTCGCCGACCAGTAGCCGAGAAAACGGCCATCGCGGCCGATCATGGGAATGCGCGTCAGCTTTTGCCCGCCGACGCCGAGGATCACGCCATGGACAGCACCCGCAGTGCCATCGAACTGCGGCGGGAAGCTGGGGTTGATCGGGGGCGCTTCCTGGCCGTCGGTGATGAACACGAAATCGGGCTTGCCCGGCGTCCCGGCGGCGACCTTGATGCCGGCGAAGACGCCGCGCGCGATCTGGCTGCCGCCCGCCCACGCCATGTTGTTGCCTATGCGCTCGAGCGTCTCCTCGAGCGCATCGTAGTTGGCGCACACCTCCACCGGCGTGAAGAAGAGGAAGACGCGGTATTCCGTGAAGATCGCCCAGCCGACGCGCGAGCCGCAGGGCAGTCGCGGCAGCAGTCCCTTGAGCAGGCGCTTGGCATAGCGGAGGCGGCTCACATGGGCGCCATCGAGCACCACATCGCGCGTATTCATGCTCTGCGTGATGTCGAGCGTGATGATGTAGTCGTAGGTCGGACGCCGCAACACGACTACAGGCTCGAGAAAGGCAGTCACGAGGCAGGCCACCGCGAGCGCGGTGACCCAGGTCCGCGCGCCGGGAAGGCGCCGCCAGCCGCTCTTCATGGCGGCCCCAAAGGCATGTCGCGGATGACGATCGCCTTTTTCTGGTGCAGCGCCTGCTCGCCGGGCGTCGGCGGCGTGGGCGCCGCATCTGGAGCGAGGCGCAGAGTGCGCTCGAGGTTGTATTTGGCGTCCCAGTAGCCCGGATCGATGGCCAGCGCATCGCGGTAGCTCTGCTTCGCCAGCTCGAAGAGCGCGAGCGACTGGGCTTTTTGGCCGGCAGCCTGCGCCGCCAGCCCTTCACGCAGGTGCAGGTTGCCGATGTTGTAGAGTGCCGCGACCGCGAGCGGGCCGCCGGATTGCGCCGCCTGGCGGTAGCGGGTGAGGGCGCGCAGATTATCGCCGCGAGCGGTAAGCGCGTAACCCTGCGCGAACGCCACCGGTGGGGCGAGGCGCGCGGTGTCGGGCAGGATGTTGGCGGAGCGGATCCGATGGTCGATGCGCGCCGCCGACCACCAGTGCAGGCCGTCGTAGGCCGCGGCGCCCGCGAGAAGGATCACGAGCAGCGCAGGCGCGCGGCGCAGCCAGAGCCTCAAGGCCATCGCCGCACCTCGAGAAGCGAGGCGATGAGCAGCACCGCCGCGGCGATGAAGGCCACCGCAAAAGCTCGCGGCGCCAGCGGCAGCCGCGGCTGCCGCTCGGAGTAGCGGATCGGCAGTGTTTGCGCGCGGCCTACGTCGGCGATCGCATCACGCAGCGCTTCGGGGCTTTCAGCCTGATAAAGATGATACGGAGTCAGCAGAGTCTGGAAGAAATGATGCAGCGCGAGCTCCGGGTTACCCTCCGTGGCCGCGCCGCCCGCGCCGCCCGCGCCGGCCGCGCCGGCCGACGGCGAGCTGCCCGCCTGCGATATGCCCGGGCTGGTGTAGGAGCGCAGATAGATCCAGTCGAGCGCGATGCGCTCATCGGCGAAGGTGGTGCGGATCTTCACCCGGGTCGGCGTGTCGAGTACCGCGCCACCGTCCGATACCAACATCACCACTCGCGAGCCGGTGTAGGGCTGGTGCTCGAACATGTGGGCAGCCGCGAGCAGTGCCGCCCCGATGTCCGTGTCGGCGAGGCCGTGGTAGGTGGCGCCCGCGTGGATCGCCGCCTGAATGAGCGGCTGTCTTGCCGTGAAGGGCAGCACCGGGATGGGGAAAGTGCTGAAGACGATGAGGCCGATGAGATCGCTGCCCCTGCGGCCGACGAACTGCGACAGGAACCGGCGCGCGACCGACTGCTTCGATTGCGGCGCCGCCTGCGCGAATACGAAGTACTGCGCCTGGCGCGCCGATCCGAGCGGCTCGTCCATGCTGAGGCTGCGGTCGAGCAGCACCGCGATCTCGGCGCCGCGCCCCACCCGCTCCACACTGGCGCCCGGAAGGTAAGGTCCCGAGAGCCCGATGGCGGTGGCCGCGATCGCCGTCGCGGCCGCGACGCGCAGCAGCCAGCCGAGCGCGCTCGAGAGCCTGTCGGCGGGCACGAGCGCCAGCCAGGGATAGCGAATGCTCGCGGCGGCGGCGCGCAGCAGCGGCAGGACCGCGAGCGGCAGGAGCAGCAGCAGCAGCGGGTCGCTAAAGCGCATGCGCTCTCCGGCCGTCTGGGGCAGGGTCGCCGTCGCCGGAGAGGCGCGTAGCGGCGGCCTCGGCGTCCCGGCAGCGGCGCGCCAGCGCCAGCACCGCCTCGAGGCTCGGCACGCCGGCCTGCGCGCCGAAGAACTCACGCTGCGAGGCGGCGTAGAACTGCTCGATCTGTGGGCGCAGGCCGAGGAGCTCCGGGCGCGCCGCAAAAAGCGGCGCGAGATGCTCGCCGAATGTCGCATGTCCGGCGGCCGCGTCGAATGCACGATGCAGACGTTGTAAGCCGCGTCTGTAGACGGGACGATCGGGGGGGAGCCGCGCGAGTTTTGCGATGTCGTGCGCGGCCAGCGCAAACGGGCGCGCTCCACGCCGCAGCCAGGGAATTCCGCGGCGGCGCACGACGGTGCCGGCCACGATGGCGACGATGGCCGCGGCCCAGAGCAGAGTCAGCCACATGTAACGTCCCGCATCCGGCATCGCCGGCCGGGCATCGGGCTGCATCTCCTGCAGGCCGGCGCGGGCCAGCACGAAGGCCGGTGTAATCGGCGCGATCGTGATCGGCCACTCGTCGACGCTGGCCGTGAGGCGGCTGCCGCGCCCGCTGAAGACCAGATCCAACTCGGGCAGATCCACAGTGCGGACCTGCTCCGGCGCGTTGATGATCTGATAGTCGAGAGTCAGCGTGTAGCGCGTGCCATCCGCGACCTGCTGAGACCTCAGCCGAGGCGGGGCGAGCTCGAGCCACAGTCCCGTCCTGCCGGCCCGCGGCAGGCTCTTCGGATCGAGGGCGAAGCCGGCCGGAGCGCCCAGCATGACGCGTTGCTCGAGCTCATCACCGATGACATGGCCGAAAGCTCGCGGCTGCTGCGTGCGGACCGTGATCGCCGGCTGCTGCGAAGCCGGCTCGCCCTCGGCGCGCGAGCAAGGCGGCAGCAGTGTTGCCAGAGCCGCGGCAAGGAAGCAAGCGGCGCGCGCCGGCGCCGGCCGGTCAGTCGTGCGCACCGGTATCACCTCCATAGAAGTAGGCCGTCATTGCCTGCGCACGGAATTGTCTGCCCACATGGAATGGCCGCAGCCCAAAGCGGGCGAAGCTCTGGTGCAGCACGGTGCGCCGTTGCGCGAACCCGTGCCGCCACGCCGCGTGCAGCCGCGGCCGCAGCAGCACCGTGCGGCGGCGGCCGCTCTCGGCATCCTGGAGCTCGATCAAGCCTGCGCGCGGCAGCGTCTGAAACTCGCCGTCGCTGCGCAGCTCGTCCCAGATCACCACCGGCACCACATCGTGCGCAGCCAGGGACTCGAGTACCAACTCGAGCAGCGGCTGCGGGAAATGAAAATCGGAGGCGAGGAAGATGAGCGAGCGGCGGCGGCCGAGATAGCCTGCCACGCTCAGCAGCCCCCGCGCGCTCGCGCTGGCCGGCGTGAGCGCCGCCAGCCACGTTGCCACTTCGGCGCCGGCGCCGCGTGCATGCGTCGGCGGCAGCAGCAGATCGGAGACGACCTCGTCGGCGCAGCCCATGAACCCGAAGGCATCGCCAGTCCGGTGCACGGAGTAAGCGAGGCTGGCGGCAAGCTCGCCGAGCCGCTGCATCTTGCCGCCGCCCGCGGGGGCGCTCATCGAGCCCGAGAGGTCGGCGACCAGCCAGACGGGGATGGCGGCTCGCTGCTGGTACAGCCGCACCTGCCAGGTGCCGAGCGGATCGGCGAGCGTCGCGCGCGGATCCAGCCGGCGCGGGTCGGGCGCACGCCCGAGCGGTGCGTAGCCGCCAAATTCCTGGCCGGCGCCGAACACGCTGCCGCGATGATGCCCGGGACGCTGGCCGCGGGGACGCCACGGGATGCGGTAGTGGAACTCCGTGGCCACGGCCTACGGCGCGGCGATCCGCGCCAGTACTTCCCGCAGGAACGGCCGGGCGATCTCTGTGCGGCGCATCTCGTACACCGGCGTGAAGAACACGCGATGGCCGATGCTCTCGAGAAACACCGCTTGCAGATCCTCCGGCGCGAGATAGTCCCGGTTGCGCAGCCAGGCCATGACCCGGGCGGCGCGCAACAGCATGCTCATGGCACGCGGGCTCGCGCCTGCGAGGATGAGCCGCCGCATGTCCACGCCTTCCAGGTGAATGCCGAGCTGCTCGGGTGTCCGCGTCGCCTGCCAGAGTGCCAGCGCGTAGCGCTGCAGGGCCTCACTGGCATGCACTTCGCGCTGGATGACGGCGGCGACGGTGTTGAGCTCCGCGTAGGGCAGGATGGCCTCCGGCACGGATTGCAGCAGCAGGTCGACATCGTGATAGGCAGGATCGAAGACGAGCGCGGTGCGAACGCTTTCGTCGGCCGGAGTCTCGATCTGTACCTCCAGCATGAAGCGATCGCGTGCTGCCGAAGGCAGCTCGAAGGTCTCCTCCTTCTCCACGCGATTGCGGTCGGCGAACACCAGCATGTGCGGAAAGCGGTGCTCGCGGTTGAAGGCATTGACGCTTCGCTCCGCCATCGCGCGCAGCAGCAGCGACTGCACTTGCGGGCGGGCGCGGTTGATCTCGTTGAAGAAGAACGTGCTCAGCGCCTCGCCGGGGCGCAGCAGCGGTCCTGGCTCGATCCGCGGCCTGCCGTCCTCGCCGATGTAGGCGTAGTAGAGGAGGTCGTTCGGCATCATGTCGACGCTGCCTTCCATCCTCTCGAATGCGCCCCCGAGGCCGCGCGCAAACGCGCGCAGGATCGTGGTCTTGCCGACGCCGACGTCGCCTTCCAGCAGGACGTGACCGCGGGCGAAGATGGCGACGCTGAGCAGCCGGATGACATCCGGCTGGCCGATGATCGCCTTGGAGACCGCCTGCTCCAGGGCGAGAGCGCGAGCGCGCCAGTCAGCGAGGAGGTTGTCCGCCGCCCCCGTGGGCCTGATCTGCCCGGGAAGGGGGTCGACGCTCACCGGGGCCTCCACCAGAATCCTCTGTCGTCTCGCAAGCGCTTCGACCATCATGGCTCGGAATCCTGGAATGCTGACCCGCAGCGGCGAGCCGGTCAAGGCGGCCCCGCGGGTTATCCCGGCGCCGCCGCGGAAGTGTTCTGGCGCGAGAACACTGCGGCCCCGGCGATGAAGTTGTGCACCACGGCCGAGCCCGCATCCGTGCGGTAGGCGATGCCGAGCAGCGCGTGCAACGGCTCCCCGCGCAGCGGCAGGTAGGTCACGGCGTGCGCCTGCAGGCAGCGCATGCTGTCCGGAACCAGTGAAATGCCGAGGGAGGCCGCGACCAGGTTGATGGTCGAGGACAGCTGCGGCGCGTACTGCCCCACCTTGGGAGTGAACCCCGCCGCCTCGCAGGCCGCCACGACTGCATCGGCGAGCCCGGGCCGCACCGCGCGGGGATAGAGGATGAAGGTTTCCCCGGCGAGCGCGCCGAGGTCGATCTGCCGGCGCCTGGCGAGCGGGTGACCGCTCGGGACGGCCACCACCAGGGGCTCCTTTTCCAGGAGATCGAGTGTCAGTCCACGCTCCGCGGCCAGCGGCGGCCGCACGAAGGCGGCATCGATCGTCCCGGCGCGCAGCGCCGCGATCAGATCCGTGGACGGATGCTCCTCCAGGGAGACCTCCACGGCGGGATAGTCGGAGCGGAACCTGCGCAGCGTTGCAGTCACCAGCGGGTTGAAGGAGGCCGACTCCGTGAAGCCCACCCGTACGCGCCCGGTCGCGCCGGTTGCCGCGCGCCTGGCGGCCTGCACCGCGCTGCGGGCATCGCCGAGGATCCGCGCGGCCTCGGTGGCGAAGACCCGCCCGGCATCGGTGAGCTCGATGCGGTAGGCGGAGCGGTCGAGGAGGGCCACCCCGAGCTCCGCCTCGAGCGATTTGATCTGCTGGGTGAGGGGCGGCTGCGAGATGCCGAGCCGCTGCGCCGCGCGGGTGAAATTGAGCTCCTCCGCGACGGCGAGGAAGTACTTGAGATGGCGTAGCTCCATGACGATACTTTTCTCATATGAAGATTCCATCTTCAACGTATTTTCTTTGGTATCTTGCTGCCTCTACAGTGGCGGCATGACGCCCATCCAAGAGCCGGCCACGACGGGGCCGAAGCCGAAGAAATCCGTCGCGCTCTCCGGCGTGATAGCCGGCAATACCGCGCTCTGCACCGTCGGCCGCTCCGGCAACGATCTGCATTACCGCGGCTACGACATCCTCGAGATCGCCACGACCTGCGAGTTCGAGGAGATCGCCCACCTGCTGATCCATGGCAAGCTGCCGACGCGCGCCGAGCTCGGCGCATACAAGAGCAAGCTCAAGTCGCTGCGCGGCCTGCCGGCTGCGGTGCGCGCGGTGCTCGAACAGTTGCCCGCCGCCGCGCACCCCATGGATGTATTGCGTACCGGCGTCTCCGCCCTTGGCTGCGCGTTGCCGGAAAAGCAAAGCCATGCCGCCGCCGGCGCGCGCGATATCGCCGATCGGCTGATCGCCTCGCTCGGCTCCATGCTGGCCTACTGGTATCACGTGAGCCACAACGGGCACGCGCCCCTCGTGGAGACGGAGGACGACTCGATCGGCGGCCACTTCCTCCACCTGCTGCACCGGCGGCCGCCGCCCGCCGCCTGGGTGCGCGCGATGCATACCTCGCTCAACCTGTATGCCGAGCACGAATTCAACGCCTCGACGTTCACGGCGCGCGTGATCGCCGGCACCGGCTCCGACATGTACTCCTGCATCACGGGCGCGATCGGCGCGCTGCGGGGGCCGAAGCACGGCGGTGCCAACGAGGTTGCGTTCGAGATCCAGAAGCGCTATGACAGCCCCGGCGCCGCCGAGGCCGACATCCGCGCGCGCGTCGCCGACAAGGAGGTCATCATCGGCTTCGGACATCCGGTGTACACGGTTTCCGATCCGCGCCACCAGGTCATCAAGGAGGTGGCGCGCAGCCTCTCGCAGGAAGCCGGCAACATGAAGATGTTCGCCATCGCCGAGCGCATCGAGGCGGTGATGATGGACACCAAGAAGATGTTCCCGAACCTCGACTGGTTCTCTGCGGTCTCCTATCACATGATGGGCGTGCCGACCGAGATGTTCACGCCGCTCTTCGTCATCGCACGCACGGCCGGCTGGGCCGCGCACGCGATGGAGCAGCGGGCCGACGGCAAGATCATCCGCCCGAATGCCAACTATGTCGGGCCGGAGCCGCTGCCCTTCGTAGCCCTGGACAAACGTCTCTGAGTCAACTCGAAAAATCCATGTCCTCTTCCCACGGCACCGTCCGGCCCGCGCCGGACCAGGTTCTCACCGACATCGCCGACTATGTCCTGGGCAGCGATATCCACAGCGAGCTCGCCTACGAGACGGCGCGCCACTGTCTGCTCGATACCCTGGGCTGCGGGCTCGAGGCGCTCGAGTACCCCGCCTGCGTGAAGCTGCTGGGCCCGATCGTGCCGGGCACCGTGGTGCCGAACGGCGCCAGGGTGCCCGGCACCCGGTTCCAGCTCGACCCGGTGCAGGCGGCGTTCAACATCGGCGCCATGATCCGCTGGCTCGATTTCAACGACACCTTCCTCGCCGCCGAGTGGGGCCACCCGTCCGACAATCTCGGCGGCATTCTCGCGACCGCCGATTGGCTGTCGCGCCAGGCGCTCGCCGCGGGCGGCAAGCCGCTGGTGATGAGGGATGTGCTCACCGCCATGATCCGGGCGCACGAGATCCAGGGCGTGATCGCGCTCGAGAACAGCTTCAATCGTGTCGGGCTGGATCACGTGGTGCTGGTGAAGGTGGCCTCGACCGCGGTGGTCGGCCGCCTCCTCGGGCTCGCGCGCGAGCAGATCATCAATGCGCTGTCGCTCGCCTGGGTGGACGGGCAGAGCCTGCGCACCTACCGGCACGTGCCCAACACCGGCTCGCGCAAGAGCTGGGCCGCCGGCGATGCGACCAGTCGCGCGGTGCGCCTCGCGCTCATCGCGAAGACCGGGGAGATGGGCTACCCGTCGGTGCTCAGCGCCAAGACCTGGGGCTTCTACGACGTCCTCTTCAAGGGGCAGCCGTTCAAGTTCCCGCGCGGCTACGGCTCCTACGTGATGGAGAACGTGCTCTTCAAGATCTCGTATCCGGCGGAGTTTCACTCGCAGACCGCGGTGGAGGCAGCGATGCAGCTGCACGAGCGGCTGCGCGCCATGGGCCGCAGCGTCGAGGACATCGAGCGCATCACAGTGCGCACGCACGAGGCCTGCATGCGCATCATCGACAAGAAGGGCCCGCTCGCCAATCCCGCCGACCGCGACCACTGCATCCAGTACATGATGGCCGTGCCGCTGCTCTTCGGCCGTCTCACGGCGGCGGACTACGAGGACGAGGTTGCGCGCGATCCGCGCATCGACGCCCTGCGCGCGAGGATCGAATGCGTCGAGGATCCGCAGTTCACCCGTGACTACCTCGATCCGCAGAAGCGCTCCATTGCAAACGCGGTCACCGTGAGGCTCAAGGATGGCCGCACGCTCGATGAGGTGGTCGTGGAGTATCCGATCGGCCACCGGCGCCGGCGGCAGGAGGGCATGCCGCTGCTGCTGGCGAAGTTCCGCCGCAACCTGGCGCGCCGCTTCCCGGAAAAGCAGCAGCAGATGATCGCCGAGCTGTCGCTCGACCCTGCGCGGCTCGAGCGGACGCCCGTCAGTGAATATGTCGATCTCTACGTCATCTGATCTGCGGCCGCCGTCATGAGCATTTACCTCGTCGGACAGAATCTGCCCGCTGCGCCCGCGGGCGAGCGCTTCGCCGGCCTCATCCGGCGCGGCGGCATCCTGCGGATTCCAGGCGCGCACAACGGCCTCGCGGCACTGCAGGCCAGGCGGCAGGGATTCGAGGCTTTGTATCTCTCCGGCGCGGCCATCAGCGCCTCGATGGGGTTGCCGGACCTCGGCATCATCACCGTCGAGGACGTCTGCTTCTTCATTCGTCAGGTGAGCCGCGCAGCCGCGCTTCCAGTGCTGGTGGATGGCGATACTGGCTACGGCGAGGCGCTCAACGTCATGCAGATGGTGCGCGCCTTCGAGGATGCGGGCGCCGCCGCGGTGCACATCGAGGATCAGCTGCTGCCGAAGAAGTGCGGCCACCTGAACGACAAGAGGCTCGCGCCGCCGCAGGACATGGCGGCGAAGATCGCGGCGGCCGCGCGCGCGCGGCGCCATCTTTACATCATTGCGCGCACCGATGCCGCCGCGAGCGAAGGGCTCGACGGCGCGGTGGCGCGCGCCAAGCGCTATCTCGAGGCCGGAGCCGATGCAATCTTCCCCGAGGCACTGACCACCGCGGAGATGTTCCGCGAATTCGCGCGCCGCGTGCAGGCACCGCTCCTGGCCAACATGACGGAGTTCGGCCGCACGCCGTACTTCACGGCCGCGGAATTCGAGGCGATGGGCTACCGGATGGTGATCTGGCCGGTGAGTGCGCTGCGGATGGCGGCGAAAGCCCAGGAGCAGCTCTACGCCGCGATCCGCCGCGAGGACGGGCCGCGGAGCCTGATCGGGCAGATGCAGACCCGCCAGGAACTGTACGAGACGATTTCCTATTCGGATTACGAGGCGCTGGACGCCTCAATCGTCAAGAGCGTCGTTCCCTGACCTGCCGGGGCTTGCTCCCTCGAGAGCCGCCTGCGCAGCGCGCCGCGGCCCCCCGGCAAACGGCAGAGATTATTCCTGCCCGGGCAGGTGACTGAATAGCACCTCGACCGAGAAGCCGAAAAGCAATACGCCCGTCACGATCATCTGCGCCACTACGATGTCCACGATGTCTCTCCTTTGAAGTTGCCTGGAGAGTGTAGGGATGTCGCCGCGAAGCGGGAATTCCCTGGGCGAGAGCTGCCGGAGTACTCCTTTCGGAGTAGCGCGCGGGACCTTGGATTTCCTGAAATTTTCTTAGGCGCGCTAAATGTATTATTATCTTAGATAATACATACAGGCAGGCAGCCTCTCAACCGGGCGGATCGCCGGCGTGATCGACGGCGCTGATCGCCTTGGAGTTATCGAGATGCGTGCGCATGAGCTCCGCCGCACGGCGGTTCTGACCGGCCTCCAGGGCATCGAGGATGCCGAGATGCTCCTCGACCGAGGCGCGGACGCGCTCGATGCCATAGGCCCACTGGTAATTGAGGAAGCTGCGCACCTGGTTCTGCCGCTGGATGGCATCCAGGAGGTAGCGATTGCCGGAGGAGCGGGCGAGCTGCTCGTGGAAATCGGCATTCATCTGGAAGAACTCCACCGCCAGGGTCTTGCGCCAGGGCTTGCGCTTGAACACCAGGTGACGGGCACGGCAGGCGCCGGCCCATTGCCGGTCGAGCTCGAAGCCCGCCTGCAGCAGCTCTGCCGGCTCGAGGATCTGGCGGAAGGCGTAGCTCTCCGCCTGCGCGCTCGCGGAGTTGATGGAAGCGACGAAAGACCACCCGTGGCCGCGCTTGCGCTCCACCAGCCCGAGCTCGGACAAATGACGCAGCACCCGCCCGACGGTGGGCAGCTTCGCGCCGAAGAGGCGCACCAGCTCCTGCTGGGTGCAGTCCGCCGGCAGGCGTCCGGTGTTGCGCGCCTCCGCGATGGCGACGAAGAGCTCCCGGTCCTCCTCCTCCTGGAGATTGACGGACTCGACCTCCGGCACCGCTTTGACCGGGCCGCGCAGGACGAAGCCGCGATGCGCGCGGGGTTGCAGGGTGCCTTGCGCGGCGAGGAGCTTCAGCGCGCCGCGGATCGGAGTGCGCGAGACGCCGAACTGCCGACACAGGTCCTGCTCCACCAGATGGTGCCCCGGGCCCGCCCGCTGCTCATTCAGCAGTTGCAGGATGCGCGCCGCGAGCTCCGTCTGCAGACGGCTGGAGGCGAGCGCGCCCGCCGCGGTGGATTCCGGCTTCGCCGCGCCGGCGCGTTTGCGAACCATCTGCATCGACACCCTCCGGATATAACCTCTGGCGAGCGCGGCTAGTGTACCCCAATTGTTCTTGTTCGATTGACAAGCCATTCCGCCGGCCGGCACGATCGCTGCCGGCATGACCGCAACACCACAGCCGCTCCTTCGGGTCGAGGATCTGCGCATCGAGAGCGCGCGCCGCGGCGAGCCCGCGCGCGTACTGCTCGAGGGACTGTCGTTCGAGGTCGGGCAGGGCGGGTTCGTCGCGCTCGTCGGGGAATCCGGCAGCGGCAAGACGCTCGCCGCGCGGGCCATCCTCGGTCTGCTGCCGTCGGGTGTGCGCCGCGCGCGCGGCTCCGTCCGCCTCGCCGGCAGGGAGATCACCAGCCTCGACGCGCGCGGGCTGCGCAGGGTGCGCGGCGCCGAGGCGGGCATGGTGTTCCAGGAGCCGATGATGTCGCTGAATCCGGCTCTCACGGTGGGGCGGCAGCTCGCCGAGGGCCCGCGGCTGCACTTCGGCTGGAGCCGCCGGGAGAGCCGCGAGCGCTGCACCGAGATGCTGGCACGCGTGCGGATCAAGGACCCGGCGCAGGCGCTGGATCGACACCCGCACGAGTTCTCCGGCGGCATGCGCCAGCGCATCATGCTGGCGTCGGTGCTGCTGCTGCGGCCGAAGCTGCTCATCGCCGACGAGCCGACCACCGCCCTCGACACATTGAGTCAGCGGGAAGTCCTCGATCTGATCGTGGAGCTCGCCCGCGATCACGGTGTTGCAACCCTCCTCATCACGCACGACCTCGGAGTGGTGTCGCGCTACGCTGAGCGCTGCGTGGTGCTCGAGAAAGGGCGCCTCATCGAGACCGGCCTCACGAGCGAGGTGCTGACCCGGCCGGCTCACGCCTACACCCGGCGTTTGATCGGCTCGCGTCCGCGCCCGTCGCCAACGACCGTGGGCTCCGCCGACCCCGCACTCCTTCTGTCCGTGGAAGGCGCTTATGTCGCTTATGCAGGCGCGCGCAAGCTCTTCGGCGCACCCCCGCCCCGGCCCGTCTTGAGCGGCATCGACCTGGAACTGCGCTGTGGAGAGATCCTTGCCGTGGTAGGCGCGAGCGGCAGCGGCAAGACGACGCTCGGCCGCGCGGTGCTCGGCTTAAAGGCGCTGTCGGCCGGCACCATCCGCTTCGATGCCATGACGGTCGGCGCGATGACGGCCGGGGAGCTGCGCCGGTTCCGCCGCGAGGCGCAGCTCGTCTTCCAGGACCCGTTCTCCTCCCTCGATCCGCGCATGCGGATCGTCGACATCGTGGCGGCACCGCTGCGCCACGAGCCGCTGCTCGATGCGCGCGGCCGGCGGCAGAGGGTGGAGCAAGTGCTGGAGGAGGTGGGGCTCGCCGGCTTCGGCTCCCGGCTGGCGCATCAGCTCTCGGGCGGGCAACGCCAGCGCATCGCCATCGCGCGCGCCATCGTGTCACGGCCGCGACTGGTAGTCGCCGACGAGCCGGTGTCGGCGCTCGACATGACCATACAGGCTCAGGTGTTGACGCTGCTGCGCAAGCTGCAGGCGGAATACGGCTTCGCATGCCTCTTCATCACGCATGACCTGTCGGTGGTCGACAGCATCGCCGATCGCGTGATCGTCATGTCGGAAGGGCGCATCGTGGAGCGTGGCGCCGCGCGCACGGTGCTCGCGCAGCCGCGGCACCCGTATACCCGGGCGCTGGTGGACGCGATCCCGCGGCTGCCGGGCGAGGCGCAGCCGGCGGCCGCGACACGGTTCTGACCGCGGACAGCCGCCGCCGCGCGCCTGCGGCCGTGGTGGTATTTCGCGTCTATATAAATCACTATTATTTTTCCTGAAAGCATAATACATTAGCTCGGGCGCGGCCGGCTGGCATTGGCGGCCCGGCAGGCAGCGCACCACGCCTTTGGGGAGCCAGACAAGCCATGATGATTCCGAAGCAGAAGCGTCAATCCATCGCGCTTTGCGCACCGCTCGGGGGAGTGTCCGCGGTCTTTCTGCTGGCGGGCAGCGCACGCGCGCAGGCCGCCCCGCCCGCCGCCTCGGGCGATGGCGCCGTCCTCGAGCAGATCGTCGTCACCGCCGACCGCAAGAGCTACAGCGCAGATTTCGTACAGGCGGGCAGCTTTCGCGGCGCGCGGCAGCTCGACACGCCGCTCACCATCAGCGTCATCCCCGAGGAAGTGCTGCGGGCCCAGCAGGCGCAGGGCTTGCTGGACGCGCTGCGCAACACCGCCGGTGTGACCTCCGCGCAGACGAGCCCCACGGTTTACAACAACCTGTCGATCCGCGGCATCCCCGTGGACAATCGCGGCAACTACCGCCTCGACGGCACCCTGCCGATCGTCAACCTGATCGATCTGCCGCTCGAGGACAAGGATCG
>DASYGA010000443.1:0-12874 GCA_036000265.1 Steroidobacteraceae bacterium | reverse complement strand
ACGAGGGCTACTGTCAGAGCAACCTGTGCTTCACCTACTATCCAACCGCCACGGTCAGCGTTTCGCCCACCGGCACTCTGGTCACCGAGGATGGAACGCCGGCCGCGAGCGTCTCCATCCGGTCGATCTCGGTCGGCTCGCAGATCGATGCGATCGGTCTCGGCTCGACCAGCAGCGCCGGCGCGCTGACATTGGATGCCACGGCGGCCGCGGTGCGCCTGCAGTCCACCCCGATATGGGGCACGCTCAACGCCGGTGCAGCAGCGGGCTCCGCCACGCTCAACCTGCTCTCGATGGGGGCCACTGACCTGCCGGCGAGCGCTTTCAACTTCGCCGGCACCGGCACGGCCAGCGCCAACGATGCGGTGGCGGCCAGCTACCTCGTCAATACCGGAGCGATCGATGAGAGCGGCACCGCCGCGGGCACGCTGCTGCGGGTCGACGGCTTACCGGCGGCATTCGGCTCCGCACCCCCGGACTTCGATGCGACCGCCGTGACGCCGGGTATCTCGACGCCCGCCGACCTGGTCGTGGAATGGAGCAACGGCAGCGGCACCACCTCCGCGCTCACACCCCCCTATAACAGTACGAGCCTGGCGCTGGATTTGACCGGCGCGACGACGGCCGAAGTGGTCACCGGCCCGCAGGTCACCCCGCTCACCGGCACGCCAACCATCTCGATCGCGACCGGCACCCAGTTCGCGGTCGGAAATGCGACCAATGGGATCTCGGTCGTCAGCACTGCCAGCGGCTTCGCCAGCGAGCTCACCAGCGTCCTCGTCGGCTCGACCGCCGTATTCCGGGTGGTTGCCGTCGGCACTTACGACGCATCGACCAACACCTTCACCGCATCGCGAGTCGACGTGGCCCTCGAGTAGCCCCGGAATGCCCTGGAAGCGGCGTCCGTTCGGCGCGCGCGACTGCGCCCGCGCCCTGAACATCGCGGACCTGCGCGAGATAGCGCGCCGCCGCGTGCCGGGGTTCGCTTTCGAATACGTGGAAGGCGGCGCGGAGGACGAGGCGACACTGCGGCGCAACCGGGAGGCATTCGCGGCATTGCGTTTCGTGCCGCAGACGCTCATCGATACCGCGGGACGGACCCTGGAAACAACGCTCTTCGGCCGGCGCTCGAGTGCGCCCCTCGCCATCGCCCCAACGGGCCTCAACGGCATGCTGCACCCGCAGGGCGATATTGCCCTGGCGCGGGCGGCAGCCGGCTTCGGGATTCCGTACACGCTGAGCACGCTCTCGACCACGCGCCTCGAAGAGGTCGCGGCCAAGGCCGGCGGCCGGCTCTGGATGCAGCTCTACGTCATGAAAAACCGCGCGATCGCGGAAGACATCATGGCCCGGGCTGCGGCCGCCGGTTATGAGGCGCTGCTATTCACCTCCGACGCCAACGTCTTCGGCAGTCGGGAATGGGACAAGCGCAACTACGTGAAGCCCGGGAAGCCTCGCCCGCGCGCGATTCTGGACGCGATGCGCCATCCCCGCTGGCTGATCGACGTTCTGCTGCGCAAGGGCATCCCGCAATTCCTCAACATCGAGGCCTTCCTGCCGCCGGGTGCGGCGAGCGCCGTCGGGGGCAGCACGATCATCCCGCAGATGTTCGAGCCGACGATCACCTGGACGGATATCGCCTGGATACGGCGGCACTGGCCCGGGAAGCTCCTGGTCAAAGGGGTCCTGAGCGTCGAGGACGCACGCCGCGCGGCCGACGCCGGGTGCGACGGTATCGTCCTCACCAACCATGGCGGTCGGCAGCTCGACTACTGTGTGGCACCCATCGAGGTGCTGGGAGAGATCGCCGCCGCGGTCGGCAACCGCCTGACGATCATTGTCGACAGCGGGTTTCGGCGGGGCAGCGATGTTGCCAAGGCGCTGGCCCTGGGCGCCCACACCGTGATGATTGGCCGTGCAGCCCTCTATGGACTCGCAGCCGATGGTGAGCATGGCGTGCGGCGCGCGCTCGACATGCTCGCCGTCGAGCTCGACCGGGTTCTTGGACAGCTCGGCTGCCGTTCCGTGGCCGACCTGCGCCCGTCGCTGCTGCGTTGAGCAACCGGCAAGGGCAGGCCCGACAGCCTGCCCGCCGGTCGATCGCCTAGGCTGCCAGCGTGCCCTTGGCTTTGGCGGAATGCGTTGCGATCGCATCCATCAGGCCAGGCGAGAGGCAGTCATAGGGCTCGAGCCCCAGCTCCTTCAGGCGGGCACGCACCTCACCCATCCGTCCGGGCGGGAAGCCTGCCTCGATGATGGAGGAGACGAACGCGGCGAACTCGGGGGCCGCCCAGCCTTGCTCGCGCAAGAGCTCCGGGTGGACGAAGTCAAAGCCGTAGAAGGGATGGTTCTTGTTCTCTATCCGCCCGTACATGTGCGCGCCGCAGCCGGTGCAGGCATAGCGCAGGATCGGGGCGTTGCTGTCCACGACTTTCAGCTTCTGCTCATTGGCGGTCACCGAGACCTTGTCGCGCGGTATCACCGCAATCAGTGAAAAGGTCGCCCCCTGCGGCTTCCAGCACTTGGTGCAGCCGCAGACGTGATCGTACGCGACGTTGGACCCGAGGCTCACCGTTACGGGCGACGAGGTGCACTTGCAGGTGAGCGTGCCGCCGGCAAACGAGGGATTGCCGCGCTTGACGCCGCCGTCGACGGCCGGATGGATCGAGATAGCCATGATGTTTTTCCTCTCAGCGGTTGTTGGCTTCAGAACGTCACGACCGAGCGAATCGATTCGCCCTTGTGCATGAGATCGAAGGCATCGTTGATCTTCTCGAGCGGCATCACGTGCGTGATAAGGTCGTCGATGTTGATCTTCTTGTCCATGTACCAATCGACGATCTTCGGCACATCCGTGCGGCCCCGCGCGCCGCCGAACGCGGTGCCCTTCCACACCCGGCCCGTCACCAGCTGGAACGGCCGGGTCTTGATCTCCTGCCCCGCCCCGGCGACCCCGATGATCACCGACACGCCCCAGCCGCGGTGGCAGCACTCGAGTGCCTGGCGCATGAGCTCGACACTGCCGACGCACTCGAAGCTGTAGTCCGCTCCGCCGTCGGTGAGCGCGACCAGGTACTGAACGAGATCGCCGCCCACTTCCTTTGGATTGACGAAATGCGTCATGCCGAAGCGCTCCGCCAGCGCCTTGCGCCGCGGGTTCAAGTCGACGCCGACGATCTTGTTGGCGCCCGCCAGGCGCGCGCCCTGGATGACGTTGAGGCCGATGCCGCCGAGGCCGAACACCACGACATTGGCGCCGGGCTCGACCTTCGCGGTGTTGATGACGGCGCCGACACCGGTCGTCACCCCGCAGCCGATGTAACAGACCTTCTCGAAGGGCGCATCCTCACGGATCCTGGCGACGGCGATCTCCGGCAGCACCGTGTAGTTGGAGAAGGTCGAGCAGCCCATGTAGTGGTGCACCATCTCGCCGCCGATCGAGAAGCGGCTGGTGCCATCGGGCATCACGCCCTTGCCCTGCGTTGCGCGGATGGCAGTGCAGAGGTTGGTCTTGCGCGAGAGGCAGGACTTGCACTGGCGACACTCGGGTGTGTAGAGCGGAATGACGTGATCGCCCTTCTTCACGGAGGTGACGCCGGGACCCACGTCGACCACGACTCCCGCGCCCTCGTGTCCGAAGACCACCGGAAAGAGCCCCTCCGGGTCGGCACCGGAGCGGGTGAACTCATCAGTGTGGCAGACGCCGCTTGCCCTGATCTCGACCAGGACCTCACCGGCCTTCGGGCCATCGAGGTCGAGCGTCACGACTTCGAGCGGCTTGCCCGCCGCGTATGCAATGGCTGCTTTGGTTTTCATGGGGATTTGCTCAGGGTTCCAGGAGCCCCATCACGGGTGGGGCACGAGTTTAGCCGCGGATCCGCAGCAAGCCGCAGGGCGCCGCGGCCAGCGGCACCTGCGCGGGGCGGTTGTTCCAATACGGAACAGTCCGCTGCGCCGCTGTACCGGTTTCGACGCTCGCAGGAGCGCAGCTGCGGAGCGTGGCATAATCCCCTGGCTCGAGCGAGAGGGGGACTCCATGCTGCAGCCTATCGGCAGTCACGCCCGCTACATCCAGTCGGTACTGCGAGGTACCGCACGCGATGAGGGCCAGGGAACGCCTGATTACGTGAAGCGCTCCTGGCTGCGCTGTCTCACCCAATACCACCTCGACCCGCAGTCCCAGCGGGAGCCCTACGTGCTGCCCCGGGACGAGCGGCTGGCCCGCAAAGAGCGCAACCTCGAGCTGGTCTCTTTCGCCGACGCGGAGATGGCGCACCTTTATCACCAGCTCGCCGGCTCCGGGTATTCCATCATTCTCACCGACCGGGACGGGGTTCTGCTGGATTACTACGGGGACCTCAGCTTCCGCAATGCCGCCTTCCGCACCGGCCTGGTGCTCGGGGCCGTCTGGAGCGAGGAGCACGGCGGCACCAACGGCATGGGCACCTGCCTCATCGAGCGGGCGCCGCTCATCGTGCACCGCGACCAGCATTTCTTCTCGCGCAATACCGGCCTCACCTGTTGTGCGGCGCCGATCTTCGATTACAGCGGCGAGCTCGTGGCGGTGCTCGATGCCTCCGGGGAATCCGACCGCGCGCAGCAGCACACGCTGGTGCTGGTCAACATGTCGGCGCAGATGATCGAGAACCGCCTCTTCCTTTATCGCTTCAAGGACGAGTTCGTGGTCCGCTTCCACAGCCGGCCGGAGCTGGTCGGCACCTGGGGCGAAGGCATCATCGCGCTCGATGACGCCGGCGCCATCGCCGCCCTCGATCGCAACGCCCTCTTCCAGCTCGGCGTCAAGAATGCGGCCGAGCTCACCGGCGCGCCGCTCGAGCGGGTTTTCAACATTTCACTCAGCGCGCTCGTCGGGCGCAGCCAGAAGAAATCCTTCCACCCCCTGCCCATCTACGATGCGCGCCACGGCGGCCGGTTCTTCGCCATCGCGCAGGCGCCGCAATCCAAGCGCGCGCTGGCCAGCAAGCAGCGGCTCGCGCGCATCGAGGAGCTGCCGCTTGCGGACCCAGGACGCAGCCCGCTCGATGAGCTCGATTTCGGCGATCCGATGATGGCGCGCAACATCCAGGCCGCGCGGCGCACGCAGTCGCGGGAGGTGCCGATCCTGCTCCTCGGCGAGTCCGGAACCGGCAAGGAATTTTTCGCCCGTGCCATGCACGCCTCGAGCGATCGAGCCGACAAGCCGTTCGTGGCGGTGAACTGCAGCTCTCTGCCCGAGGCGCAGCTCGAGCAGGAGCTCTTCGGCCGCCCCGCCAGTCCGCGTGCCGCCCAGGCGAGTCCACCCGCTCCGCCGGCTCCCCCGGCGGCGGCTGGCGCGCCTGGCGCCGAGGCCCCCGCTGCCGCCGGTAAGGACGACGAGGACGTCGGACGCATTATGCAAGCGAACGGCGGCACCTTGTTCCTCGACGACGTCGGTGAACTGCCGCTCGAACTGCAGGCGCGACTCCTGCATGTCATAGAGGAGCGGGAAGTCCTGCGGCCCGGCGGCGAGGCGCCCGTGCGCGTCGATGTCAGGGTCGTGAGCGCGGCACGCGGTGGGCTGCAGGAGAAGGTACGGCGCGGTGAATTCCGTGAGGATCTATTCTATCGATTGCAGAGTCTGGTGCTGACGCTCCCGCCGCTGCGCGAGCGGAAAGACAAGTCGGCGCTCATCCGCCATGTCTTCGCGCAGGAGAGCGCCGCCACGCCGTCGGTGATCCTCGGGGATGACCTGGCGGATGCGCTGCGAGCCTATGCATGGCCGGGCAACATCCGCCAGCTGCGCAATGTGCTGCGGGGCATGATCGCCATGCGCTCGGGCGACCGGCTGGACGGCGGCTGCCTGCCCGCGGACTACGGCGTCGGCGAGCCGGAGGCGCTCGCGACCGACGATTGCGAGTTGCCGCTCGAAGCGCAGCACCTCAATCCGCTGGAGAAGGCGGAGCGTGGCGCGCTATTGAAGGAAATCGAGCTCCACCACGGCAACATCAGCCGCGTCGCGCAAAAGCTCGCGATCGGACGCAACACACTCTACCGCAAGATGCGCCGGCTCGGCATCACGCTGCCGCCGCGGCATTAAAAACCAGGGGCGGACCGGGCAACGCGGCAGGACGCCGACTCTGCACCGATGAGCTAGTGCCTGGTGGCGCCGCTCTCGTGCCGGGACGCCCCCGACTCACCGTGACTGCGCCGCTCCGCCGTGTCGCGGCCAACGATCTTGGAAAAGAGGCTTTCCTCTTCGTACAAGAGAGCGAGCTTGCGCTGCTCGAACTCCTTGAAAAACTCCTCCCAGGAGATCTCCGTCAGCGCCTGATGCTCCGAGTGCGGCGCGTGCGGAAACATGATCCGCACGATCCCGACATCGCCGCCCTGGTGGGTGCGCGCCACCGCGGCCGGCTTGCCGCCCTTTTTCTCGGCCCACTTGCGAATCGTCTCGTGATCGGTCGTCACTTCTGCCATGGCATCACCTCGCGGCTGGATCTTCCTTCCTGACTGGTCAGACAGCGCATCCCGCCATCCGCCTCGCAGCGCAACCTCCTGCTGCGCACCACCTCGCGCCACAACGCACCCCTCAGTGCGCCTGCGAGGGTAGACGGTCGAGGAGCGCCCATGTTCCAGGCCAACGCCAGTCGCGCTCGCACAGAGGATCGCGCCCGAGCGCGCCGTCCCAGGTTGCGCGAGAATGCGCTCTCCATCGGGCGAGCGGACGGAGCGCATCCATGTCTGACACGATCTTCGGCAAGATCCTGAGCGGCGCGATTCCCTGCCACAAGGTTTACGAGGATGAGAGAGTCCTCGCCTTCCTCGACATCAGTCCGCTCAGCACTGGCCATACCCTGGTCATTCCGAAAGAGCCCGCGAAGACCCTGGACGCGCTCTCCGACGAATCCGCCGCCGCCCTGGGCCGCGTTCTGCCCCGCATCTGCCGCGCCGTGATCGAGGTCACCGGGGTCCGGGAGTACAACGTGCTCGAAAACAATGGCACCGGTGCCCACCAGGCGGTCGCCCACGTGCACTTCCACATCATCCCGAAACCGAGCCAAGGCGCTGGCTTGGGGATCGGCTGGCCAGCCCAGGCCCTCGACCCGAGAGCCGGGGCCGATCTGGCGGCGAAGCTCCGCGCGGCGCTGGGCTAGCCGCTAGCCAGGCGGCGGCAGCAGGAACTGCGAACTGCACTCCGGCACATCAATCTCAGGTTGCTCCTCACCTTTGCGGCTTGTAGAATGCACGGCTCACCTGGTGCGGGGTGGAGCAGTCTGGCAGCTCGTCGGGCTCATAACCCGAAGGTCGCAGGTTCAAATCCTGCCCCCGCTACCACATTTGACACAGCCCGCCGCGCTTGCGGCGGCATCGGCTGAGTCCGTTGCATCTCGCGGAGCTCCTCCTCGGCCTTGTCGATCGCGGCGAGTGCGACGGTCTGCGATAGGCTCCCTGTCTTCATGTTCGGCGCACAATCTCGCGCCCGCGAAGAAACTCCTCGGGATGCAGCGGCAATAGCCTGAGAACAAGATGGACGCGAGCGACTGATGCATTATTAGCATTACCTGTCGCCTTTTTTAAATCAGTCTGCAACCCCGTGCTGTCTGCTCCGATGGGCCAGGCACGGCCCTGTTTGCGAAGGTTGAAGGGGTCTCAGCTGGACGCGAGGATACTCGCCACGACAGCTGGCACCCGGACCAGGTAACCGCTATAAAGCTCGAAGCAGCCCGCCGCTACCATTTGCAACGGATTGCATCCATATGCATCGGTATGGATCGGCGGCCACGCGCCGATGCCGGTCTTGGCCCAAGCACTCCGGCATCCCCGTTCTTCCGACGCTTAGCTGATGGCTCGATGCTCCGATGCTCCGGCAGCGGCAATCGGCCGCAAGCCGAGGGCATGGCGACGAGCGATGAGCGAACATCCAGGGTGGCGTCTGAATTCCCAATGTGCAGCGGCCATCGATTTCGCCCATGACCTGAAACTTGGATCTATGGCACCGAGTCGGCGCACGTGCATCTTGGTCAGAAAAGTGACGCCCTGCCCGGCGCGGTGAATTGTCTTGGGTGCATGAGGTCCCGGTGCTCGAAGCTCAAAGCCCAGAGCACGAGGAGCGTCAGCGCGGCGGCTGCCGCCAGGAAATAGCGGTGCTCGTCAGCACGAGCCAACATGGCGATACTCACCGGGAGGCTCCTTCAAGAGCAACGCAGTGGCGACTCCGCGACCACGCTAGAGCGATCCTGCCCCGAGCGACCTCGCTTAGGTCCTGTTGCAAGTCTCATGGTCTGTTTTGGTCCACTTGCCGGTCTTGTCGCGCGCATAGCCGGTATGCGATACCACCAGCCCGCCGCGTCGCGTGAAAATGTCGCGGAACCGCGCGTGGCTGCCACTCGCGAAATTGGTGTTCTCGAACGTGATGACATCACCCTGCCAGCCGCTGCTGGTGCCGGTGCCGCTTTCGCCGGCGTTGTCGACCTCGACGTCTACGAAGTGACCAGCCTGCGGGTCGTAGGTGAAGTATTGGGCGACGTGGAACGGCCTCGGATTCGACGAGGTGCTCCCCTCGTCGTACCGGACCACGACCCAGCGGTCGCCAAGCGTCTTCTCGCCGTGGTACGTCGCGCTCGTCCCATGCGTCGCCTTCGTGGCCAGAAGATTGCCGGTGCACGTCCGGTCACCGAGGAAGCCACTTAGCTGATCAAGCTGCGCAGGCATTTTGTCCTGGGCGCCAGCCTGCCCGAGGTACAACAGGGGGGATGCGCACGCGATGGCGGCGTAGAGGGCTGAGAAGGTCGATTTCATGAACGGAGTCTCCGGTGAGCGAAGTGATCGATTCGGATCTCTGGCCAGAAGCGTGCCGAGTCCAGGCAAGCCTGACTCGGCGCCGGTCAACGGGAGTGGCACACGTTCACTTCCGGTGCTTCCACGTATAATTTGTCAGGCTGGCCACGCGGGGTACGCACCGGTCCCTCACCTTGCTGAAAGCCAATACCCCATTGCGGTACTTCCAACGATAAGTGCCCGCTTTCTCGTTCGCTTTGGTGCAGGCCCAGGGTCCACTCTCGTCCGTCAACTGAATCTCGTCCCCGCTGACCGTATAGTCAACCACCACTTCCGTCACGTCGCCCTTGCTCACATGAAGCTGCCCGTTGCCATCGAACGTGAGCGTGGTATGCCCTCCGGCCGCGTAGGTGCCGGTCGGAAAGCCCGTCGCGGGTGAAGCGGGGGCAGTTGCGAGCGCCGAGCACATGGCGATCGCCGAGCAGGTCGCGAGCGCCAATATCCCGGACGAACGGGAAGATCGCTTGTGTTGTATGAACATGTTTGCCTCGCTATGAACGTCATGCGCGCGTTACTGGTACCCGACGCGCGGATCCGGGCGGTTGCGCGGCCATATCCGGTGCTACCACCAGGAAGCTGCCGCACCAGAAGGGTTCGTAGTCCTCGCTTTGCACGTAGTGCCGGAGCGAGCCCACGTAGTGCGTCTGCCCAGGGCGGAGCTCGATGGTCACCAGGCCCCCGCTCGCGGCGCGGATGACGCTGGCGTGCACTGCCGCGGGGCAAATCGCTGAGGCGTCGGTATATGGGCCGCTGCCGACCACTTGCCCGGGCAAGGGCTTGCCGCGCGGGCAGTGAAAGCGGAAGCGCTCGCCGTTCAAGCCGCGCAGATTCAAGTCCAGCGGGCTGGTCCGCCAGTCGACCTCGTGCACTGCGGGAACCGGTGCCAGGGGGGGTGCTGGCGAGCGCCGGTGCCGGTGCCCACGCCAGCGGCATGAGCAGCCCAGTGAGCCCGAGGCTCCGGGGCGAATACCGGCTCAAAGCGCCCATCCTTCACCTCCCCACGTCTGAGTTGCTCACATACGGGCGAATTTGACTCGACGCTCGCGACCTGTCGCTGCCGTTCGGGTGGCATTTTTCTGGCAAACTTCCTGCCGGCCGAGCGAGGCGATCAAACCCATGTCCGCGCTGGGAAACCCGGTGTATCGGTTCGCGAGCTTCACCCTGGAGCCTGCTGAGCGCCGGCTGTCCGCGGCGGGCAAAGCCATTGCTCTTACCCCCAAGGTGTTCGACACTCTGGTGCTGCTGGTCGAGCGCGCAGGTCACGTCGTCAGTAAGGACGAGCTGATGAAGGAACTGTGGCCACGCGGCTACGTAGATGAGTCGAATCTCACCAAGCACATCTGGCTCATCCGGCGCGCGCTCGGGGAAGGGGACGACGAGTCGCGCTTCGTCGAGACCGTGCCCAAGGTCGGGTACCGCTTCATCGCGCAGGTCTCGACAGCGGACGCCTCACCGCCCCTGCCGACGGCGGCCTCGGCCCCGGATGCAAAAGCGCAGCAGCCAGCGGATGCGCCGCTTGCAATTGCCACCCCCCAGCGTCGCAGGTGGCCGGCAAGGCGCTCATGGCTCGTGGCTGCAGGCGCGGTCACGATGCTGGCGCTGCTCAGCGTCCGCTGGCGGCTCGTCGTCCGTCCAGCGTTGCCCTCCTCATCAGGCCATCGTGGGCACACCATCGCGCTGGTCGGCTTCAGCAATCTCTCGCGCAACCCCAAAGACTCGTGGCTCGGGCCTGCTCTGAGCGAGATGCTCGGTACAGAGTTGAGCATCGCCAAGAGCGTCGAGGTGGTACCGGACGAGCTCGTGCGCAGTGCGAGCCCGGACCTGCCTGCGCCGGCCGCGGGAGGTTATTCGGCCACAACTCTCGCACGGTTGCGCCAGCGCCTGGAGGCCGACTACGTCATCAGCGGCAGCTACCTGGTCGCCGGCTCCTCGGACAGTGCGCCCTTGCGGGTGGACATTGCAGTGCAAGACACCCGCAGCGGCGCTCTCATCGCTTCGGTCTCGGATCAGGCGGCAGCCTCCGGCGTGATTGCGCTCGCAACGCAGGTCGGTGCCACGTTGCGAGGCAAGCTGGGCTTGCGATTCCCCCAGGGCGGGACTCTGGGCCTCATCGCCAATGCGCGGCCGCCGAGCCTCGATGTGGCACGGCGAGTCGGCTTCGCGCTCGATGCCCTGCGACAGTATGACGCCGCGCGAGCACGCGACGAGCTCCTCGATGCAGTGGCCGAGGCGCCCGGCTACGCACCGGCCTACACGCTGCTCGCGCAGGCATGGTCGGCGCTCGGGTTTCGCGACAAGGCGCTGGCGGCCGCCGTGCAGGCCGAGCAAAGGTCGGCGAATCTCCCGCCGGAGCAGCGGCTGCAAATCCAAGCGGTGGCCGAATCTGCCCGTTCGGAATGGAGTAAGGCTGCGGCCACCTGGGGTACCTTGGTTCGCGCGCGGCCCGAGAGCATCGAATATCACCTGCAGGCCATCGATGCCCAGATCGCGGCGGGCGCGATGCCGGGCGCGCAACGGACGCTCAACGAACTCGAGCGAGTGTCAAACGCCGCTGTTGATCCGCGCGTCGAGCTCGCCGCGGCACGCGTTGCTGCCGCACTCGATGACGTCAACGGAAGCGAACGACATGCCGCCGCGGCGCTACGCCTTGCGAAGCGGCATGACGTCGCCGGCCTCATCGCTGAGGCGCAGGTCACGCTTGCCGCTGCACGCACTTATCTCAACCAGAACGAAGCGGCGCGCACGAGCCTCGTCGCAGCCATTGCCGCTTACCGCTCAATTCGCAATCCCCGAGGCGAGGCGGAAGCGCGCACCGACCTCGCGCTGGCATTGTCGAATCTCAACCGCAATCAGGAGGCCCGCGAAGAGTATGAGCGTGCGATGGCGCTCGACCGCGGTATCGGTGATCTAGCCGGTATTGCGAACGTGTACCGCTACCTGTGCGGGATGCTGTGGGGAGCGGGCGACCGCGACGGTGCCCAGGCGGCAGCGCGCAACTCGCTCGAGCTTGCGCGCGAAACCGATAACCTGGGGCTGCAGGCGTGGAACCTACAGGCGCTCGCGACCATCGCTTCGGATGAGGCCGCGAGCGATGAGGTGCTGGCCGAGTACCGCGAGGTCGTCGCGCTCGATGCTCGCGCTGGTCATCAGACGGCGTGGCCGCTCGCCGACATCGCCGATGTACAGCGCCTACGCGGCGACCTCGACGCGGCACGCACGACCTGCGCGCACTCGCTCGCCGAAGCGATGACGGTCAGCGATCCACAGTTCGCGGTGTTCGCCGGCTTCACCTGCGCTCTCATCGACAGCGACCGCGGTGACGCGGTGCGAGCGCGAGCCGGGTTCGAAGAGGTCATCCGTCGCGTCGGCAATGGCGGCGACACGACTTACCGCGATAACTCTCTGGTGATGCTCGCCCAGCTCGACATGGACGAGGGACGCTGGGGCTCAGCCCGCCAGCGTCTGAAACGTGCCAGCCAAGGCTTCGCCGCCGCCGAAGAGCGCACTGGCGAGGCCGGAGCCGATGCGATGCTGGCGCTATGCGCCCAGGTCCTGGGTGATACCGCAGCCCGGGACCATGCTCTGCAGCGTGCGCGCTTGTTGCGCGAGTCAATGACTTCCCGACAGGAGGTCTATGTCGTCGACATTGCCCTGGCGAGACTCGACGACGGCTCGCACTCCGGTCCGAGCTCCGCCGAGCAGCTGTTGGTACTGGCTGCAGACGCCGAACGACGCCACTGGACAGCGTGGGCGCTGGAGGCGAAGCTCGCCGCGTGGGAGCTCATGCGTGTTCGGCACGCGGGCGGAGCACAGGCGCTGTATAGGGACGTCGAAGAGACCGCCCAACGACATGGCTTCGGACGGATACTCAGGCTGCTGAAGCGCCCCGTAGGTGCTCAGTAACATGCAGCGAGAGTGTCGCTGCGGCAGTCACCGCAGCGCAATATCAATGAAATCAGGGGCGTGCGAAATACAAATCACGCCCCCCGCTACCATCGATCCTTGAATGGGCTGCGCCAGCAGCCCGCAGCAACACCGCTGCGACGTTCCGCTCCCC
>DASYGA010000402.1:0-5845 GCA_036000265.1 Steroidobacteraceae bacterium | reverse complement strand
TCTTCGCTCCGTTCTGCTGCGGCAGCGCGCGCGGGTCGTCGTCGGTCTCGCCAAGAGCCGCGCGGCGGTCGGCAACGGTTGCGACGCGTCGGCCACTCTGGTCTCGGGCGTACGCTATTTCTGGCGATATCCTCGGTTTTGGCCTGACGCGCTGGTGGCGATTGCCTTGGCGTTGATGCCCCGAGCTGTCCTCGGTTTGCTCGGACACTCCCCGACGACCAGGGTGAAAGTCTGCAGGAAATGAAAGTCCGCCCGATTCAATGCGAACGCCGGATGCAGCGGATCGCACAGCATCGAGAGCGCCTCGAACTCCTCCACCGGCAGGTAAGGCCGCAACCGCTCCCCAAAAGTCCCGCGAAAGATCGCCTCGAGGAGATAGGCCTCGTCCGCGTTCCGCAACGGATGCACCCGCTCCATGACCAACGTCCGGACCACGATGTTCCGCATGCCGGCGCGCTGCATCCAACCGAGGATGTTGCGTGTCGACCGCAGATCGCGCTCATCGATGCCGTAGCGCGCCTGATAGTACCGGCGCACCGCCTCGTGGCTCAGGCGCTCCAGGCGCGAGTCCCACGCAAAGTACATTTCCGGCAACAGCGCGCTCTGTCCGAGCGCAATGCGCCCGCCCGGCAACAGGAGCGCAGCAAGCGCCGCGAGACCCGCGGCCGGATCATGAAAGTGATTGATGGTATTGACCGACCAGATCAGATCGAGCGTGGCCGGCGCAAGGCAGGCTCGTAGCAGGTCCGCCTGCAGTACCGCTGCGCCCGGTGAAGCGGCTGCGCGCGCCGCCTGCGCATGCGCAGCCGAGAGGTCGATTCCGACAGCCATGCCGCCAGGCCCGACGGCATCCCGGAGCCACCGCAGCACGTCGCCCGTGCCACATCCCGCATCCAACACCCGCATGCCCTGCATGATCCCGAGACCCGCCACGGCGAGCCTGAGCTCGGGCGCGGCAAAGTCGTTGAACAACCGGAGCTTGCGCGAGTAGTCGCGCGATGCGGTATCTCCCAGCAGGCCCGCGGCCGCAGCCCTTCCGCCGGCAGCGCCGCCGGCCGTCAGAGGCTCAGGACGCGTGGATCCCGCAGACTGATCAGCTGTTTGCACAGGTCGAGCTCCCAGGGCTGGCCATATTTACGATAGCGGAACCGCCAGGAAGCCAGCCCTCGCAACGCGAGCTTGCCCCAACGCGAGGCATGCACGTCCATCACGGTGGGAAAGCGACAGCCGAGCACCGTGGTGAAATCGCGGATGCGGGTGCGCAGTCGCTCCGATAGCCAGGGCGCGTGCGAGTGGCACCAGTAACCATGCCAGAGCGGCTCTGCCCATTGGTCGGCGCTCGCGGGAAAGACCACCGGCTCGCCGGTGCAGTCGCGAAGCTCGGCCAGGGAGCGGACGACCGCCGGCTCGGTCCGGTCCGGCGGCGGCGGCACCGGCGTATACACGTAGATCATCACTTCCGTTTCGGGATAGCGGCGCTTGATCAGCCGAATGAAGTCGAACGTCTTCTCGGTCTCCCCCTCCGGATCGCGCGGTGGCGCAACCATGAACGACAGCTCCGCGATGACGCCGTGCGCGTGGCAGGCCTCGATGGCGGCGAGGGTCTGATCCGGCCGGGTTCCCTTGCGCACATCGTGCAGCAGCCACTCGCTCGGGGACTCCGCCCCGATGTAGGCCATGCGCAGGCGGCTCTTCTTGAGCAGCGACCAGGAGCGTTCGGACAGGCCCAACATGGCATCCGAGCGCGCGAAACACCACCATGGCAGCTCGTGCTTCGCGAGAATCTCGAGCAGCGGCTGCATGTCGACTTCGCGATCGAAGAAGTTGTGATCGTAAAACTGGATGCCGTCCACCCCGAGCCGCTCCGTGAGAAAGCGCAGATCCTCCTCGAGCCGTGCCGGCGCCGGCAGGGCCGTCTTGCCGCGAAACATCCCGGCGACGCCGCAGAACGTGCAGCGATAACGGCAGCCGAGCGCCGCCTGGTAACCGGCGGTGCGCCGCCCGAGGTAAGTCGGGGGCAGATACTGCTGCGGATCGTCGAGCAGCTCGAACGGGAGTCTCGAGGCGAGGCTCGTCGCCGTGAACGGGCGCCGCGCGTTGTGCACGATCAATCCGTCACGCCGCCAGCTCAGTCCCGAGACGGCCGCAAGCGAGCCACCCTCCGGGTCTTCGCGCAGGAGCTCGAGCAGACGGATGAAAGTCTCTTCACCCTGCGCGCGGACGGCGAAGTCGACATAGGGGACATTCAACGCGGCCTCTGGACAGTTGGTGGGGAATGCCCCGCCCCAGACGATCGGAACGGTCGGGAATCTCGCCCGGATGGCCTTGGAGGCCGCGATTGCCGAGCGCAACTGCGGGCCGCCCATCACGGTGATGCCAACCGCGCGGACAGGCGTCTCCGCCATGATGCGAAGCGCGGCCGCAATGAAATCGCGGTCCACATTGCCGTCGAGGATGCGCCATGGGTTGCGGCCCTCGAGCGCTGCAGCGAGGCTCAGCACGGCGAGCGGAAACCGCGCATTGCGCTGCTTGGTGATCGTCGGATTGACGAGCAGCACCGTGCCCGCAGCGGCGGCCATCATGCTACTCCCGCCGCCTCGCCGGCCATGATGCGGTACAGCATGAGGCGCTCGCCCAGATACCGGCGCTGCGCGACCCGGAATATGCGGTGGTTGCGCTCGAGCAGCGCCCCAAGAAATACCGCCGGGTCACCATAGGTGGACAGCAAGAGGAGCGCAGCGCCTCCCGGCTTCAAATGCTGGCCCAGACCCTGCGCGAAACGTTCCGCGACGCCGGTCGCGCGCCAGGCGCGGTCCCGGTCATTGCGCGGCTCGCCGACGAGGAACGGCGGGTTGAAGAGAATGAGATCGAAGCGCTCTGCGGCGACCGGCTCGAACAGGTCCCCGTGCCGCACCTCGATCCGGTGCTCGAGATGATTGAGCAGCGCATTGATCCCGGCGCAGCGTGCGGCCGCGGCATTGAGGTCGACGGCCACCACACGCCTCGCGTATCTTGCCGCGAAAACCGCACAAACCCCCGAGCCGGTGCCCATGTCCAATACCTGGGACTCACGCCCGACGACACCCTCGTCCAGCTGTGATGCGAAGAATTCCCCGGTCCGCAGCCGCTTCGGGTTGAAGACGCTCGGCGCCACGAGGATTGGAACGCCATGAACCCGCTCAATGATGAATTCATCATAGCGATGCAGGCCGCGCAGCCGACGGCTCAAGTAGAGGAGCTTCACGAGCGCGCGCGTGCCAAACGGAAAGCGCAGTGGAGCCGGCGGAACGGACATCTGCTCTGCAGTGGAATTCTGCATGATTCTAGGCACTCCTCACCCAAGGCATGCGATCCGCGGCAGGTGGGTCCAGATCGCGCCACATCGAGCACACACATCGCGAGCACTCCGGGCGCGCCGCATTTGCGATCTCATGGCGCAATGCGATCATCGGGTCGCCGTTGAGGGCACCCTCCAGATCATCGTGCGCCAGCGCCTCCGGCGGGCCGTCGATGAAGAAGCACGGGCTCACGTGCCCGCGAGCGTCGATCACCGCGGAGAATTGCGGTGCATTGCAGCGCACCGGCGGATAGGGACCCAAGCCGCACACGGCCGCGAAGTACTGCAGAATGCGCTGGCGCAGCTTCCCGGCGCTCTCGGCGATGAAGCACGTACGAAAGGCCTCGGCGCGATCGCGCTCGAGCGCGAGCAGGATCCGCTCGAGCTCCGGCAGCTCCTCGGGGCGCAGCGCGAGATCGCCCGCGAACCCCTCTCGCCGGCTGAATGCGTGCGCATTGGCAACATCGACGGCGAGGAACGAGACTTGGGCAACGCCCAGCGCCCGGCCGAGGTCGACGAACTGCGGCAGTTGCCGGAAGTTGCCGCGCTGCAACGTCACTCGCAGCGTCACGCGCGCCTCGGCATCGACCGCCGCTCTGATCCCGCGGCATACGACATCAAACGCGTCCAGTCCCCGGATCGCGGCGTAGGTCGTGCGATCTGTACCGTCCAGCGATACCGTGATCGCATCGAAGAGCAGCGAGGCTCGCCGGGCGTGCTTGGCGAGCGAGAGGCCCGAAGTCAGCAGCCACAACTCGAGTCCTCGTGCCCCGAGGAGGGCGGCGATTTCCGCCCAGTCGGGATTGAGCAGCGGCTCGCCGCCCGAGAGCAGCACGGTCTCGGTCCCCAGACGGTCCAGGCTGGGCAACAGCCGTTTCACTGCCTCCAGGTCGAGGTCGGCGCGTCCATGCCGCCAGTAATCACAGGTGATGCAGCGCGAGTTGCAGCGCTCGCTGAGGTAGAGCGTCGCGAGCGGCAGGCGGCGCAGCGGCGATTTGAGATGGCACGGAATCACACCGTTGAGTTCCCGGGACCCTGCCCCGCGGTTCACTGGCCTGCCGCGGCGACCCGGGACGGTTACGCGCAGCCCGGCAGCGCTCCGGCTGCAGCGGCGTCGACGACGGTATATCCCCGCTCCGACCCTCGGTCTTCAGTTGCGGGTGAGTCCTCCCGGCCACGTGCCGCGGTTCACCGCAAATAGCCCATCGGCGCCAACCCGAGCGTGAGCGCCTCCGCCTTAGCCGCGCAGTGAGCGAGGACGCAGGGTCTCGAGCATCGGACAACGGCGCTCGCTGCGCCGCGCGCGGCAGCCGCTCGAGAATTCCTCGAGCCGCGCGCGCTGAGCGGCGAGGCGCGCGATGACCTCGTCGATGCTGTCGATCTTCCGGCGCACGGCCGTTTCGAAGCTCTCGCAGAAACGTGGCGCACCCGCGACGGTCAGCCGCAGCAGATTCCGCAGCTCGCGTATGGTGAAACCGACGGCACGGCCTTCTCGCAAGTAGCGCAGCAGCGCAAGCGTCTCTTCGGGATATCGGCGCCAGCCCAGGCATCCGGCGAGGCGGCGGGGCAGCAGTCCGATCCGCTCGTAGTAACGGATCGTGTCGACGGAGACGCCGGAATCCATAGCGAGTTGCCCGATGGTTCGCAGGCTCATGGCAGGAGAACTCCGCGCTCGAAATCTCGTATCAGTATGCTCCAGGCCTGAGACTTCGACCAGGAAGCTGCCCGGACTCATTTCTCCAGCCGACGGCAACCATGGCCGTCCGCCTCTGGAATCTTCGGGCAAATCGAATGTACTTGAAACCTCGAGTACGCTCCAGGTTTATAAAGCCGGCAATCAATGGCACGTTTAGACCCCGGAGCCGACCCCACCATGAGCCCCCGCATCCCTACCCGCACATCCTACGTGCTCGCAACGGCCGCCGTGCTCCTGCTGACCTGCAGCCGCGATGCGCTGGCCGGGTCCGGCGAGTCCGCCGCGCAACTCGTCGAGCCCGTCATCGGGCACAGCCTGAGCGCCTGGAATCATTCCGATGCCCACGCGATCGCAACCCAATATGAGCCAGGAGGCGATTTCGTCAGTCCCGACGGCATCCATGCCGAGGGCCGGCGTGCAATCGAAACCTTTTATCATTCGGCCTTCACGCGCGGATACGCTGGCAGCCGCGCGATGGCTACGGTAATCCACGTCAGAAACCTGTCCGGCACCGTCGCCCTCGTCGACGGCACCTGGACCATCGAGCCCACACCTGCATCGAAGATCCGACGGCCGGAAGCCGGCCTCTTCTTCGCCGTCCTTCACCGGCGGGGTCGGCGCTGGTCTATCGCGGCGCTACGCGAACAGAGCAGTGCCCGGGCGCTGCGGGAGCTCGAAGCGGCCGGCACCGACCCCGCAATCGGAGGCCGCCCGCCAAGGGCTGCGTAAACCAACTCGATGAGGATGGCTACCGCCAGCGGGCAAGCACCACCCCATCTTTCGAGTACTTGACGACGTAAAAGCAGAGCTCA
>DASYGA010000359.1:0-9173 GCA_036000265.1 Steroidobacteraceae bacterium | reverse complement strand
CTTTACCGCATCAAGGATGTCAGCGCCCTCGAGGGCAAGCGCCTCGTGGTGTTCGGCGGCGGCGATTCGGCGCTCGACTGGACGCTGGAGCTGGCGCCGCGGGCGCGAAGCCTGACGCTGGTGCACCGCCGCGCGGAGTTTCGCGCCGCCCCGGCCTCAGTGGCCAAGATGAAGGACCTCGTCGCGGCCGGGCGCATGCGTTGCTTCGAGGCGCTGCCGCAGTCGCTCGTCAGCGCAAACGGAACATTGGGGGGGGTCAATATCAAGGCTGCGGACGGCAGCGTGCACGCGCTCGAGGCAGATCACCTGCTCGTCTTCTTCGGCCTGCATCCGAAGCTCGGGCCCATCGCCGAATGGGGGCTCGAGCTCGAGAGGAAGGCGCTGCGGGTCGATACCGAAAAATTCCAGACCAGCGTGCCCGGGGTGTTCGCCGTCGGTGACATCAACACCTATCCCGGCAAGAAAAAGCTCATCCTCTCGGGCTTTCACGAGGCGGCGCTCGCCGCCTTCGGCATCCAGCACCACATCTACCCGCAGAAGCGGCAGTTCCTGCAGTACACCACCACGAGCCCGATCATGCATCAGCGCCTGGGGGTTCCCGACTGAGGCCGATGAACGCGCAGCTTGCCGATCTCCTGCAATTGCTCGAGCTCGAGCCGCTCGAGGTGAACCTGTTTCGCGGCGAGAGCCGCGACATCGGCAGCCCGCAGGTGTTTGGCGGGCAGGTGCTCGGCCAGGCGCTCACCGCCGCCTCGGCCACGGTCGAAGGGCGCAGCGTGCATTCGCTGCATGCCTACTTCCTGCGCCGTGGCGACTTCAACGCGCCGATCGTCTACCAGGTGGACCGCGCCCTCGACGGCCACAGCTTCTCCAATCGCCGCGTGGTCGCGATCCAACACGGAGAGCCGATCTTCAACATGGCGGCCTCCTTCCAGGTGGCGGAGGAGGGCCTGGAGCACCAGATCGGCATGCCGGCCGTGCCGCCGCCGGAGGAGCTGCCGGACTCGAGCCGCCCGCCGCCCGAGCTGCTCGCCCGCTTGCCGGAGCGGCTGCAGCGCTTCCTCGAGCAGCCGCGGCCGTTCGAGTTCCGGCTGGTGCAGCCGTTCGACTACGTGGCGCCGCGAAGCGCGCCGCCCTCGCGGCAGGTGTGGTTTCGCGCGGTGGACCGCCTGCCGTCCGATGAAAGGCTGCATCGCCGCCTGCTCGCGTATCTGTCCGACTACTTCCTGCTGGACACGGCGACGCTGCCTCATGGCTCGCTCTTCTGGAAGAGCACGGTCGTGATGGCGAGCATCGATCACGCGATGTGGTTTCATCGGCCGCTGCGCGTCGACGACTGGCTGCTGTACGCGGTGGAGAGCCCGAGCGCCTCGGGCGCGCGCGGCTTTGCGCGCGCCGGCGTGTACGCGCGGGACGGCAAGCTGGTCGCCAGCACGGCGCAGGAAGGCCTGGTGCGCCTGCGCCGGGACAAAGCGTCCTAGGCGCGCAGGCGTCGCCCTGCCGCGCTTTGGCCCGCCTTAACGAAGCACCTTCCCCGGGTTGAGAATGCCGTTGGGATCGAGCGCGTGCTTGATCGCGCGCATCACATCCAGCTCCACGGGCGGCGCGTAACGCTCGAGCTCGGCTACCTTCAGCCTGCCGATGCCATGCTCGGCGCTGAAGCTGCCGCCGAAATCCCTCACCAGTTCGTGAATGGCGCGCTTGACCGGCTCCTCGCTGGCGAGGAATGCGGCGCGGTCGCTGCCGGGAGCCTGGTTGAGATTGAAATGCAGATTACCGTCGCCAACGTGGCCGTAGGCGACGAGACGGCCGTCGGGCACGTTGTCCGCGATCCAGCGCGAGCCGCGCTCGATGAAATCGGGGATCGAGGCGACGGCAACGGATATGTCGTGCTTGATGCTGGCGCCATCGCGGCGCTGAGCCTCCGGAATGGTCTCGCGCAGCTTCCAGAACGCCGCCCGGTCGCGCTCGTTCCGGGCGACCGCTGCATCCAACACCAGCTTCTCCTCCAGCGCACCGGCGAGAGTCTGCTCGAGCAGTTCCTCCAGCGGGTCGGCAGAGCGGGCCGAAGAAAGCTCGCAGAGTACGTACCATGGATGAGGGATATCGAGCGGGTCGCGAACGCCCGGGATGTGGCGGGTGGTCAGGTCCACGGCAATCCGGGGGATGAGCTCGAAGGAGCTGACGCGATCACCGCTGGCATCGCGCAGGCGGGCGAGCAGCGCCACCGCCGCGCGCGGCCCGGTAACGGCGGCGAAGGCCGCTGCGAACGCGCGCAGCTTTGGGAAAAGCTTCAGGCTCGCGGCGGTGATGATGCCGAGTGTGCCCTCGGCGCCGAGGAAGAGCGACTTGACGTCATAGCCGGTGTTGTCCTTGCGTAGTGTTCCGAGCGAGGAGAGAAGGCGTCCATCGGCAAGTGCCACCTCCACCCCCAGGACGAGGTCGCGCATCATTCCGTAGCGCAGCACGTGGATGCCGCCCGCGTTGGTGGACAGGTTGCCGCCCAGCTGACAGGTTCCCTCCGAGCCCAGGCTGAGAGGAAAGAGGCGTTGTGCCTCGTCCGCGGCTCGCTGGATGTCAGCGAGCACACAACCCGCCTCGGCCACCAGCGAATAGTCGAGCGGGTCGAGACGCCGGATGCGATTCAGGCGCGAGAGGGAGACGACGATCTGCGCACCGGACTCATCGGGGGTCGCGCCGCCGCAGTAGCTGGTGTTGCCGCCCTGCGGCACGACGCCGATGCGGTTGCCGTCACAGAAGGTGAGAATCTCAGTCACCTGGGACACGGTGCGCGGCAGGGCAACGGCCAGCGCGCGGCCCTGGTAGAGCCGGCGGTGGTCGGCGAGGTATGGCTCGAGGTCGCCTTGCGGCCCAGGTGCCGCGGGCGTGAGCACGCCCTCAGCCCCGAGGATCCGCTCGAGACCGCTCAGCGCTTGCGCGGGCGTGACAGGGGGCACGGCGGTCTTCAGGCCGTCTTGAGCGCGCGCAGCGCCGCGATGCGCTCATCGAGCGGCGGATGGCTCATGAAGAGACGGCGGATGCCGCCGGGAAGACCTGCACCCCGCCTGCGCGGGAGCTGGCTCCCCGGGGAACTGCCCGAGGTGATGCCGAAGGAGGCGAACTGGTGGGAGGGCAAGGGCTCGTGCGCCCTTTTCAGAGCCTCCAGGGCGGCGATCATGCTGGGGATTCCACACAGGTGCGCGCCCCCTCGGTCGGCGCGGAATTCGCGCCAGCGGGAGAATGCCATGACGATCATGTTGGCCAGGATGCCGAGGAGGATCTGGGAGGCGAGCACCGAGAGAAAGTACGCCGGTCCCCGCCCATCGTCCGAGCGGAAGAGGGTGCGGTCGACGACATTGCCGATGATGCGGGACAGGAAGATGACGAAGGTGTTGACCACGCCCTGGATGAGGGTCAGGGTGACCATGTCGCCGTTGGCGACGTGGGTCAGCTCGTGCCCCAACACCGCCTCGATCTCCTGCTCGTTCATGGTGGCAAGCAGGCCGGTGCTGACGGCTACCAGCGCGGCATCACGGTTGTATCCGGTGGCGAACGCGTTGGGTTGCGGCGAGTCGAATACGCCGACTTCCGGCATGCCGATGCCGGCGGCGCGCGCCAGGCGGGCCACCACGCCGACCAGCCACTGCTCGGCGCTCGCAGAGATGCCGCCAGGGGCGGCACTGCGCCGGGAACCGGTCGCGGGCTGACCGATGATCCGCACGCCCATGGCATTGCGCGCCATCCACTTCGACATCAGGAGCGACACGAGCGCGCCGCCGAAGCCGAACACGGCCGCGAAGGCCAGCAGGACGCCGAGGCTGCTGCCGCGCAGCGCGAGCCAGCGATCGAGCCCGATCAGGTGGGCCACGATCGTCAGCACGGCGAGCACCGCCAGGTTGGTGACGAGGAGCAGGAAAATGCGCTTCATGGCGTCAGCTTTGGGGCGTTTCCCGGGGCATCAAGCCCGTTCCCGGGGCATCAAGCTCCGGGAAGGCGGGGCCCAGGCCCGTCATCGCCTCCCCGCGAGGCTTGGCGGCTGAAGGCTATTTCAGTGGATGATCGTCCCCAGGGCCCGACCGACGAAGAAAGCTACGGCCCCGGCACCGCCGCCGATCAGCACCATGCGCAGCGCTCCGCGCACCGCATGCCTGCCGGTGAAGAGGCTCAGCGCGAGCCCGACCGCGAACAGAGCGAGGGCGGTGAGCACTGCGGTGGCGGCAAGAGCACGGCTTCCCCTCATGTCCACGAGAAAGGGTATGAGCGGCACGGCCGCCCCGGCGGCGAACGACAGGAACGAGGCGGTGGCCGCCCCGAAGGGCGAGCCCAGATCGTCCGGGTTCAAGCCGAGCTCTTCCCGGGAGAGGACGTCGAGCGCCTGCTCGGGACGGGCCAGCAGTGCTTGGCTGACCTCTCGTGCCTGTGCCAGGGTCACCCCGCGTGCTTCATAGATGAGCGCCAGCTCCTCGGCTTCCTCCTCGGGATACTCGGCGATCTCCTCCCGCTCGAGCGCGATCTGATACTCGTACATTTCCCGCTGCGAGCGCACCGACACATACTCGCCGGCCGCCATCGAGAGCGCGCCGGCCAGAAGCCCCGCGACGCCGCCGATCAGCACGAAGGAGCTTGGAGCGGACGCCCCGGCAACGCCCAGCACGAGGCTGGCGTTGGAAACCAGCCCATCGTTCACGCCGAACACGGTGGCCCTGAGGTTGCCGCCCAGGCCGCCGCGATGGCGGACACCCACGTCCGACAGCGTAGTTGGCATGGCGTGCCCGCTGGCGACAGGCGCGGTATAGATCGACAGACCGCGCAGCTTCATCGCCGCGAGCACGGAGCGCACGGCGCGCGGCCCGAGCAGCCGCAGCAGCCTGGCGACTACGCGCGCCCGCAGCGATGGCATGAACAACCGGTCCGCGCGTGGGGCGGCGGCCGTATTTCTCGGGGATATTTCCCATTTGGCCGCCTGATCCTCGGCGGCGGCGGCCAGCTGGGTGAAGAGACGTTGCTTGTTGGGGTCCGGTTCCGCTGCGGCGACCTGACGGTACAGCCACGCGGATTCCTTCTCGTGGTACCAGCTATCCACCACCTCTTTCATCGGGTGGCGGGCTCAGTACTCGTCGCGCGCGTCTTCCTCGTCTTCGTCCCAGTCCTCGTCGTCGTCCTCGTCCTCATCGTCGTCCCAGTCATCATCCTCGTCCTCCTCGTCTTCTTCTTCTTCTTCTTCTTCGTCATCGTCCTCGTCGGACTTGGCCCAGCCTTCGGGTTCGGTCGTCTTCTCCAGGTCCATCTCATGCCACGTCTCGAGATCGATCTCCTCGATCTCGCCGTCGAGATACTCGATCTCGACCAGCTCGGAGTCCTCGTCCACCGTGAGTACACGGAACGATTCCTCATCTTCCAGGTTCTCGTACCACTGTCCGGGAACCGGCTCGTAGTCTCTGCTCACCGCTTTGCTTCCTCAGGTTGGCGGCTGCAAGTTTAGCGTATAGTTTTCCTATGACCATCCCCCGCCCGCCCTCCTCCTCCTCGCCGCTTGCCAGGGCACGGCGCGTCGTGGTGAAGGTCGGTTCCGCGCTCCTGACGGACGCCGAAACTGGACGCATCAACCGGGCCTGGCTCGAGAGCCTGATCGAGGACCTCCTGCGGCTGCGCAAGCGCGATCAGCAGGTCATCCTGGTCTCCTCGGGGGCGATTGCGCTCGGCCGGCGGCAGCTCGGTCTGGCAAAAGGGCCGCTGCGGCTAGAGGAAAGCCAGGCGGCTGCGGCGGTGGGGCAGATCCGTCTCGCCCATGCCTACAAGGAGCTGCTGGAGAGCCGCGATGTCACGGTCGCCCAGGTACTGCTCACCCTGGAGGACAGCGAACGGCGCCATCGCTACCTGAACGCCCGTGCGACTCTGGAGACGCTCCTATCCTTCGGCGCGCTGCCGGTGATAAACGAGAACGACACCGTGGCGACCGCGGAGATCCGTTACGGTGACAACGATCGGCTGGCGGCCCGGGTAGCGCAGATGGCCGCGGCCGACTGCCTGGTACTGCTGTCGGATGTCGATGGTCTTTACACCGCCGATCCGAACAGAGATTCCGCGGCGGCTTTCATCGATGAGGTGCTCAAGATCACGCCGGAGATCGAGGCCATGTGCGGGCGCCCGGCCTCCGAGGTCGGTTCGGGCGGCATGGCGACCAAGATCCTGGCCGCGCGGATCGCGCTGTCGGCCGGCTGTCACATGTGCATCGCCGCCGGTCACCATCGACATCCGGTCAGACGGATCGAGGAGGGCGCACGATGTACGTGGTTCGTGCCCACCGCCACACCGGTTGCGGCCCGCAAACAGTGGATCGCCGGCACGCTGCGGCCCGCTGGTGCCGTGACGATCGACCCCGGAGCACTGCGCGCGCTGCTCGACGGCAGGAGCCTGCTGCCCGCCGGCGTCATCAGCGCACGCGGCAGGTTCGAACGTGGCGACACGGTGAGCGTCCTTGCGCCGGATGGGGCCGAGATCGGGCGCGGCATAATCGCCTACTCGGATGTCGATGCGGCCAAGATCATGGGCCGCAAGTCCTCGAATATCGAGAGCATCCTCGGCTTCCGCGGCCGCGACGAGATGATTCATCGCGATGACCTGGTGCTCCTCTATCAGGAGCCCGCAGCGCAAGAGCAGGTCGGGAGCTGATCCGTGAGTGGGGAATCGGCGCAGGATCTAGGGCAGGTGATGGAGCAGCTCGGCCGCAATGCGGTCACCGCCGCCTCGGCCCTGGCGCTGGCCGGCACCGCCGCCAAGAATGCGGCACTGTCAGCCGCGGCCGCTGCCGTCCGCAGCGATGCCGCCGGGATTCTCGCGGCCAACGCGCGCGATATGTCGGCGGCGCGTGCGGCCAAACTGACCGGCGCGCTGCTCGACCGGCTGGCGCTCGATGAGAAGCGGGTCGAGTCGATGGCACGCGGCATCGAAGAAGTCGCGGCGCTTGCCGACCCCGTCGGCACCACCATTGCGGAGTGGCGCCGGCCGAACGGCCTCAGGATCCAGCGGGTCCGCGTGCCTCTGGGGGTGATCGGGATCATCTACGAGAGCCGGCCCAACGTGACAGCCGATGCCGGCGCGCTGTGCCTGAAATCGGGCAATGCCGTCATCCTGCGCGGCGGGTCGGAGAGCCGCCATTCCAACGCGGCGGTACACGCCTGCCTGGTCGTCGGCCTGGGAGCGGCCGGACTTCCTCCGGAGTGCATTCAGCTCGTGCCGACGGCCGACCGGGCCGCGGTCGGCTACATGCTGGCGGGAATGGCGGACTACATCGATGTCATCGTGCCCCGCGGCGGCAAGAGTCTGGTGGCGCGCGTCCAGCGGGAGGCGCGGGTTCCCGTCATTGGCCACCTGGAAGGCAACTGTCACGTCTATGTGGATCGGGACGCGGACGTACGCATGGCGCAGACCATCGCACTCAACGCGAAGATGCGCCGCACCGGGATATGCGGGGCGGCGGAATCGCTCCTCGTCGATCGCGCCTGCATCGACACTCACCTCGTGCCCGTCATACGCGCTCTGTTGGATGCCGGCTGCGAGGTTCGCGGCGACGCGCTCGTGCGGAAAGCGGACGAACGGGTTCGTGCGGCCGCGGAAGAGGATTGGTACACGGAATATCTCGATGCCATCATCGCGGCACGGGTGGTGGATGGCGTGGACGGCGCAATCGAGCACATCGCCAGGTACGGCTCGGCGCATACCGAGTCCATCGTCACGGCGAATGAGGCGACGGCGGAGCGCTTTCTGCAGCGGGTCGACAGCGCCATCGTCCTGCATAACGCCTCGACGCAATTCGCCGATGGCGGCGAGTTCGGCATGGGCGCGGAGATCGGCATTTCCACCGAGCGCTTCCATGCCCGCGGGCCGGTGGGCGTCGAGCAGCTGACCAGTTACAAGTACGTGGTGCGCGGCTCGGGCCAAATCAGGCCATAGAGATCACGCCGCCCGCGAGCGTTGCGATGCCGCCGCGCAGCGAGAATACCTGCGCATGGCCTCGCGAGCGCAGCTCGTGCGCCGCGGCGAGACTGCGCTTGCCGCTTGCGCAGACCAGAAGATACCTGCCGCCGCGCGGCAGGGGAGCATTGCCATGGAGCAGCTGCCCGACGGGCAGATGGCGTGCTTGGGTGCAAGGAGTGGCGACTCGCTCGACTTCGTCGGGCTCGCGTATGTCGATCACCTCCAGTCCGGCGGCCAGTGCCCGCTCCAGGGAGTCGAAGCTCAGCTCGACGCCCTGCGCTTCTGCTCTCGCGCCACCACCGGCAGCGGCGCGCCTGACGGCATGCTCGGGACAGTCGGCGGCCCGCCGTGTGCGCACGCGCGTGAGATCCAGGGTGAGCAGGTTCAACATCAGCAGCTCGTCCGCCAGCTGTCCGGGCAGATCCAACAGAAGCTTCAGCGCCTCGAGTGCCTGAAGAGTGCCGAACGTGCCCGGTACCGGGCCGAGCACGCCGGCCTCGGCGCAGTTGCCAATCAGGCCGTCGCGGGTCGCCTCCGGCCAGACGCACCGCAGGCACGCGCCGCCGCGGTCAGGACGCACGACCTGGAGCTGGCCTTCGTACTGGTACACGCTCGAGAAGACGACCGGCTTGCGAAGGCGCACGCAGGTGTCGTTCAACATGAATTTGGCCGAGAAGTTGTCCGTGCAGTCGATGACCAGCGAGTAGGGCTCGATGACGCCCGGCGCGCTGGCCGCATCGAGGCGGATTGCGTGAGTGTGTACGTCGACTTGCGGGTTGAGGGAGCGCAGGCGCGCCGCCGCCAGCTCGACTTTGGGCTGGCCGATGTCGGCGAGGGCGTAGAGTGTCTGTCGGTGGAGGTTCGAGGCTTCCAGCCGATCCCCATCGACGAGTCCGATACGGCCGATGCCGGCCGCGGCGAGGTAGGTCATCACCGGCACACCGAGGCCGCCGCAGCCCACCACCAGCACCGCCGCGCGGCGCAGCTTCTCCTGGCCCGCGGCGCCGACTTCCTTCAAGGCGATCTGGCGCGAGTAGTCGGGCTTGGGACTCGCCGCGTCCGAGTGGCCGTGGTGCGCGTGTCCCGAGGCCGCCGCAGCGTGCTGCCCGTGCTCCGCGCAGCGCTCGCAGTTCACCCAGCCGGAATCACCGCTCTCGTAATGCTCCTTCTTCCAGATGGGCACCCGGTGCTTGACC
>DASYGA010000334.1:0-13371 GCA_036000265.1 Steroidobacteraceae bacterium | reverse complement strand
CGCGAAAGTCGCTGGCGGGCCGTAAGTCTCCACCATAGCCCGCCATATGGGAGGTCGCGGGATTCTATATCCCCTCGGAACGCGCGGGCCGCTTTCTCGCGCTTTCAGGATTTCGTCGCGAACCCAGAGCCACGTCTCCATCCGGCCGTTACCCTTCGACCCGCGAGTGCTGGTGTCGCAGCAGTCTGGCGGTCTGTGGTGGGCGCCCTCTCGCTGCCAGAATTGGCGGTCTCACCGCTGCGCTGCGATCGGCTTGCCGTCTCCAGCGCCGTCCAGGCGCAGCAAGCCGGCCAGGTACAGCAATCGGTACGCGGCTTTCATTCCTGCTCGCGCTGCGGGTTGCTGGGTTGAATAGTCCTCCCGTGGATTCACGATCGGCACTACCGCTCTTACGGCAACGGATCCGCCGGTAGGCACAATGGTTACGTCTTGGGACTCTAGGATCGTGCGCCAGCGCTGTTGTAGATCCTCGAGCCGCGCGGTCGGAATCGCGACAAAGGACAGGTCAAGACACCCACGGGGAAGTTTGTGGTCGAGAGTGCGGCCTTGAATGAGGCTCTTCGGCCGGAACTGTATCCACGTCGAACTCGGTCCCTTATCACCGGGCTCCTTCATCTCAAGCTCTGGAAACAGCAGCGTCGCGTCTGCGTAGTACATCTTCCAGAACGCTGTGATCATAGGGTCGCCGCGCGAAATTCCGTTTCGGCGGGCTCTAGCAATCGCGTCTCTTATTATCCGCGCACGGTAGGTCGCCCGTGCATCGCGTGACGTCCGTGTCTCAAACCAGGCAGCGATGTCTTCATACGAAATGCGCGCATCGTAGCCATCTGATTTTGCCTCGAGATATTCTCGAGGCGCAAATATTGCGGTCCTCGACTTCTCCCAATGTCCCTCTTTGGCACCAGTCTCGGCACGTTTACGATAACGCGCAGCCTGTTCTGGCTGTGCCGGGGCATTGATCTTGTTTTCGATGAGAAGCCCGCAGGCAGCGCCTGAGCCGTCGCTGAACACAAGAACGATGTCAGATTCACCGTCGGCGTCGAAGATCGAGTGATGGGCCGAGATGATCTCCCTCACGATGGTATCTGTGCCGAACACTCGCTCGATGAGCCATTCGACGAACGCTCGCGATGCGTACATCTCTTCCAGAATAAGAAGATCGATGTCTCTTTCGGTGATTGCTTCTATTGGCGGTGCGCCGTATGAAAACATCTATAATCTCTGGAGCCGATGACACTAACATGATCATACGCAAAGTGGCGGCGGTGCTTCAACATTAGGCAAACCGCGCACTCATTTCCTCAACCAATTGCTGTGCCTTTGTATTGTCGGTTCTTACCGACGTGCTGACTGGGTGGTACAGGCCGAACGCGTCCCGAAGCTCTGCCGGAGGAATTCTGTCTTCGAGACGCTTAGAAGACGGTGTAACTGTTTCTCTCCAAGATCGCGGGAGTCCTGCGGTCACGTGATATCCGAATGTCGAGCGTTGCCTCCATTATGATCGCGGCGGCAGGCACGCGCCCAGCGTTCTCTCGCGCGGTCCGTCGATGCACTTTCATTCGCCTTCAACCGTTGGATGACCTCACTCCATATGCGCTCGCGAAATTCGGGGTGAACCTCGCTGCCACTGAGCATCGCCCAGGGATACCGATCCAGAAGTGCCACGGCTTTGGGCCACGTAGTGACCCATTGCGACTTGGACTGCATAGCTCTTCCTCCGTCCTCGTCATCGAGGAGCGTTGGCGTCTGATCGCCAACCTTCCGAGCATAACTCCACAGGCCTTCGGAATTCCTCCTACCCAGCAGCGTGATCGACCCCCCTTCTGCCTGGATGGACACGATGACCTCAGGAGGCGACGTTGCCGGCTTGTCGGCACGATCACGCCCCCATGTCCTGGCGATCAGTTCGGGCAGCATCGCCCCCGCCGGCCCCTTGAGCGAAACGGATACAACCCCGTCGGCGTCGGTCGACGTCGGGTTGACCTGAACCGTCAGCGCTCCCGCACTCGCCGCGATTTCGGTGAGGGTTGCGGCCGGTCGGACGATGGAAGAAGTTCCAATGCAGAGAAATATGTCGCAGCGCTTGGCCGCGTCCATTGCCGCTTGCCATTCACGTCGTGGCAGATCCTCACCAAACCACACGACGCCGGGACGAACTTTGCCGCAACACTGACTACAACGCGGTGGCTCGATGCGCTCTCCGCCGGGAGGGAAATCCGGAATGCCCGGCGGGAAGACGTACGATTGCTGGCACCCTGCACAGTACGGCTGGGCCAGTCGGCCGTGAAGATGCAGAACGTCACGACTTCCTGCTCGCTCGTGCAAATCATCGACATTCTGAGTAATCAGCGTCAGCTCAGGAACCAGGGCGCGCAGCGTGGTGAGCGCCCGATGGGCGGCATTCGGCTGTGCGCGCAGCACCGTCATCCGGCGCCACTCGTACCAGCCCCAGACGAGGGCAGCATCGCGCAGGAAGGCCGCCGGCGTGGCGAGATCGGCGGGCTCATAGTTCTCCCACAGCCCCACCAGCTTGTCGCGAAAGGTCGGGATGCCGCTTTCCGCCGATACACCCGCTCCCGTCAGAACGACGACGCGCCGCGCGGCTCGCAGGCCGTCGACCAGTATTGCACTGTAAGTCGGTAGATTCATGCGTGTACCTTCTTAACTTCTTATCGCCCCGCTGCAAAATGCCCCAGACTGACGGTCGAGCTCAGCTCTTCTCATCGCATGACGGAGATCACACGGCCGCTCGTTGCCAGCACGATGAGGCCGCGCTCGGCGTGGGTGATGTCCAGATACGCTCGGACCTGAGCGCGGTAGTGCTCGAGTACCTCGTGCGGAGGCGCAACATCGCTCTTCCAATCGATCACCACCAGAGGGCTTCCGTCGGCAGCGAACGCGATGGCATCAGCGATGCCGGCACTCGCTTCTTCGTGGTCCTGCAAGTGCGTCGAGGCATACACCGGGACTTCGGGCATCAGCGTGGATCGCAGTGCCTCTACTTCCGGTACGGACAGTGCACGTCGGGCGCAGCCAGCGAGCTCCGCGGGGACGAGACCCTCGGCAGGGTTATGCGCAACAGGTTGGCCCAACGCGCAGATCAAGGTTGCTGCCCGGACAACCAGGGCGGGCATCGATTCTTCGAGCTCGCCGGTCAGTATTTCTTCGATGAGCTTGTGAAGGATCACTCCGCGCTCGCGCCCGCCCTGGACGCCCGGTGTGGCCGCCGTTGACAGAGGAGCGCTGTCGATTTCGGAGATGAGGATCTCGGGCTCCTCGGGCGGCAACGCGCCCGGCGCGTCCCCCTCCTCCCGACTGGGTGCGCGCCAGATGAGGCGTTGCTGGCGAGCGGCGATCGCCGAGGCTTCCGCCGCAAAGCCGTCGCGCGTTTGGGTATTGGACTCCTCCTCCGCACTGACGAGCCTATGCGCGGCCAGGTGACTGAGGTCGAGCGCCGGCAGATTGGGGAGAGAAAGATCCAAAAGCGCGTTCCACACGGAACCCTTCGGAGCCACGTCGAGCCGCGGCAGCAGGAGCAGCTCGCGTGCGCGGGTCGCGGCGACGTACCAGAGCCGGACCCGCTCACGTTCGATCTCGGCACTCTCCACGGTGAGCGCCGCCTGGTACCCGGTTGGCTTGACTCCAAATACCGGACAATAGAGGTATCCCGTATTGCGATCGACCACGGGCCCCGTGACCGATTTCGTTTGGGTCATCGTGTTGACGGGGATCACAACCGGCCATTCGAGCCCCTTGGCGGCGTGCATGGTGTAGAGCGCGACGGCTTCCTCCTGCGCGTCGGGTCGACCTTCGACCGCTCGGGATTCATCCTCCCAGGCGGCAGTCACCGTCGCCGCGAACGCGCGAAGCCCACGCACCGCGTAGGCACGGCTGAAACTCAAGTACAGATCGAGATTGGCGAGCCCGCGCTCGGCTTGTCTGCGATAGCGCTGCAGCAGAATGGGCCGGATGCGCAGCACGTCCACGGCTTCGCAGAGCAGCGCGTGCGGGGTGGTCGCGTTCGCCTTGCGCGCGAGCGCTTGGAGCTTCTCGATTATGTCGCGCGCATAGAGGTGAGTGAGGTCCTCGGCGGGGACGCTCAGATCCCACCGCCGGAGGCTCTCAGACTCGGCCGAGTGCCGGATGGTCTCGGCGGATTCCTGCACGCGTGGCAGGCTCCAGGTGATGTCGAGCAGCTCCTCCTCGGTCAGCCCCACCAGCGGGCCGCGCAGCAACGCGCCGAGTGCCAGAGTGTCGCGCCGATCGGCCAGCACGCGCGTGAGTGCGATCAGGTCCTGAATCTCCTGACGCTGAAAGAGGCCCTTCCCGGCCTGACTCGCGACCGGGATGCCGCGACTCTCGAGCGCCTCTTCATAGCGCCACAATTCACTGCCCGTCGGCGCCAGAAGGGCAATGTCGCCCGGTCGGCACAGACGCTGCACGCCGGTCTTGCGATCGAGCAGCGGCGCCTGGCCGATTAGACGCGCGCAGATCTCGGCGACGACTTCGGCCTCCGCGTCGCGCTGCTCCTCCGAGGACGCACAGCCCTGCGCGTCGGCGACCTTGACGTCCAGCGCGGCTACGCAGAGCCCGTCCGTCGAAGCGGCGTGAAACGCGTCCAGGGGTGTGAAGCCCGGCTGACCGCTCGCGACGGACAGGGGCTGTGCGAAGCACTCGTTCACGTAGTGCAGAATCGGTTCGCAGGAGCGAAAGTTGGTCGCGATCGAGAGCAGGCTGTTGGGATCTTGCGCGAGCATGAGGTCACGCGCCCGGACGTAGGCGGCAACATCGGCCCCACGAAAGCGATAAATGGCTTGCTTGGGATCGCCGACCAGAAACAGCGCGCCGGGGCGGATGCGCCAGCACGGCCAATCGGCGTGCGGCGCCTCGGAGCCAGGTTCGCCACACAGGCGCCAGAATATCTCGGTCTGTCGCGAGTCGGTGTCCTGGAACTCGTCGACGAGCACGTGGCGGAACCGAGCCGCCAAGGCGCAGCGGACCGGCTCGTGATCGCGCAGCAGATCGCCCGCGGCAAAGATCAGATCCTCGAAGTCCAGCAGCGCCGCCGCCCGCTTATTCTGGCGGAAACGCTCCACGGCGGGCTCGAGCAGTTCGAGCAATCGCGCCAGCAGCTCGGCGCCGGCGGCTTGCAGCAGCGCGGTCCAAGCATCGCAGCAGGCGGCGTAGTGATCTTCGGCGAGGCTGTTCAAACGATCACCGTCTGCCTTGGAGAGGCCGAGTAACTTGACCGCCGCACCCCATTTGCCCTTCTTCCGATACTGCAGAAAATCACCGTCTCGCCGGCACAGATCCGCGGGCGGCGCGAGCCGCACGAGCCGGACCAGCTGGGCGGGCTCCTCGAGCGGATGGACGGACGCGAGTGCCTGGGCCATCTCGGCGAACTGACTCGCGATGCTTGTGGTCTCCGGCTCCTCCGCGCCGGCCGTGCTCAGGAATTGCATGAAATGGCGCGCCGCCCGCTCGAATTCGCCGATCAGCGGCGCCAGCGCCGGCCGGCGCGCGACGCTAAGCACTCGATGTGTCCGCAAGTGATCGAGGATCTGGTGCACGAGCGCGACGGTCTCGCCGGGGCTCTCGTCCTGCAGCACCAGGGCGGCGAGCAAGCCGCCGCCATCATGAGCAAGCGTCTCGCGCAGCCACGATTCGGTCGTCTCGATGAAGAGCAGATCCGCCTGGTCGCGGTCCATGACCGCGGCGCCCGGGTCGATCTGCGCCTCCGCCGGATACGGTTGAATCAGACGTTGGCAAAAGCCGTGAATGGTCGAGCACGTCAGATCGTCGATCCGCAGGCTCGCGACGGCGAGATGCCGGCGATGATGGTCGGAGAGTCCTCGAGGCAGCGCGATGTGCAGCTCGGTGGGGATCTCACCCACCGTCAAGGCCGCGACGAACTCCCGCACGCGCAGGAACAGCTCGCTGGCCGCGAGCTCGGTAAAGGTCACCGCGGCCATGTGCCGGGGCGCGATGCCTTCGGCGAGCATCAGGGCGATACGTCCAGCCATCACCGCAGTTTTGCCCGAACCCGCCCCCGCCTCGACCAGGAACGAGCGATCGTGGATCGTGATCGCTCGCCGGCGGCTGTCATCGTCGCGCAGGGCGCGCGGCTTCGCGCTCATCAGCGCTCCTCCCAGATGCGCGCCGCCTCACCCAGCCGCTCGAGCGCGGCCGGCTCTTTGCGCCGGCGGTAGGTCGCGCCGGAGTTAGCTGGCAGCGCGAAGGCGAGCGGGTCATAGCGGTTACCCGTATCGATGCCCAGCAGTCCGGCGCCTGAGAGGAGATTGGCGCGCGCCGTTTGCAAGAACTGACTGAGCTCACCCAGGCGCAGCTCCGGGTCATCGAGCGGAAGATCCACGCCATCGCGCAGATACAGCAGTGAGCTTGCGACCTCGACTTCGGCGCCGAGCAGCGCCTTGGCCGCGAAGGCGTAGAGACAGCGCTGCAGCTCCTTACCGCCGTCGAACACGATGTCGGGCGAGGGGGTGCGCCCGGTCTTGTAATCGCGCACGCGTAGGTGCCGCGCATCACCGGCGATATCGAGCCGATCGATGTAGCCGCCGATCCGAAAGCCCGTGCCAGGAATCTCCACCGGCGCTGTCGCGTCCCACGGCAAGGCCGCTGCGGATTTCGGTTGCAAACCGCCAAATGGCACCTCGGTGTAGGAGCGCGTCCCGGGATGCCACTCCTCTTGAACCGTCAACGCGCGTACGCAGAGAGTCCGGGCCTCCTCAAGCGTCCGTCGCCAGATAACCGAGGGTGGCACCGGCCGCTCGCTCTCCCAGTCGGCGGCGACGTCACGCAGGGAGCCAGCCGCCGCGGCCGCAATCTGCTCGGTCTTCGCGTGAGCGCATCCACCATTCAGCTCGAGGGCGCGCACGGCGCCGTCAAGGGTGCGGTGGATAAGATCACCCATCTCGAGCGCGTCCAGCACGAGCGGATCCTCGCCGCTCTGCAGCGCACGCCACCCCAGCACGTATTGCCACACGAACCCGAGCGGATTGCGCAGCAGCTGCCTCAACGAGCTCGCCGAGTGCCGGCGGCCCAACGCCGCTTCGATTGCCGGATGCTGGGGGCGGACCAGGCCGTCGTGGGCCGTAATGTCCGTGCGCATCCAATCGCGCCAGCAGCGGTCCGCGGCGATCGATTGCGCAGAGCTTGCAAATTCCTCCGGCCGCGCCGTGAGTCGATCGGTCTCGCTGAAGGCGTGCGCCGGCACGCCGTTACGCCGCAGATACCGTTCCGGAGGCCGACCCGGTAGCAGTGGGCTGCGACCAAGGAGACGACCATCGGCGTCACGGCGGGCGCGCGAGAGGATGACCTCGCGCTCAGTCGTGGCAAGTATGGTCTCGAAGTCGCGCCGGTCCGCGGCGTTCACCGGCAGCGGATCGAGTTCGGCGGTCGGGATGATGTGATCCGATAGCAGCCGGTCCTCGGCAATCGCGCGCGGCCAGCGCGAGGAATTCAAACCGAGCAAGCGCACGAAGCGTCGGGACGACGCCGCGAGCGCGCTCGCCGGCATCCAGGCAACGGACACGCAGGCATCGAGCCCGTCATCCTGACGCAGCGCTGAGAGGGTGAGCTCGAGTGACGCCGCCGGCCCCGCGCGTAAGGCGCTGCGCCAGATGTTGAGGACCCGACCGCCCAATAGCCTCTCGCCGATCGCCGCGGCCGCTCCGCTGCCTTGCCACAGCAGGTCCACGATCTCACGCAGCGCCGCGGTGTGATCGACGCCGTCGGGCCAGCTCACCGCGGTCAAGCGCTCGAGAAGCCGCGTCCACGCCTCCCGGGACGTGAGCGGTGCGTCGGTTGGCAAGAGACGCGTCCAACCCTCGGGTAACGCTTGCAACGGACCCGGATAGGCGCGCAGCAGCGTCGAGAGCCGCCGCATGCGCGTCTGCGAGAGCCCGCGCGCGAGGACCTCGGCGAGTGCTGCGGCGGCCTGGCCTTCCCGGCACGCGGTGACGTGCACGCCGTGCACGAAGTGCAGGTCCAGATTCGCGTCGCGCCGCAGGGCGAGGAAATAGTCGTCGTAGTCGGCCGGGTGGACGGAGGCGATCGCGATGTCCGCCGGCGCCGCTTGCCCGGAGGCAAGCAGCTCGCGCGCCCAGCGTAAGCCCTCGATGGCTTCGTGGTAAGCCGTGGAGGCGCTGACAGCGATGACTTGTGGATGCGAGGTTTCGGTCCGCTCGATGCGGATGCCGCTCCCCTCCAGCCAGGCAGGCACCGATCGGGGGCCTGCCAGCCAACGAACCGGTACCTGAGCGGCCAGCCCCTGCAGCAGCGGGCGCCAGCAGGGTGAGAGCTCGGTGAGGCCGACGACCTCCACGGGTCCAATGAGCGCGGGTGCATGTTCGAGACGCGCCAGTGCTACGGCGACCAGATCCGCGGGCCGCAGCACGGCCGGCGGCAATGCGGCGAGCACGGCTTGCTCGAGTCGCGCGATCGAGGCCAGGCGCGGATGATCGGCCGCGCGAGACTGCAGATCGATGCCGGCGCGCCAGATCTTGCCGAGGGTGTCCACAGCGGCGGCTACCGTGCCCGGGAGTTCCTTCAGGGGGTCGAGCTCGCCGAGGGAGAGCGTGGGGAGCGTCGCCTGAACGGCTTGGCGCAGGGATTCATCATCGACCGAGCACGCAAGACCGCCCGCCAGGCGTGCCGCGAGCTGCTCGAAGGTCAGAATGTGCAGTCCGTGCAAGCGTGCTCGCGCGGCGGTGAGCCGCTGCTCGCGCATGGCATGGCGACCGTGGGCAATCACAGTACGTCGGCGCAAGCTCCCCCCCTCTCCTGCAAAGATGAACGTGGACGGTAACGAACAGCCAGCCAGGTCCCTGTCGGCCTGCACGATACTATGCCGTGCTCATGCGGTTGCCACTATGGCCAGACCGTCAAGTCGAGAGTCCCCGCCACGCGTGCGGGTGGTCGAGACGCCCGCCCCGCGATGCGCCGCCAGTGCCCGTGTTCCTGCCGCGTTTTGAGTTTTCGCCGACACTGTTCGCGCCACCTGCGGGAAGAGGTACGAGGTTCGCGAGATCCTCCGCGAGACTGAGTCGGCCTTCTCCAGCCGCAGGGTCCGGCTAAAGAATAGACCCCAGTCACTCGCACCTGCTGTATCCCAGCGCGCCGCCGGGGCCCTGTGGCCTGTTGCAATCCGGTGCATCCCAATACGTGCGATCAACATGTCTAAGACCCGGGCAACGGCAGTGAGGCTCGCGTTCACCTGATAGGTCCCTCCCGAGCTCGCGCGTCCCGCACGTGCTTGCGTAGCTGCTCGGCGATCAACTCCCGATCCGACCGGGGAGGCGGCATCCGGCTGACAAACCGCTTGACCTCCGTCGCGAGCTCCTTCTGCCCCTGAGCCGCCAAGATTTCGCTCACCCCCCACCAGCCCCGCTCCACCTTTTTACGGGTTTCGATCAGGGTCTCCTTTCCGCGCTCGCCGTCCACCTTGCCTGTAAGGAGTTCCCGCCCGACTTCCTCGACCCGTGCTCGGGTGCGCCAAGATGTTGCGCGCTGCTCAGCCCGGTAGATCCCATCGAGCTTGGGTGACCGGTTCTCACCCCGCACCGCTCGCTCCGTCGCATTTGCCGGTACTCCCAGTGCCCGAAGATGCCGCGCGAATTCCTGTCTCCACCCACGCAGGGTCGCTTTGCGAATATGAAGCCGTTCGCCCTGCTCGCTCACCGCCCTGACGACCATGTGTACGTGCGGATGTGGCTCGTCGGTATGCAGTATCATCACGTAGCGATGCTTGAGGGCGAACTCCTCGCGCGCGAAGTTCTTTACTGCCTCGAGCACCTTCTGTGGCGGCGTTCCCGCCGGCATCGAGAACATCAATTTGTGCACGAGCTTGGTCGAGTGCCGACCGCGCCCATCGAGATCCGAACGCTGCCGATGCTCTTGAAGGTCGAGATTCCAGTCCTCGGTAAGGTTCTTCGCCACGCCAGGGCCCGTGAGCCGCTCGCCGTCGTCGGTCTCGATGGCAAGTTCTCCCTCCTCCCGGTCGCGCAGGTAATCGAGATGACGTCGCACCGCCTTCAGATCCTGGGCACCCCCGCTCAGCACTTTAATCACGACCTCTGGCGTCCGCCGGACTGTCCTCACGACCCGCTCGATCTCTGCTGGTGACAGGTGGTCTCGCCGTCCTGGCCCCCTACGAGCGTAGGAAGCAATCTCCAACAACGGCCGACCGTCGAATCTAATGGGCCGACTCGACATGACCCCGGTCCCAGTTCTTCTCATTGGCCGCGAGCAGTGCTTTCACGTGATCGCGCAGGGCGCCGCACACCCGCAGCATGGCTTGGACGTCGTCCCGGCGTACCGCCGCGCTCTGACCGAGATTCAGTGCCCGCGCTATCTGGTTCAGATTCCGACCGACGGCGGTGAGCTCTCCCACTACCCGGTCGAGCGAGTGACGTTCCTCCTTCATAAGAGGCGTAATCCGCCGCAAGTGCGACCTGATCAGCGCAGCGACATACGTGGCCGACGGAACGCCCCGTGCCGCCGCCCGCTCCTTCAGCAGCAAACGATCGCCCGGGTCCAATCGCACGTAGAGCCGAATATCGCGATTGGGTGTCGGCTTCTCATCGAGGCGCGGGGTTTCGCCGACCGCGGACGTGCGCAACACGACCTCGAGAAGCTGCCGGACCAGCGCGGATTCCGTGATCCGCTCGCGATCGGCCAGCACCTGGATGAGCGCCTTCGTCTCCGAGGTGACCCGACACTGGATGAACGCATCCGCCGCCATGGCAGGCATCGTGTGACAAAAGCCGCCGTCAGGCTATCTTGCATAACCGTCGATTTTGACCGGAAATATAACATCGCGCGGCGGCCGGCGGCAGCTCCTACCTACGCACCGGCACCCTTCCAATTCGACCGTGATCCCTTGGCTCGCACGGACCGGAGATGCTCAGTCCAGCTTCCCAACCAAGGTGTCTATAGTCGTCCATCCACAATCTTACACCGCGTACGGCTCCATGACTGCATTTCCGCGGCTCGAACTCACCCGAAATGCGCCGCGACATTCTTCGCGATTCGAGAGAGACTTGAGGCACAGTGACTGACATCCTCATCCTGACGCACCGCGCGGATTTCCACAACGAAGCGTTGCTCTCACTCAGAGATGTCTCTATCTGTCGTCTCCATGGATTGGCGAATATGCGGCATTACATTCCCAATGGAAAACCGCAGCTTACGAAGACCAGGGACGATTCCAGTGCAGAAATGAGTTCGGACGCGCGAACTGCCCTGCGGCCTGCAGTGGGCGCTCGTCGTCAAGTTACTCAGCGGAAGGCGCTGCCGTGATGCAGTTGGCGTAATATTGGGGCGAGGCGGGGAACCCCGGATCGAGAATCGCAATGGTGCTCGTGGGCGCGGTAATTGGGCTGTTCGTAGGGTATTGCGCACTCCTGGCGACGTACGCCATTTGGCGCGACTTCACATTGACAGGAGTGCAAAAGGTCCTGCGAACCGTCTACGTCTGGATCGTCCCGGTAGTCGGGCCGATGCTTTATCTGCGGTCAGCCGCAGAATTGGCACCGCACGCAGTGCCATCTCGTCGGTGGCTGTGGCCAGTCCGGTGGCTGTTCTACGTTAAGCCAAGTGCTATCTCATGCACGCCGGAGGACGCTGCGGATGTGACTCTGGAGCAATTCACTCGACGCGGGTTCTGACATGGCCCTGCGCCCCTATCAGCGCGCGCTTATCGGACTCGCTGCCGCGGCGGGGTACACGCCCACGCCTCAGGCATGGCGCGATCAAATGCTGAAGATCAACGGTGAGTTCAGACGTTCGGCGCCAGACCTGGGCTTCCGAGTGGCTCTCGAGATAATGCTCCTCGCCGTCGGCACATTTGGCGCGGTAGTGAATCTTCGCAACTATACCCCCGGCGATGGAAATTCGCTCTATGCAGGCGGTATGTGTATCGCGATAGTCGCTATTGGATTAGCGCTCGTAAGCCGTAACAAAATTTGATAGAGATTCGCTGACGGCACACTGAGCGCTCTCAAGGGCAAGAGTAAGGTGCTGTGGCAGGAGGATTTGGCCGGCCTTGAGTCCGTCGTGTACACATATGGATGGCTCAACTCTTTCATCAAACTGCTTTGGCCACATCGGAAGCGGCGGATAGAGCTTTACTCATCCTTGCGCCGAGAACTGTCTCGATCGGCAACGCGTCGCACCTCAAACTCCTGAGCACGAAGCAGGGCTACCCCGCCGCGAGCGCCCGCAGTACGTGCGTCGGATCGCGACGGATCGCGGTGAGGAGCGCCCTGGCAGGCCCGGTAGGCTCCCGTCGACCCTACCCCCAGTTGCGCAGTGTTCCGATGTCCACATGCAGCAGCTTCGCAAAATTCGGCTGGCTCAGGCTAAGCTTCGAGCGCAGCTCCTTGATCGCAAGCGGCTCGACGTGGAACTCTCGAAAGGGCGCACGGTCACCGCGCGCAATCTCGTTCATCTGCTCCATACTCGCTACCAGCTCGGCAAAAAAGCTTCTTGTTCACGTATGACCTCTTGCTCGGCTACCAGGCGGCTGAGTACGCGACGGAAAGCTTGCGGCTCATTCCTTCGCCCGTCGGACTGGTCGAGTTTCTACGTTCGCGCCACTCGACGAGTTGACGGCGAGTTTTCTGGATTTCTGGGGCTAACAGGCGGCCTTCGTTCCGAGGAGACATCAACCAATCTCGCAGACGTTGTCTGCGAAATATGGCTCCCATGCTCATCGCCTGCCGACGCAAGTAATTTCCGCGAGTACCAATGTGGCCACAGGTCGAGAGCCGCCTGCGGTCATCTCTCCGTCACGATCGCATGAGCCGCAGCCAGGCTTCGCCGCGCTGTGATGGTATGGTGCCGTGTTTTGGCGATGGAGAGTGGATCAGAAAGAGCTGGCCCACGTCTTCAGAATCGACGCGCTCACCGCCAGACCGTGACGCTCGTAGTTCGAGATCATTTCCTCCGCGGTGCAGGGTGGATTTGCGAGGCGGCGGCGAATTCTTCTGATTGCGCCACATACCGCCTCGGAATTGAGATCGAGCAGGTGCTCGACGAAGGTGTCGGGGTGGACGGCCCGAATGCCATAAGGGTGCAGGAAAGCGTCCGGAAATTCCCGGATGTTGAACGTCACAATTTCCTGAGCCCCGCAGTGAATGGCGGCGGCGAGCACATGGCGGTCATTGGGATCGGGAAGACCCGTCAGGCCGGCTTCCAAGGATTCGAAGCCCGAAACGAGACAGTCGTCCACCGCCGCATTCATGAGCTCTGCCACGCGCTCGAGCCGTGAACGAACGAGTTCCGGTCTTTGGCGCAGGACAGCGCTGATCCATTCGCTGTGGATGCGCTCCGTCCATTTCGCACGCAGCA
>DASYGA010000307.1:0-7478 GCA_036000265.1 Steroidobacteraceae bacterium | reverse complement strand
GCGTCGCTACTTCCTGGCGTGGCCGGAGGTCGACATCGTGCAGCTCGACACCGCGTGGGTGCTGCGCTTCAACGCCATCCTCGCCGTGCTGCGCCGGCTGGTGCTCATCGCCGCGGCACTGCTCGGCGCCGGCGTGCTCGCAGTCGTCGGCAACACCATTCGTCTGGAAATCCTCAATCGCCGCGCGGAGATCGAGGTGACCAAGCTGGTGGGCGGCTCCAACGCCTTCGTGCGCCGGCCGTTTCTCTACACGGGACTGCTCTACGGAGTCGGGGGAGCGGTACTCGCCTGGGCGATCCTCGAGGCCGCGGTGCTGGTGCTGGATCAGCCGGTGGCCACGCTGGCGCAGCTTTACGGCAGCCGCTACGCGCTGGCCGGTCCCTCGGGCGCGGTACTCGGCGCGCTCTTCGGCGGCGGGGTGGTGCTCGGCTGGCTGGGCGCGTGGATGTCCGCCCAGAGACACCTGCGCAGCATCGAACCGCGGGCGTGATGCGTGCCCATCGAGCGCGCAGCGGCTGCGCTGCGGGCGGATCTACTTGATCTTGGTCTCTTTGTAGGCGACGTGCTTGCGCACCATCGGATCGAACTTGCGCACCTCGAGCTTATCGGGATGCAGGCGCTTGTTCTTCGTCGTCACGTAGAAGTGGCCGGTGCCGGCCGAGGAGAGCAGCTTGACCTTCTCGCGCATGGGGGCTCCTTCAGATCTTGCGACCCTGGGCGCGCAGCTCGGCAACGACCTTGTCGATGCCTTTCTTCTCGATCGTGCGCATGCCATGGGTGGACACGCGCAGCGAGACCCAGCGCTTCTCGGTCTCCAGCCAGAACCGCTGGGTGTGCAGGTTCGGCAGGAAGCGGCGGCGCTTCTTGTTGTTGGCGTGAGAGACGCGATTTCCGACGGCCGGACCCTTGCCGGTGATCTCGCAGACGCGCGACATATGAATCGACCTTGAAATTCAGCTACTTGGATACGGGGAGGCTGCGGCCGCCCCACCGGAGCCGAGCTTTATACCAGCCCGATCAGCCAGAAACAAGTCTCTTCCGGCGCTGCCAAGGGCTCTGAAGCCACCATCCGGCGCTACAGGATTCCGTGCTCGGCGAACGAATAGCACCGGCTGTCCCCGACGATGATGTGATCGATCAGCCGCACGTCCATCAGGGTCAGCAGGTCCTTCAGGCGGCGGGTGATGAAGTCGTCGGCGGGGCTGGGCTCCAGGGCGCCGGAGGGGTGATTGTGCGCCACGATCAGCGCGGTGGCATTGTGCAGCAACGCCTGCCGCAGCACCTCGCGGGGATGTACCTGCGCGCAATCGACCGTGCCGCGAAAGAGCTCCTCGAATGCAACCGGGCGGTGGCGGTTGTCCAGGTAGATGCAGCAGAAGACCTCGTAGGGTCGATCGCGCAGCTGGGCGTGCAGGTAGCGGTAAGTGGCCTGCGGGGTCGCGAGCGGCGAGACGACGCGCATTTCCTCGTGCAGGAGCCGCTTGGCGAGCTCCATGGCTGCCTGAACCGCGGCGTAGCGGGCCTCGCCTATGCCTTTGCGGCGCCAGCCGGCGAGGCGCGCGTTGAGCAGGGCGCGCAGGCAGCCGAAGTCTTTGAGGAGCGAGCGCGCCATGCCGACCGCCGAGCAGCCAGGGATGCCCGATCCGAGCAGAAGCGCGAGCAGCTCGGCATCTGAGAGGGCATGGGGTCCCCGCTTCAGCAGCTTCTCGCGCGGACGCTCCGCCTCCGGCCATTCCCGGATCGTGAGTGCGCCCGCGGCCAGAGTACCGGCCTCGCTGATCGTGTTCGCTGCTGCGCGTTCCATTCCGATTCCCGCATACCCGCTGACCTCACGTCATCATGGGCATTGCGGGCGGCCGCGACGAGGGGGCGAATCGCGCCTCTTTGCGCAGAAATGCCGCTTCCGGGTACGCGCGCGAGGGTGGCTGGCGGCATCATGAGGCTTCTTCGCCACCGCGCCTGGCCCACATGAATGCGTTGACGTGTTCGTCAAATATTGCGAAAGATTCAACATCCGCCCAAGAGAGCACAACACCGAGATCCTCGATATCAATGATCTCTCGTCTGTCTTTTGTCACTGATAATTCGTAGCAGTCCGCGCGCAGCGGGTCTTCGGCGTCCGTTGATTGAGGCGGTTCTTCCAGATTGGGTATGAGAGCCAGATGTTGCTGAAGCTCATAATAGTAGTTCGTGATTTCCAGTTCCTTCGTGTCCTTATCGCGATACCCGCTTGCGAAAGGTATCAGTCGTATGAAGCCGTCGAGTAGAGCTGGCTCGAGCATCGATGTTTTAGGTTCACCGATGTACACCTTTCCACTCTTGAGAGTAACCATCAAACGCTTGCGCATCGCCGTAGCCCTATAAACGGTGCGCAGCCCAGAGTCGTTTGATTTTCGGACGTGACGGGCTACAGCTGCGCGCCTCGCGCGTTCAAGGAGCGTGCCGGGCTTGCGGACGACCTCGTCCCGGTGCATCAGGATCAGAACGTAGACGCCGTCCAGAAATGAAGCGATGGGCGCGATCAGGATCGCGAAAACAGCTGCCGAAGGCACACCGTTCGATTTGAGCGCCTGCCCTGCCTCCCGAAGCCACCTCACGTCCACCTGAGCGAAGCCATGTGCCAAATGGGGGACGAGCGATCCAGCCAGATACAGGGGCAATGAGTACCCGAAGACGTGAAGCGCGTAACGATCGCTGCGGAGCGCTTCTACCGAGTATCTGCGGTACGGAGACCAGCGAATGAACAGGTAGCCCGCGAGCAGAGTGGTGCTCGCGCCAAATAGCTCGGCGACACCCCCGGGCACGGCCGCTTACTTTGCGTGCGAGCTTACTTGGTCCCGGCGGTCTTGGCTTGGCGCGGTGGCTGCCCCGCACCTCTCAAGGTACGTACTGCCGCTTCTCGCTGATGAGAAAACAATATGTCGCGTACGCTCCACGAAAGCTGACCGGAACTCGTGACGACTGGCTGGTCTGCTGCCCTCGTCTTTGCACCGACTTGTTCGGCTTTCCTGGTCATGTGGGTCCCCTTGAGCCAATCGCGCCCGCATAGTACATCAATCAGGCGCATACGGCGTTTCCTCGCTCCGCAGTTCTGGATAGTTTCTCCAGCCCCCGGGACATCGCAATAAGCGCTCCCTGACCTGTGATTTCCGAGCTACTTCGTATGGTTGGGGTATTTGTCCTCCGATCAAGGCGGCCCGGCGGCCGGACGGATTGTCCGCAATCATAAAAGATCTTCCTGGTCAAAGGGTTACCCTGACAGGCGCAGAGACACGTCGAAATGCAGTGCTCGCCCGCGATGTTCCATAGCGCGGCTGTGGATCCGCTGAACGGCTTGCAATGATGATGGCGGGCGCCAGCGATCGCGAGGGGCTCAATGGCGGTGCTTTGCGCAGAAATGCCAGCCTTCGCCATGGTTCGTTTGCGTCGCCGGGGGTGAGGGCGGTGGTCCCGGATGGGCCGGGCCGCAGACGCTGCCGCCATGGACGGCCGGTGGCACGGCGTCGATAATCCGCCCATGCAAGGTAAACGCATCCTGCTGGGCGTGACCGGCGGCATCGCCGCCTACAAGGCCGCGGAACTGGTGCGGCGGCTGCGCGAGCGCGGCGCCGAGGTGCAGGTCGTCATGACGGCCGCGGCCCGGGAATTCGTCGGGCCCCTCACTTTCCAGGCGCTCTCCGGCCGTCCCGTGCGGGCGGAGCTCTGGGATGCGGCGGCGGAGGCCGCCATGGGACACATCGAGCTCGCGCGCTGGGCGGAACTGGTGCTCGTCGCCCCCGCCAGCGCCGATTTCCTGGCGCGCCTGGCCGGCGGCCATGCGAACGATCTGCTCGCCACGCTCTGCCTGGCGACGCAGGCGCCGATCGCCGTCGCGCCCGCCATGAATCGAATCATGTGGGCCAACGCCGCGACGGCGGCGAATGTCGCCATCCTTCGCCAGCGCGGCGTTCAGGTCCTCGGCCCGGCGGAGGGCGAGCAAGCCTGCGGCGAGGTCGGCGAGGGGCGGATGATGGAGCCGCTGCAGATCGCCGATCACATCGACATGCTGCTGCCGCGCAACGGGCCCCTGCAGGGCCGCCGTGTGCTCATCACTGCCGGTCCCACGCGCGAGCGGATCGACCCGGTACGCTTCATCAGCAACCGCAGCTCCGGAAAGATGGGCTTTGCGGTGGCGCAGGCGGCGCGCGAGGCGGGGGCGGAAGTGGTCCTCGTCGCCGGACCGGTCAGCATTCCGACACCTTCGGGCGTGCGGCGGGTGGATGTCGAGAACGCGGAGAACATGCTGGCCGCGGTGCTGCGGGAAGTGGCGCAAGCCGACATCTTCATCTCGACCGCGGCGGTCGCTGATTACCGGCCCGCGAGCCCGCAGGATCAGAAGATCAAGAAGACCGCCAACACGCTCGATCTCAACATGGAGCGCACGCCCGATGTGCTGGCGACCGTGGCCGCCCGTCCCGGCCGGCCGTTTGTGGTCGGCTTCGCCGCCGAGACGCAAGCGGTCGAGCAGAACGCGCGCGCGAAGCTCCTGAAGAAGAACCTCGACATGATCGCGGCCAACGAGGTCGGCGATAACAAGGTCTTCGAGTGCGAGGACAATCACCTCATCGTGCTGTGGCGCAATGCGCGGCGCGACCTCGGCCAGGGCTCGAAGGTTGCCCTCGCGCGCGAGCTGGTCCGCCTGATCGCGGAGTCGTACGCGGCATCGCTCGCGGGGGCGACGGAACGCGGCTCGGCGCAGGCATGAACGATTCTGCCGTGAGGCGCCCGCTCAAGATCAAGATCCTTGACCGGCGCCTCGGCACCGAGTTTCCGCTGCCGGCCTATGCCACTTCGGGCTCGGCAGGCCTGGATCTGCGCGCCTGCCTGGAGGCGCCGCTCGATCTCGAGTCCGGCCGCGCCGAGCTCATCCCGACCGGGCTCGCCATCCACCTGGAGGATGCCGCTCTTGCGGCCGTGATCCTGCCGCGCTCGGGCCTCGGCCACAAGCACGGCGTGGTGCTGGGCAACCTCGTGGGCCTGATCGATTCCGACTACCAGGGGCAGCTCCTGGTCTCCTGCTGGAACCGCTCGCGCGAGCCGTTCACCATCCGCCCCGGCGAGCGGATCGCCCAGCTGGTCGTCGTGCCGGTCGTCCAGGTGGCGCTCGAGGTCGTTGATTCATTCGAGGGCAGCACCCGCGGCGCCGGCGGCTTCGGGCATTCCGGCAGCCACTGAGGAAGCGGCGGCCTGCTGCGAGCCGCTGCGCGACTGCATCGCTCTTGATTCGGCCGCGGTTTCCGGCGACGCTCCGGCGGCGGCGCATTCCTGCGGGAGAGAGACAAATGACTGACAGTATCGACGTGGTCGGCATCGTGGGCAGCCTGCGACGGCAGTCCTTTTCCCGACGGCTTGCCCTGGCGCTCGCCTCGGTGGCCCCGGGTGCGCTGAACATCGATCTCGTGCCGATCGGCGGCCTGCCGCTCTACAACCAGGACGAGGATGTCGATCCGCCGCCCGCGGCCTGGCGGGAATTTCGCGAGCGGGTGAGGCGCGCGGATGCGGTCCTGTTCGTCACGCCGGAATACAACCGCTCCATCCCGGGCGCGCTGAAGAATGCGATCGACGTCGGCTCGCGCCCCTACGGCCACAGCGCCTGGAACGGCAAGCCGTGCGGCGTCGTCAGCTGCTCGCCCGGCTCGCAGGGTGCCTTCGGTGCCAACCATCATCTGCGCCAGTGCCTGGTATTTCTCAACATGCCGGTGATGCAGCAGCCCGAGGCCTACATCGGCGGAGTCGACAAGCTGGTCGACGAGCAGGGAGGCTTCGCCAACCCCGCCACGCGCGACTTCTGCCGCGGGATCATGGCCAGCTTCGAGCGCTGGATCCGCACCGTGCGGGGCACGCCGTAGCTGCGCGGGCCGCGGCGCCTTCCCTCGTTCATCCATGTCCGTTTCCCAGCGATTGCTCTTCGCGTTCGTGGCCTTCGTCTGCGTGATGTTCTTCACGCCGGGTCCGAACAACATCATGCTGATGTCCTCCGGCCTGACACACGGCTTTCGCCGCACGCTGCCTCACATGGCGGGCGTCACGCTCGGCTTTGCCTTCATGATCGCCTCCGTGGGCGCAGGTCTGGGCACCGTTTTCATCGCCTATCCAGCGCTCGAGACGGTGTTGAAGTATGCCGGCGCCGCTTACCTGGTGTATCTCGCCATCGTCATCGCGACGTCCGGTCCGCCGACGGCGCAGAAGGCGCAGCGCCGCGGCCCGATGACCTTCTGGGGCGCCGCCCTGTTCCAGTGGGTCAACGGCAAGGGATGGATCGTAGTCATCGGCACCATCACGGCCTATGCCGCCATCGCGCATTTTCCGTGGAACATCGTCATCCAGACATCCATCAGCCTCGCCGTGGGAACGGCCTCCACCATTGCGTGGGCGCTCTTCGGCAGCGCGCTGCGGCCGGTCCGCAGCTCCGGCCGCTCGCTGCGCGTCTTCAACATCGTGATGGCCCTGCTGCTGCTTGCCTGCTTGTATCCGGTATTCATGGAGCACTGAGGCGGAGCGAGCTGCCATCCGGTGCGCCTCACGCCGGCTTCGGCAGCATCGATCGCAGCTGGATGCCGTCGTGCTCGCCAATCAGCGCCGCCAGCCAGTCGACGAACACGCGCACCCGGCGCGACAGATGGCGGCTCTGGGGATAGACGACATGCAGCGGTGAGGGCTCGGGCAGCCAGTCGGCGAGCACGAGGTCGAGCGCGCGGCGATCCATCGCTTCCTTGACCACGAACGCCGGCATCTGCGCGATGCCCAGGCCTGCTTCCGCGGCGCTCACGTAGCTGTTCTCGTCCTCGAGCGCCACATGTCCGGGGAACACGGCCTGCACGCGCTCACCGTCCCTGGAGAAGGTCCACTCCACGATCTCTCCCGTCGATGGCGCGAAGTGGTTGATGCAGCGATGCCGCACGAGCTCGCGCGGGTGAGCGGGCGACCCGTGCGCCGCGAGGTACGATGGCGCGGCGCAGCTGGCAAAGTAGAGAAATCCGACACGGCGGGCGACCAGGTTGGGATCGTCCACTTCCCCGATCCACAGCGCGCAATCGATCCCCTCGGCGACCAGGTCGAAGTGCCGCTCGTTGCATGCCAGCGCCAGCTCGATGTCGGCATAGCGGGTGAAGAAGCGCGGCAGGGCGGGCACGATCACGGAGCGGGCAATGAGTGTCGGCGCATCGACGCGCACCCTGCCATGCGGCGCCACCGCGCGCTGCGACAGCGCTTCCTCGGCCTCCCGCACTTCCGCCAGGATGGCGGTTGCGCGTGAATAGTAGGCTGCCCCGTCCGGGGTAACGGTGACCCGCCGGGTCGTGCGGTTCAGAAGCTTAGCGCCGAGCGTGGCCTCCAGCTTCTGGATCAGGGTTGTGGCCGTTGCCTTCGGAATGCGCAGGCTCTCGGCGGCGCGCGCCATCCCGCCGGTCTCGACCACCCGGACGAACAACGCCATTGCG
>DASYGA010000253.1:0-3955 GCA_036000265.1 Steroidobacteraceae bacterium | reverse complement strand
TGCGAACGCTGCTGAAATCGCGGCCGAAGCGCGGCTCGAAGAAGGCGCGGCTGGCGGCGTCAAGCGGGTGACCGGAAGAGCCGAACAAGGCGTGCTGTACAGCGTGCGCAGCGGAGTGCGATGCGGTGCGCGGGGTAACGGCGTGGCCGCCCACTGCGGAAGAGGCGGCGCGATGAACATCGGACTGGCGGCATTCCTCGCACGGCTGGCCGCTGCCCGAGCAGGAGCACTGGGAGGCGACGGGCGCAGCGGCGGTCTGGCCGGTTACGAGACCGGCCATGCGCTCGGCTTCGACCTCGGCAGGGTCGCCGGGCTGGGAGACGTGGAGGCTCGCTTGAATGGCCCCGGAGCGGAGGAGCTGCTGCATGGCCTGGTTGCCCGCCAGTTGCTGGGGGCGAAACGGGGTAAATCGGGGCGGCGGCGGAGGGAGTACGCGCTGCGGGCGGGGAGGCTTTCTCGAATTGGAGGAGTGCTGAGGCATGAGTTTGCTATCGCGCCGCGGGAAGGTTTTGCACCGGAGCGCGGAGGGTGCCGTTGAAATTCCAGTACTCGATGCGAACGCGTACGGGCGGAATGGGCTGACCGGGCTGCCAGTTTGGATTGAGGGCTCGAGCGAAGGTCTGAGCCTGCGTGTTGGCGGGCACGGCACCCTGGGTTGAAACGATGGGATAGCCGATCTCCTGAGGTATTTCGAGACCGGCGCCCGGCCCAAGCTTGGCCTCTACGAGTACGCCGCCCTGGGGGCTGATGGTGCCTATATCGGCGACGAAGGTGACCGGGTTGCCGCCTGGGCCGGTAACAGTGAAGGCGAGTTCGTCCGCGATCCAGCGCTCGCCATGTGTGTTGATGGCAGCCTGACGGCTAAAGTCTTTGCCGAGTTTTCCCAGCTCGGGCGAGGCGGACCCGCCGCGTCCGGTTTGCACATTGGGATCAACAGGGTTGTCCTCCTTGCCGAAGGCCGGGCGGGTGGTGCCTTCGTGCTCGAGGACGTCGAGAATGAGGTTAGGATTGGCCTTGTACTGGGCACGGAGAGTGTTGATCTGTTCCTGGGTGAAGGTGCCGCCGGATTGTCTCTCCTTGATCTCGATCGCGGCGTCGATGAGCTCATCGGTATCGAGCCTGACCTTGGCGGCATCGGCGGCCTGAGCGATTTTCGGGTCAACGATGTGGCCGCAATCGACGGGATTGCGGGAGAGGCACCAGGTGCCATCGAACTTGCGCTTGTAGGTTTGCCCGTCTCCCAGATCGACTTCGAGATCGTAGCCGGAGCCTGACCTGCCGGCACGAACGTTTTTGGGGTCGGCGATGCGATCTTCGAGGCTCTTATTGGCGGCATTGATCTGGTCCGGGGTGAAGTCCCCGGGTTTGGCAGTGGTCTGGGGATCAGCGGGAGCGGAGTCGGGATTCGACTTCATCTCGCCTTCCAGATCGGCAGCCTGTTTTTTGGCGTCGGTTGCCTTGGCCTCGACATCGGCGATGACGCCTTTGTTCTCCGGCACCTGCTCCTGGTCGGCGGCGAGCTGGATGAGCCCGGCCTGTTCTTCAGCGGCGGTCTGCGCGCCCTGGCCGGAGGTGCCTATGCTCTTCCAGCGCTGGCGATTTTCTTTCCAGAAGGCGCGCTCGTTTTCAAGCAAACCGGCGGCGCGCTCGCGGAGCACGGCGTAGACGCCTTCATTGTCCACGGCGAGGAGGATGGTGTTGAACTGCTTGCGAACTTCGAGCAGCAGCTTCAGGGGATTCTTGAGTGCTTCCACAACTTCAGCTACCTGGCCGGGTAGCGCGCGGACGAATTTAATGAAGGCGCGGCCGGCTTTGGCGGCTGTCTGTCCGAGGGCGCGGATGATACCGACCTCTTCCGCCAGCTCGGCAAAGGCGACGCCGGCCTCTGTTGCCGCCTTTGCGATGCCATAGCCGCCGACAGCAATAAGGACAATGTTGACCACAACGCCGATGAGTTTGCGCACGACGAACTCGGCGCGCTTGCAGTCAGCCAGCGGCCCTTCAATGGTGGTGAATTCGGCCTTGAGCTGCCCCCAGAGCTGGTCCCATACCTTGCGGGGATCAGAAACGATCTTGCCCAGGCCGGCGAAGAAGTCCTTGGTGGCGAGCAGATCCTCACTGCCCACGCTGCCGCCGGAGAGGAGATAGACAAGACAGCCGAAGAGGTGCTTGACGGCGATAAACGAATCGAGGAGGCCCTTGAGGATGTCGAGGCCGGCGGAGAGCAGGCCGGTGGCGAGACCAATCATGCCGCAGGTGGTCCACTCGGCTACCATGAGCGCCCACTTGGCGCCGGAAGCTACGGCATCGAGCGCGCTGGGCTTGAGGTCGTACTTGCGCAGGGTGAGACCGGGGAGTTGCTGCAGCTTCTCGTAGTCGGACTGATCGAGCTTGTTCATCAGCCGGTCTTCCGCCGGACCGAGATCGGAGCCGCGTGTGCGCTGATCGAGTTTCTGCTGAGTGAGCTGACGGAGACCGACGACCTGAATATCCGTGAAGTTGTTCAGCACCATGGTGCTCTCAGAGTGAGAGACAATGCCGAGGAAGCCGCCGATGAGGTTTGCGACTTTGAAGGCAGTCCATGAGGCCACGTAGACCCAGGAGCGCGGTCCGCCCTTTTGAATGAAGTGGTCGCGGAGCTTGCTGGCGCTGACGCGGTCGATGTTGTCGAAGAGGTAGACGCCGGTGTCATCGGCAGTCTTCTTCTTTTTCGCTTCAAGCAGGATGAGGATGCCGTCGAGATCCGGGCCGCCAAGCGCGGTGAGGATTTCAAGTACGGGTGTGCCGTCGGAGAGTATGCCCGAGAGGACGACACTGATTTCATTCACGAGGATGGGGCCGAGATCCTCGAGGACCTTGTTGGCCAAGAGCAGCATGCGAAGGTCGCGGCGATCGGATGCGGTCATGTCCCCGAAGAGCCAGACGATCATGCCGTCCGCGGTTTCATCGTTGTCACTGGCGCGTGATTTGAGATCGCGCATGATGGCGCGGATGAAGTCCGGCGATTTGCCTTGGAACTGCTGGAGGATGGTGGCGCTGTCAGAGGCAGTAGTGATGCCCTTGAGAGCCTTGACAATGATGTCCACCGCAGTGGTGACGGCGCCGGCGTCAACCGGTGGGGCGGCGTCCCGATGAATGCGGGGCGATGTGTGCCGCTGCGGTTCGCGATGGGTGCTGCGGGCGTTGTGCTTGGGTCTGGGTGGCCCGGCTTCGGGTGGCTTGGCTTCGGGTGGCGTGGCGAGTGTTCCGCGCGTAGCCTGTACGACGTGCGTGAGCTCGTGCGCGATGAGCGTGCGACCAGCAGTGGTGGCGGGCGAGTGACGGCCGGGCGCGAAGACGATATCGCTGCCCAGGGTATAAGCATGAGCCTGGATGGAGGTGGCCGAGGCTGCGGCGGCGTGGTCCGTGTGAATGCGGACGCTGCTGAAGTCATGGTCGAAGCGAGGCTCAAAGAAGGAGCGGCTCGCGAGATCGAGCGGCTGCCCCGGCGACCGCACGGCATGCTGAATGGATGGGGGCAGGCTGCTGATGGGAGCGGAACCGGAAGCGCTGCGATGGACCGATGTGCGGGCTGTGGAAGGCGCGGTTCGCTTGCCGCGCGCTTGCATGCATTCGTCGCACATGTCGTCATCGTCGCCGGAGCAGGAGCAGCCGCCGCCGGCCGTGGAAGGGTCGTGTGCGCGCATGACCGAATTGGCCGTGGTCTCAGCTTCCAACTCCTCGGGATCATCGGGCTGGCTGATGGCGAGCCTGGTGCGGACGCCGGCACTGTGCAGCAGAGCCTGCGTGGCCTGGTTGCCCGCTTGCTGCTGCAGCGAGAGTACGGGGTGCTGCGCAGACTCCGCGGCGGACGGCGCGTGGCCGCGGGTGTGAGCCGGAGAACGTTGGGTGGCCTTCGAGATGTCGAGCGTGTGTTCCATGACGCAGGCCGTGGCGTGGTTAGAACTGCGCGTGA
>DASYGA010000247.1:0-7180 GCA_036000265.1 Steroidobacteraceae bacterium | reverse complement strand
GAAGTCATCCGGGTGCGCGCCGGCGCAGGCGATCCACCAGGCCGCCCTGCAGCGCTTCCGCCCGATCATGATGACCACGATGACGGCGCTGCTCGGAAGCCTGCCGCTCGCACTCGGCACCGGGGCGGGCTCGGAGCTGCGCCGGCCGCTCGGCATCGCCGTGGTCGGCGGCCTGCTCGTGTCGCAGCTCCTGACGCTGTACACTACGCCCGTGGTGTTCATCTACATGGAGCGCGCGCACGCAGGGATCCAGCGCTGCGCCCTGCGGCTGAAGAGCGGGACGGACGGCGCGGCGGCTCCCCGGTAATCGCGGCGGGCACCCGCACCGCCGTCAGGATTTCGTCAGGAAAACTTGGGATCGTGCTGCCGCTGGAGGCGCCCTCCCACGCCATGCACCTAGAATCCAACCTACGTATGGCTGGCGAGGCTCCGCAGACGGAGCGCGCCGTCCCCGGGCCGCGCCTGGCCAGGAGGCGCATCGTGGTGATTGCGCTGGCGGCGCTGATGCTGGCGGGCGCATGGCACTGGCTGGCCCCGCGGCGCGCCGCGGGCGCGAGCCCCCCACCTGCGGCGGCCCCGGTACGGACCGCGAAAGTCGAGCGCCGCGACATGCCGGTCGTGGAGCACACGGTCGGAACGGTGCTGGCGAACGTGACCGTGCAGGTCACGCCGCGCGTCCAGGGCACTCTCGAGTCGGCCTTCTTCAGGGAAGGGCAGTTCGTCAAAAAAGGCCAGCTTCTGTTCCGGATCGATCCGCGGCAGTTCGAGGCCGCCTACGCGCAGGCGCGGGCGGTATTGCTGCACGATGAGGCGCTGTTGCGTAACGCCCGGCGGGACGAGCGCCGCTACCGGTCCCTCGTCAAGCAGAACTCGATCTCGCCTCAGCAGATGGATGCTTCGGCCACCAACGTGGATGCTCTCATCGCCACCGTTGCGGCGGACCGCGCGGCGGCGCGCGTCGCGCACCTCAATCTCGATTACACGCAGATCCGCTCGCCCATCGAGGGCAAGACCGGCGCCTTGCTGGTGCAGCCTGGAAATCTGGTGGATGCGACCGGCCCGACGCCGCTGGTCACCATCGCGCAGGTGCGGCCCGTGAAACTCTCCTTCAGCTTGCCGCAGACCGATCTGCCGCGCATTCAGGCGCGGCAGCAGTCGCACGCTCTGCTGGGGATCATCGAAGGCCCGGGCGGCACGCCGCTGTCCGCGCCTATCGATTTCATCAGCAACGCAGTCACCCCCCAAAGCGGCACCATCGAATTGCGCGCGACCTTTCCCAACACGACCCTGTCGCTCGTACCCGGTGAGCTGGTGAATGTCACGGTGCAGCTCGCGGACATTCCGCACGCCCTGGTGGTACCGGACGATGCTGTCAATGACGGCCCCGATGGCTCCTATGTCTACGTGGTGGCCCATGGCCGGGCCACTCCGCGCCCGGTGAGAGTTCTGTTCGATGACTCGAGGAACATGGCTGTCGCGGGCGGGTTGCAGCCGGGTGACGAGGTGATCGTCGAAGGTCAGCTGCGCGTGGTGCCTGGCGGGCCGGTGCAGGTCATGGCGCCGAGCGGCGGACCGCATGACGCCGGGCAATCGGGCTGACTGCCCGATCCCACAGCCGAATGCGGCCGCAATCGCAGTGAACATTTCCCGTCCGTTCATCCAACGGCCCATCATGACCATCCTGCTCACGGCGGGACTGGTGCTCTTCGGTGTGCTCGGCTATGCGCTGCTGCCGGTCAGCGAGCTGCCGAACATGGAATTCCCGACTGTGGAGGTACGGGCGAGCCTGCCCGGCGCCGACCCTGAGACCATGTCATCGGCGGTGGCCACACCGCTCGAGAACGCGATGTCGGGGATTCCCGGCGTGGAGTCGATGACTTCCTCCAGCAGCCAGGGTGAGACCGACATCACGCTGCAGTTTGCGCTCGACCGCAACATCGATGTGGCGGCGCAGGACGTGCAGGCGGCAATCGCCGGCGTGATGCGTCGCCTGCCGCCCGCCATGCCCAATCCGCCAAGCGTCTACAAGGTGGATCCGACGGAGCAGCCGGTCTTCTACATCATCCTGACCTCGAAGAGCCTGCCCATCTCCAAAGTCGACTTCTACGCCCGCACCGTTCTGGTCGATCAGCTCTCGACGGTGCCCGGCGTGGCGCAGGTCCAGGTGCACGGGCCGGCGAAGTTCGCCGTGCGCATCCAGGCGGATCCGGCCGCTCTCGCCGCGCGGGGCTTGACGCTGAGCGACCTCGCCAGCGCCGTCAGGGCAACCAGCACGGACCAGTCCTCCGGCTCCCTGAACGGCTCCTCGAAGACGGTGGTCATCCACACCCGCGGCCAGCTGAACGATGCGGCAGAATTCCGCCGCCAGATCATCGCGTGGCGCAACGGCGCTCCGGTTACATTCGGCGACGTCGCCAACGTCGTGGATAGCGTCGAGGACGTTCGCTCAGCCGACTGGTACAACGACGAGCGCGCGGTGACGGTCACCGTGCAGCGGCAGCCGGGCTCGAACACCATGGACGTCGTCGACAGCATCAAGCAGGTGTTACCGCAGTTCGAGGCGCAGCTCCCTGCATCCCTGCACACGACCATCTTCTACGACCGCAGCCAGTCGATCAGGGCGGCGGTCAATGACGTGCAGCTCACGCTGCTCATCGCCGGCGCGATGGTGGTCGGAGTGATCTTCCTGTTCCTGCGCCGCGTGAGCGCGACCATCATTGCCTCGTGCGCGCTGCCCATCGCGGTGCTCGGCACGTTCGCGGGCATGGCCGTGCTCGGCTTCAACCTCGATGACCTGTCGCTGATGGCCCTCACTCTGTCGGTAGGCTTCGTGGTCGATGACGCGATCGTCATGCTCGAGAACATCGTGCGCCACCACGAGGCCGGCGAAAGAGGCCATGCAGCGGCGCTGCGCGGCTCGGCGGAAATCGGCTTCACCATCCTGTCGATGACCCTGTCGCTGGCGGCGGTCTTCATTCCGATCGTCTTCATGGGAGGCATCATCGGGCGATTGCTGCACGAGTTCGGCGTGACCATCATCGTAGCGATTGTCATCTCCGGCCTGGTGTCCGTCACGCTGACGCCGATGCTCTGTGCCAGACTCCTTCGGCCGGAGGCGGGCCGGCGCCACGGCGCCTTCTATCGCCTCACCGAGCGCGGCTTCGAGCGCCTGCGCGCGGCCTACGACCGGACCCTGCGCTGGAGCATCGGCCACTCCCCGGTCATCCTGGGGGTATTCGTGGCGAGCGTGCTCGCCAGCTACGGGCTGTTCGAGATCATGCCGCAGGATTTCCTGCCGAGCGATGACACCGGCCAGCTGCGCGGACAGGTGCAAGTGCAGGTGGGCACCTCGTTCGACCGCTACATCCAGTACACGAAACAAGTCAGGGAGATCATCGAAAGGGACCCGAACGTCTCCGGGCTGCAGTCGGATGAGGGCGGCAGCCTCGTCATCGCCCTGAAGCCCCTGTCGCAGCGCAGGCTGTCGGCGGACCAGGTGACCACGGAACTGCGCCAGAAGCTCGACGACATTCCAGGGACGAGTGTCACCATCGTCAATCCGCCGACGGTAAAGATCGGCGCCCGATCCTCGCGCTCGAGCTACCAGTACACCCTCAAGGGCATCAATCTCGAGGACCTGACGAATGCCTCGGTACGCCTGGTGCGGGCCCTACAGGCGGACTCGACCTTCGTCGGCGTGAACAGCGACTTCGACCCCTCGGCGCCGGCGCTCGAGGTCACGATCGACCGCAACAAGGCCGCGGCGCTCGGCGTGACGCCCGCCGAGATCGAATCGACGCTGAGCGAGGCATTCGGCGGCCAGCAGGTATCGCAGATCTACGGCTCTGCGGACCAGTACCAGGTGATCCTCGAGCTGCTGCCGAAATATCAGCAGAACGCCTCGGCGCTATCCCGGCTGTACCTGGCCGGCAACGGCGGCGCGCTCGTCCCGCTCGGCGCGGTCGCCAGGCTCAGCCGCAGCACCATGCCCGATGTGATCAACCACTCCGGCCAGATTCCCGCCATCACGATCTCCTTCGACCTCGCGCCGGGCAAGGCGTTGAGCGATGCCGTCGCCGGCGTGGCCAAGGCGGTGGCGGCAATAGACCTGCCCGCGACCGTTCAGGGCAGCTTCGCGGGTACGGCGGCGGCGTTCCAGCGCTCTACTTCCAACATGGGCTGGCTGCTGCTCATCGCGATGATCGTGGTGTACATCGTCCTCGGCATTCTTTACGAGAGCTTCATTCACCCGCTCACCATCCTCTCCGGCCTGCCCTGCGCTGCCGTGGGCGCGCTCCTGACGCTCTACCTCTTCGGACTGCCGCTCACCATCTACGCCTTCGTCGGCATGATCATGCTCATCGGCATCGTGAAGAAGAACGCCATCATGATGATCGACTTCGCGCTCAATGTGCAGCGCAACCAGCCAGGCGTCAGCGCCGCGCAGGCGATTTACCAAGCGGCCATGATCCGCTTCCGTCCGATCATGATGACCACCATGGCGGCGCTCATGGGCACCTTGCCCATAGCGCTCGGCACCGGACTCGGCGCAGACGCGCGCCGCCCGCTAGGGCTGTGCGTGGCGGGTGGGCTGCTGTTCTCTCAGCTGCTGACGCTCTACATCACCCCGGTCCTGTACATCTACCTCGACCGCATCCAGGAAGTCAGCCGCTTCGGCGGCGATGCGGTGGCGCAGTAGCGGTTGCACGAGAAACCGGCCGGCCCCCGCCGCGCGGAGACCGGCCGCTGCGCCTCCCCGCGGGGGTTCCGGTCAGTAGCTGAAACGGAATCCCGCCTGATAAGTCTGCCCATAGAACTCCCGCTGGATCGGGCGGTCCGATGAGCCCTGCCAGAACGTGTGCGGAGTGTTCAGCAGGTTCTGGGCATTGAAGTAGACCTGCCACTGCTCGTCGAGGTCATACGAGCCGCCGAAGTCGAGGAACGTCCGCTTGGCGTTGTACACATCAGTGGTGGAATCGCCTCCGATGGCAAACAGGTCCGCCGATACCCCGTATGCCGCCACTCGCATCAGCAGCCCGTCGCGCTTATAGAAGAGCGTGCCGTTCCACGTGCTCTTCGAGGAGGACGGCAGCGGCGCATATTGGCCGGGGCGGATCTCAAAGCGCGAGTCGACGTAGGTATAGTTGGCGCCGATCCCGAGTCCGCTCAGCAACCCCGGCAGGAAATCCAGGCTCTGCTGATAATCGAGCATGACACCGCGGTCGTAGGAATGCGCAGCGTTCCTGTATGTGTAGGTCCTCAAGGCATCGGCGAAGCCGCCGAAGAACGAGATCCTCGCGCCGGTCTGGTCGGGGACGATGTAGTTCCTGATCTCCTTGTCGAAGACGTCCAGCGAGAGGATGCCGGCGTGAGGCAGGTAGTCCTCGAGCCCCACATCGAAGCTGTTGGCGAACGCCGGCTTGAGGCTGGGATTGCCCACGTTGATGTGTCCGGCCCCGAGGTCGACCAGGGCGTTCGGCGTGATCTGATTGAACCCTGGGCGGGCGAGGGTCGAGGACCAGCTTGCGCGCGCCACCAGGTCATGGCTGATCGAGTACTTCGCCTGGATCCCCGGGAATGCGTCCGTGTAGCGATTAGCCGCATCCGTGGGGGCAGCGGTCTGATTGCCGCTCGTGTCGGTCACCACCGCGTATGAGCGCAAATCGTCGTGCGTGTTCTCCACGCGCACTCCGCCGACTACGCCGAGCCTGTCCCATTTGACGAGGTATTCCAGGTAGGCGGCATATATCTCCTCCTTGCCGAGCAGGTACTGCGAGTCGTCGAAGAGGATATCGGAAGGCTGGGCCGTTCCCGGGCCGAGCTGGGATTGCAAGTATCCCGGCAGGACATCGGGGGGGTTCATGTACTGGTTATCGTAGTAGCTCTCCGCCGGACCGCCGCCCGATGCCTGTGCGAGCGAGATCGCCGGCAACGTGGGATACGAGGTCTGGAAGTAGCTCTCCAGCTTCTTGCGCAATCGCGCGCTGATTCCGACCTTCAGGCTCTCGGAGCTGCCGCCGAGCCAGTCCACAGGCAGCTCGAGATCGCTCGCGAAGGACCACTCCTGGTCATAGTTGTAGGCCGAGCTGTTGCCGAAGTTGCCGAGAGTGTAATTCCCGGCATCGAGATAGCCCTGTGCGCCGCTGATCGTATAAAGCGGCGTGTGGCCTTCGCCCGTGGGACTGTACGTGAGCGTGATGGGGCTCGTTGCGCCCAGCGGGTTGGTGTAATTGAAGTAAGAATTGTAGTCGTACGGCTTGTGCCAGGTGCCACGCGTGAAAGCGGCCCTGTACTCGAGCTGCTGCCCACCACTGAAGACGTTCTTGCCACCGGCCATGTAGAGCGATTCCTTGTCGACCTCGCGCTCGTCGCGGAATCCCATCTGGATGTCCGAATTGGGCGCCGGCGGGCTCAGGCACTGATTGCTCGCGCCCGTGAGCGTGTCGGTGATCCGGCCGGATCCGGCCGCCGTCGCGGCGCAATCGGGCAGGAGATTCAGGAACTGGCGATGATAATCCTCGCCGTAGCCTGCCTGGAAGGCGCGGACATAGTACTGATCATCGGCGTCGGGCCGGTAGCCAAGGTCGAGGCCCGCCCCGAAACGCTTGCGATGCAGCTCGTAGTCTCGCTGCTGAAGGTTGTTGATCGCCCGATAGAGCGGATCGGAGCGCCCCACCCCACCGATGTACGCCGGCTCGACGTCATTGATCCCCCGCTTGTCCTCATAGTACGCCAGGGTCGCGACCACGGAGAACGGGTCGTCGCTGTAGGTGCTCATGTCTCCGGCGTGGATTCCCGGCCCGCCGAAACGGGTGCCGCCCGAGACCTGAAGGTCGATGATCGGCGTGCCGCGCAGTGGCTCGTACCCGCCGCCGACGCGGCCATCGAGGAACCGCTTGCCGTCGGGCGGCGCGGTCTTCGGCGTGATGTTGATCGTGCCGCCGAGCGCCTCGGCATCCTGGCTCGGCAGGTTGGTGTCGGTGACGGTGATCGCCCCGACCAGGCCGATCGGAACGACATCGAGCGCGACGCCGCGGTAGCCCCCGAACGGCGAGGCATTATTGGTCGGCATCAGTGGCACGCCGTCAAAAGTCACGCTGTTGAGGTCCGCGTCGAGACCGCGGATGTTGATGTAGCGCGCCTCGCCCTCGTCAGTCTCGCGCGAGATACCTGGGATGCG
>DASYGA010000243.1:0-2720 GCA_036000265.1 Steroidobacteraceae bacterium | reverse complement strand
ACGCCATGGGCGGCATCAACCTGGCCCAGGGAGTTTGCGATACGCCGGTCCCCGCACCGGTCGAGGCCGAAGCCCACGCGGCCATCCAGGGTGGATACAACATTTACACCCGCCTCGACGGCATCGCCCGCCTGCGCACCGCAATCGCGGCCAAGCAGCAGCGCGATTACGGACTGGCCTACGATCCCGAATCCGAGGTCCTCGTCGCCAGCGGCGCCAGCGGCGGATTCAACGCCGCGGCCATGGCCCTGCTCAATCCTGGAGACGAGGTCATCCTCTTCGAGCCCTTCTACGGGTATCACGTGGCCACCCTCCGATCGCAGCGCGTAACCCCCGTTCTCATTCCGCTCGCCGAGCCCGATTTCTCGCTCGATGCCGCCGCCCTGCGCGCCGCCGTCACGCCGCGCACCCGTGCCATCCTCCTCAACACTCCCGCCAACCCCAGCGGCAAGGTGTTCACACAGCATGAAACCGAGGCCGTCTGCCAGGTGTGCCTGGAGCATGACCTGTTTCTCATCACGGACGAAATCTACGAGTACTTCGTCTACGACGGCGCGCGCCACATCGCCCCCGCCACGCTGCCCGGCATGCGCCAGCGGACCATTTTGATTTCCGGGTTCTCGAAGACCTTCTCCATCACCGGATGGCGGTTGGGTTACGTGACGGCCGACGCCCGCTGGCTGCCCGCGATCGCCTACTTCCACGACTTGACCTACGTCTGCGCGCCCGCTCCGTTTCAACACGCCGCCGCCGCCGGGCTGGAGCAGCTTCCACCCAGCTTCTACCACCAGATCGCCGCCGATCACCACTCCAAGCGCGAGCGCATGGTGTCGGCGCTGCGCGATGCGGGCCTCACGCCGACCGTACCCGCCGGCGCCTACTACGTGCTGGCGGACGTCAGCCGCATCCCCGGCGGAACCGCTGCGGAAAAAGCGCGCACGCTGCTCCGCGAAACCGGCGTAGCCGCTGTTGCCGGCAGCGCGTTCTTCCGCAAGGGCTGCGGCGAAAACCTCCTCCGCTTCTGCTTTGCTAAGCAGGACGCCGCGCTGGACGAAGCGTGCGCCCGGTTGCGCAAGCTCTGACGGTCGCCACGTCGCGGGTGTAGCGCGGCTTACAACATTTCGCTTGCAGCCGAGACCGTATTCATTAACATCGCTCAGGAGAGGAGGTCGATATGACTCGAGTCCGGTTGCTTCGCGCCCTTTCAGCGCTTTGGTTGTTTGCCATTGCGACTATTTACACGGCGCCCGCTCATGCCGAAAAATTCCCTGAGGGCATCTGGGAAGGGTATGACGGCGAGTGGCAGCATGTGTCGTCGCAGATTATCGCCCTGGCCGAAGCCACGCCCGCCGAGAAGTTTGCGTGGCGACCCGCCCCTGGAGTGCGGTCGACGAGCGAAGTGTATATGCACATCGTGATGGCGAACTTCTACCTTCTTTCAGTAACCGGGCCGAAAATGCCGGCGGATCTGAAGGACGACGCGGAGAAGACCGTCACCTCAAAAGACGATGTGATCCGCTGGCTGAAGCGTTCTCTGGATGCCGTGAAGGAAGCGCACACGAAAGAGACGCCGCAGCACCTCGCGCTCAAGGTGCACATCGCAGACCGGGATGCCACGGTGGACGGCATGTATCTGCGAATCATCGTGCATGCCAATGAGCACATGGGCCAGCTTGTCGCGTATGCCCGCATGACAGGCGTGGTGCCGCCGTGGTCGGCGGGGTAGGTTCGGCTGCCGGCTGGTTGGCTAAAGCATGCGACCTCTGTGATTGGAGTCACGGCTGCTATGGCGAGTGAATTCGTAGGCTGGGGAGGAGGAGACTTCATCTTTATGGCTTACGTGATCACCGATGCGTGTAAGAAGGACTTTGTATGCGTGGAGCAATGCGCCACCATGGCCATTGCGCCCAGCGAGGGGGATCCCGCTGCGGGAAGCACTTCGCAGGTTTACATCAATCCAGACGAGTGCATTGATTGCGGCAATTGCGCCTCGGCGTGCGAGCACAACGCGATTTTCGTGGACAGCGAGCTGCCCGCCGACAAGGCCGGTTTTGCGGAGAAGAACCGCGCTTATTTCGGGTGAGTCGTGAAGGTCAGAGGCACAGCCGCCCGCGCTAGGTGAGCGCGCGGTCGAGGTGAACATATCCACCATCGACGATGAGGTGCTGGCCAGTGGTGTGGCCGGACTGCGTGGGGGACAGCAGGAACACCACGGCCGCGGCAATCTCCGAGGCCAGGGTCATGCGCCTGCCCAGCGGAATCTTCTCTGTGATCTCTTTCAGCTTGGCCTTGGGATCGCCCAATGTTTCAAGCCAGCGCGCGTAGAGGGGAGTCATGACTTCGGCGGGGAGCACGGCGTTCACCCGGATGCCGAAGGGCAGGAGCTCGGCGGCCCATTCGCGCGCCAGCGCAAGTTGCGCGCCCTTGCTGGCGGCGTAGCCGGAGGTGTTTCCCTGGCCGGTGAGCGCCACCTTTGAGCTGATATTCACGATGGAGCCGCGCGAGCGTTTCAATGCCGGCAGGGCATGGTGAGCGAGGGCGTAATAGTGGATCAGGTTTTTCTCGAGGCTCTTAACGAAGCCCTCGACCGAGCCGGACGCGAGTCCCACGCCGTCGTTCACGCCGGCGTTGTTCACCAGCCCGTCGATGGCGCCGAATTGGTTCTCGACCTCGGAAATGGCTTCGCGGCACCGGCCGGTGTCGTCGAGGTTGGCCTCGAT
>DASYGA010000200.1:0-5734 GCA_036000265.1 Steroidobacteraceae bacterium | reverse complement strand
GGTGGCCCTCGAGGCTCACCAGTCCCGCGGCCTTCGCCTCGGCGATGAAGGCCTGATCGAGGTCCGCGCGCGGCATGGTGAAAGGCACGTTCATCCAGGAGCGGCAGGGCTTCGCCACCGGGTTGCGGTAGAAGCCGGACTCGTCGATGGTGCGGTAGAGGAGCTCCGCCTTGGCGCGGTTGCGTGTCGCCATTGCCGTGAGGCCGCCCTGCACCTGCACCCACCTCAGCACGAGGCCGCAGATATACCAGCCGAAAGTTGGCGGCGTGTTGAGCATCGAGCGCTCCGCTGCCATCGCCTGGTAGTCCCATACGGACGGAGTGCCCGGACGCGCCTTGCCAAGTAGATCCTCCCGTACAATCACGAGGCAAAGACCCGACGGGCCGATGTTCTTCTGCGCTCCCGCATAGATGAGCCCGAATTTCGCGACATCGATCGGTCTGGAGAGGATGGTCGAGGACATATCGGCCACCAGGGGCACGGTACCTGTCTGCGGTACGTACGGGAACTCCACCCCGCCGATCGTCTCATTCGGCGTGTAGTGCACGTACGCGGCCCCGGCCGTCAGGTTCAGACTGGCCTGATCCGGTGCCGTGCTGTAATTCGATGCAGCCTCATCGCCGGCGAGGTTGACTTGCAGCTGCAGCCGCTTCGCCTCGCCGATCGCCTTCTTCGACCAGGCGCCCGTATTCACGTAATCGGCCACCGCGCCGGGGGCGGTCAGATTCATCGGGATGGCGGCGAACTGGCCGGTCGCGCCGCCCTGGAGGAAGAGCACCTTGTAGCCGGCCGGGATGGCGAGCAATGAGCGCACCAGGCTCTCCGCCTCCTCCGCCACGGCAATGAACGCCTTGCTGCGGTGGCTGACTTCCATCACCGACATGCCGCTGCCGCGCCAATCGGTCATCTCCTCGCGAGCCTGCTCGAGAACTTCCAACGGCAAGGCCGCAGGTCCTGCTGCGAAATTGAATACGCGCACGAGTGCCCTTCCGGGTTCGGGTGAGGAACTAGGGAGTGAGGAATACTACCAAGCGCTCGTTGGGGCGTCATAACTTTTGGGGCTGCCCGGTGCGCATCCGGTTCTGAGAAGTTTCCCCCGGCGTGCTGCGGCTTGCGCGGGCGGGGCTCAGGGAAGCTCGGGGGGCCCGGCAGGACGCTCTCGTGCAGGCACCAGGCTCGACCAGCTGCGCACGGGCTCCGGGGCCGCGGGCTGTCGCGGATCGAGGGCCGGCAGATCGATGATGAACTCGCTCCCCTTGCCCGGACCGGCGCTGCGCGCGCTCACCGTGCCCTCGTGCATCTCGATGAGGCTGCGCACGATCGCGAGCCCCAGGCCGAGGCCGCCCGCTGCGCGATCCAGCGTCTGCGGCTGCTGCACGAAGATGTCGAACACTTTCTCGAGCATCTCGGGCGCGATGCCCATGCCTTCATCGCGCACGCAAAGCTCGATGCGTCCGCCGGCGCGGCGCGCGTGCACGTGGATCGCGGAGCCCGGCTCGCTGTACTTGGCGGCGTTGGTGAGGAGGTTCATCAGCACCTGCGTGAGCCGCTCCGGGTCGGCCAGGACCAGGAGCCCGGCGGCGGCCACGTCGATCTCCAGCCGGTGCCGGCGCTGCGTGAACAGCGGCGCCACGGTCTCGGCCGCGCCGGTGACCACTTCGCTGATTTCCAGCGGCCGGCGGCGAAGCTCGATCTTGCCGCGAGTGACGCGCGAGACATCGAGCAGATCGTCCATCAGCCGCGTGAGGTGACTCACCTGCCGCTCGAGGATCTCCTGCTCGCGCGAGGTGCCACCCCGCAGCCGCATCACCTGCAGCGCCATCACCATGGGCGCGAGGGGATTGCGCAATTCGTGCCCGAGCATGGCGAGGAATTCGTCCTTCATCCGGTTGGCCGACTCCGCCTCGGCCCGCAGGCGCGCCATCTCCTGCCGCGCGATCACTTCCTCGGTGACGCAGAACGCATCCACCAGCACCCCTTCGATGCCGCCATCACCGCTGCGCAGGGGCGAGAACACATAGTTGTAGTACTCGACCCTGGGCCCTATCTCCCCGCGCCAATGCACCAGCCCGGATGTCTCCCGCCCCTGGTAGGCCACCCCCGTGCGCATCACCGTGTCGAGAATCGAGCGGAAACTGGTCGCGGCGAGCTCCGGCACGACCGCGAACAGCGGCTGGCCGAGGAGTTCCTCGGAGGCGCGGCGCAGCACCCGGCAGGCGGCGGCATTTGCGAGCTCGACGCGGTACTCGGGGCCGCGCACGATGTAGAAAACGTTGGGGGCCTGCATGAAGACGGTGTGAAAATCCTCGCGCTCGCGCTCGTGCGCACGGCGGGCTCCCGAGAGGGCGAGCTGCGAGCGCACGCGCGCCAGCAGCTCGCGCGCGCTGAAGGGCTTCTCCAGGTAATCGTCGGCGCCGGCATCGAGTCCCTCGATCTTCGCCTCCTCTCCGGCCCGCGCCGAGAGCAGCAGCACCGGAATCATCGCGGTGCGCGAAGCGGCGCGCAGCGCCTTGAGGAGCATCACGCCGCTCATCTTCGGCATCATGACGTCGGCGACGATGAGATCGGGCCGGTAGGTGAGCGCGGTCTCGAGCGCCTGCTCGCCGTCGCCGACGGCGATGACATCGTAAAGCGGCACCAGCAGGCGCGACACATAACAGCGTAGGTCCGCGTTGTCATCGGCGCACAGAATGAGCGGGCGGGTGCGGGGGCCATTGTCGGCTTCGCTGGGGATCTGCGGCGCCGGGACGGTGGCCTGCGTGGGCAAAGGCTCGGGCTCGCCGGCACTGCCCGGCGGCAGCCAGCGCAGCGCCTCCTCCACGAACGGTCGGGCGCCGATGGAGGTCGGGGCGATGAGACGCTCGCCGCCGATCTGCTCGGCGGGCAGCTGGGCCGGACCAAACGGCAGGCGCACGATGAAGCGGCTGCCGGCGCCGAGGTCGCTCTCGACGCGGACGCTGCCGCCATGGAGGCGCACCAGCTCGTGTACCAGGGCGAGGCCTATGCCCGTGCCTTCCATGGTCCTCCCCTGCGCGCCGGGCACGCGATGGAAGCGCTCGAAGAGGCGCGGAACCTCCTCCGATGCGATGCCGATGCCGGTGTCGCTGACGATGAGCTCCACGGCCCCCCCGACCTGCTGGAGGGTCACCTCGATGGCGCCCCGCAGAGTGAACTTGAAGGCGTTCGACACCAGGTTGAGGACGATCTTCTCCCACAGGTCGCGGTCGACGTAGACCGGCTGCGGCAGCTGCCCGCAACGCACCTCGAGGCCAAGGCCCCCCCGCTCGCAGGCCGAGCGGAAACTGCTCGCGAGCTCCTGCGTGAGGGCGGCCAGGTCGACGGGCTCGAAGCAGGCGCGCACCCGCCCCGCCTCCAGGCGCGAGAAATCGAGCAGAGTATTGACCAGCTTCAGCAGCCGCAGACTGTTGCGGAAGGCGGCATCGATGCGCTCACGCTGCCGGGGCGGAAGCGGCGCCTGGGTATCGGCGAGCGCGTCCTCCAGGGGTCCTATCATGAGCGTGAGCGGCGTGCGGAACTCGTGGCTCACATTGCTGAAGAAGACCGTCTTGGCGCTGTCGAGCTCGGCCAGCGCCCGCGCACGCCGTCGCTCCTCGTCGAAGGCGCGCGCCATGACGAGGCCGGTGGCGATGTGGCCGGCGACGAGGTTGAAGAAGGCCCGGTAGCGCTCATCGAGCACGCGGCGCGGGCTCACGCCGGCGACCAGGAACCCCAGTGTCCCGCCGGAGCCCGTCAGAGGCAACACCAGGGCGCAGCGCACGGGCTCCGGAACCGCTGCGCTCGCGATCTCCAGGCTCTCGAGCGCAATCGGCCGTCCGCCCAGTATCGCCTCCCGCAACCGCCAGGGGTCATCCGCACGGCCGCCCGTGTGAATGTCGATGGCGGCCGGCGCAGCGGGTCCGCCGCGCTCGAGTCCCGACAACGCGGCCAGGCGCGCAAGGCGCCGCTCGTGATCGAGCAGGTAAAGCAGCGCGAAAGGCAGTTCCGCGCCGCTCGCAGCCAGTATCTGCGCCAGCGCATCGGCGGCGTCGCCCTCGGAGCGCGCCAGCAACGCACGGCCGCCGAGCTCGCGCAGTATCCGCAGGCGCCGCTCGCCGAGCACCCGCTGCGTGGTCTCCGTGCAGATGCAGAGGACTCCCCCGCTGGCGGCATCGCCGTCCGGAATCGCACTGTAGGAGAATGTGAAGTAACACTCCTCGCGGGGGATACGGCGATCGAGGACGAGCATGAAGTCCTCGGACCAGAACGGCTCGCCGCACGCGCGCACGCCCTGCATGATCGGCCCGACGGTCGGCCAGACCTCGTGCCAACATTCGCAGCCTGACATTCCCATCCAGGCGGGATGCTTGGCCGCGCCGAGGACAGGGATGTAGGCGTCGTTATAAAGCAGCGCGTATTGCGGACCCCAGAAGATCGCGATGGGAAAGCGCGATCTGAGACACAGGGCCACGGCCAGCTTGAGCTGCTGCGGCCACTGCGCGGGCGGCCCGAGCGGCGTGCGCGACCAGTCGAGGGCACGCATGCGGGCGCCCATCTCGCCTCCATGCTGGAGGCACCAGTCGGAAGCGGCATCCTGCTCCAGTTGCATCAGCGAGTTCCTGCTGCCTCCCGCACTCCGGCGAGGCGACAGCCCTGCCCTGTCGAGTCGAGACGGCCTCCAGACCGTGGCTGTCGTCGGTCTTCCCGCAACTTATCCACGCATATTTCATGCCGTGGCAGGGCACGGCGAAACGCGCGGGTCAATCAGATAGCCGGCTGCTCACTCTCGTCCGGCGCACTCTCGTCCGGCGCACTCGCGTCGGCGGGCTCGCCTTCCAGGCTCTCGATGCGCTCGATACCGACCAGGCGCTCACCCTCCGACAGCCGGATGAGTCGGACACCCTGGGTGTTGCGCCCGAGCTGCGAGACCTCATCGACCCCGGTGCGCACCAGCGTTCCGGTCGAGCTGATGAGCATGATCTCCTGCCCCGAGGCCACCTGCAGCGCCGCCACGGTCGTGCCGTTGCGGTCCGAGGTCTGCATGGCGATGACACCCTGGCCGCCGCGGCCGTGCATCGGGAAATCCTCCACGGGCGTGCGCTTGCCGTACCCCGAGGCGGAGGCCGTGAGCACGCAGCCGCGGCTCTCGCTATCGCCCTCGTTCTGGCCGACGACGATGAGCGCAATGACCTCCTGACCGTCCCCGAGCTTGATGCCGCGCACGCCGGCGGCCTCGCGGCCCATCGGACGGACTTCACTCTCGGCAAAGCGGATGGCCTTGCCGCCGCTCGAGACCAACATGATCTCGCGCTCTCCGTCCGTGATCGCCACGCCCACCAGCCTGTCCTCATCGTGCAGGTCGACGGCGATGATGCCGCTCGGACGAGGACGCGAGAACGCGGTGAGCGGCGTCTTTTTCACCGTGCCCTGGCTGGTTGCCATGAACACGTAGTGCTGCTCGTCATATTGCTTCACGGGCAGCAGCGCATTGATCTTCTCCCCCGGCTCGAGCGGCAGGAGGTTCACCATGGGCCTGCCGAGGGAGCTGCGGCCGGCCTGCGGCAGCTCGTAGACCTTGAGCCAGTACACCTTGCCGCGGCTCGAGAAACAGAGCACGGTGTCGTGCGTGTGCGCGACGAAGAGCTTCTCGACGAAGTCCTCGTCCTTCACCGCGGTGGCGGCCTTGCCGCGCCCGCCGCGGCGCTGCGTCTGGTACTCCGAGAGCGGCTGGGACTTC
>DASYGA010000126.1:0-19756 GCA_036000265.1 Steroidobacteraceae bacterium | reverse complement strand
CGGCACCTTTGCCGGCAATGCGACGCGCGCCATCACGGTGGAGGAGTTCCCGTGCGGTACGGTCGGCTGCACACCGGGGACCGTCAGCGCCGACCTCGCCGACGGCCGCGGGTCGGACCTGCGGATGCTCGGGGCGGATCTGAACCTGGCGCTCGGTCCCTGGTTCCTCAGCAACAAGCTGGGACTGACCGCCGGGCACATGCCCACCCACGCGCTATTCAACAACTTCGCCCCGGAGCCGCTCGGCAGCCTGATCGCAAGCGAGCTCGCCGCCGCCAACGGTGACGCCGCGCTCATGAGCGCGACCGGCGGCGAGCCGTTCGTGAGCGGCAGCCCGACGCTCCTGAGCGGTGGCGGGACAGTCAGTGCCGCCACCGACGTTGCCTCGCTCGGATTCTGGATCATCGACCGCAAAATCCGCGCCTTCACGGACGATCTGCGGCTCAGCCGCGCGCTATTCAGCGGCAACACGGCAACGGTGGGCGGCTATTTCGCCGATTACTCTTCCGGTGATGCCTGGTATGTCGGCAATGATGAGCTGATGACGGCGACGCCGAATGCGCAGCTGCTCGACCTTTCGTTGCTCACGGCCGCGGGCGGGGCGGGGCCGGTTGCGCAAGTGACGGGGCACGGAATTCTGAGCGGCTCGTTCTCCACCCTGATGGACCACTTCACCGGCCGCAACGCGGCGCTCTTCATCTCCGACCAGTGGCGCCTCGGCCCCTGGCTGCTCGATGCGGAGTACCGTACGGAGAACGAGCGGATCGACGGCCTCGTCGAGGGCACGGCCAATGTTGACCTCGATGGCAACCCGCTCACGCTCTACAACAACGACACGAACGTGGTCACCGGACAGTGGCTGCCTTCGGCGTACGATCACACACTGGGCGCCTGGAGTGCGGGGGCGAACTACGAGCTCGACTCGCACATGAGCGTCTACGCCCGCATCAACGAGGGTGTGCATTTTCCGAGCTTCGATGACGTTCGCGTCGGCACCCCGGACTCGGGGCAGATCGAGAATTACCAGGTCGGCTACAAGGCGCAGACGAGCAGTCTCTACGCCTCCGTCGACGTCTTCCACCGGCTATTCTTCGGCGTGCCGTTCCAGGCGTTCCTCGGGAATGGCACCCAGGCGATCGCCACCTATGGGGCAAGATCCTGGGGTGTGGATTTCCAGGCCGACTGGTCGCCGTTGGCGCGCCTGCGGCTCGGCCTGACGGGCGACTGGCAGCACTCCGTCTACACCCATTTCAGCTCCTTCGCGGGCCTCGGGACCGGGGCATTCGACAACGACGGCAACATCCTGCAACGCCAGCCGCGGCTGCAGGTGCGGTTCACGCCGGAGTATGCCCTGCCGATGCGCTGGGGCAGGGTCAGGATGTTCGCGACGGTGAGCTACATCGATTTGCGCTATTCGGATACCGAGAACACGCAGATCCTGCCGGCGTACACCACTCTGGATGCCGGTATCGTCGGCGACTTCGGCGACCACCTGGAGCTGCGCTTGCAGGGCACGAACCTGACCGACGCCCTCGGCCTGACGGAAGGCAATGCGCGCTCGCTGACCGCGGGAATCTCCACGGGATTCGAGATGGCGCGGCCGATCTTCGGCCGCGAGGTGCAAGGCCAGCTGAGGTACTATTTTTAGGGGAGCGCGGCCGCTCAAAAGGCGTTGAAGATACTGCTCACCAGGTCGCTCGCGAGGCCGAAGCCCGCGCCCATGCCAAGACCCGACATGACATTGCCCATGAATCCGCCGCCCATCCGGGTGTAAGGCTGGGCGGCCCAGCCGCGTGTCGGGTAGGCGGGATAGCTCGGCTGCGGCGGCAGGGAGTTGACGTGCGTCTCCAGCGAGTGAATGTATTCGGCCATCTGCTGAATGAGCAGCAGCGCCGACTGGTTCTGCCGCTGGATGGCGAGCGCAGCCTCCTTGAGGTCGAGGATCAGCTCCCGGGAGAGCGTCGGGTCGGCGATCTTCGATTGCAGCTTCTCGGCGAGCGCCTTGATGCCCTGCCCGACCTGGTCGGCCTGCTGCTGCAGCTGAATGGCCTGATTCTCGGCGGTCTGGTAGTCCACGGTAATATTACCTCTGTGCTCGAGCTGAGCGTGCTGCGGATTCGACCGCGCGGTCGTACTTTCGTTCGGATCTAGAGGGCCTGAAGAGCCGCTGCGGCAATGAGGAGCAGGGCGAGGACTGCGCCCGCGGCGCCCGGCGCCGCACGGGAGACCGCATACGCCCCCAGCAGGGCCACCGCCACCGAGGCGGCATTGCGCAGATCGCCGAAGACAAGCTGCAGAAGCTTCCTCATGCGCGCGCTCCCGCGGCGGCGGCACCGGTCGGCCGTGAGCGCCAGGCGATGATTCTGCCCGCCGCCGCATAGGCGGCAAAGAGCAGGAGGAGGGTGACATCGCCGAGCGGCCAGACGGCCTGCTCGCCCGCAAGACCGCCGATCGACCAGAAGCTGCCGAAGGCGAGAATGGCGCAGGACACCAGATACTTCAGGGTGTTCTCCGGCACGCGGGTCAAGGGTGCTTTGAGCGCCAGGCCCGCCATGATGACGACGGCGAGGGAAGCCGCCGCGCTGCCGGCAGCCGCGGCATAGGACAGCGAATGGCCCAGCGCGACGACGAGCAGCCACACCTCCAGTCCCTCGAGCAACACCCCCTTGAACGCCACCACCCAGGCGGCACGTCCCTCGTCCCGGTCGAGGTGCTCGCGCGTGTCGGCGAACTCCCTCGCCTCATCGTGCAGGGCACTGCGGCCCGAGTAGCGGCGGATGGCCTTGACGTACCAACGCAACCCGAAGAGCAGCAGGAAGATGCCGATGGCCGCCCTGATCCGCCCGAGATCGGCCGCGGCCGCCTCGAGGCCGGCGCCCGTCAGGGCGATGAGGATCGCGATGACCGCGAGTGCCGCCAGCGCCGCTCCCGTTGCGCGGCGCCAGCCGATGGTCAGCGCCACCGCCAGCACGATGGTGAATGCTTCCACCCATTCCACCGCGGAGGCGAGGAAGATGGCGCTCGCGCCTCCCCACTGGGCGGCGCTCATGTCAACGTATGGCCCATGGCCGCCGCACAGTGCCACAGCGGGGTGCCCCTGTCACGTCAGGACTTGGTCAGGAAGAGCTGCGAAGGTAGCGCCTCCCAACATCTCAGAAGGGAGGACGCCGTGATGAAGGCGAATTTCCGCCTGCCGCCGCCCGGCGCGCTGCTCCTCGCCAGTCTCGCAGCTCTGGTTGGGCTCGCCCTGGCTCCGGGATCCGCGGCCGCCGCGGCGCATCCGCAGCCGTTCGCCCGGATCGGCACGATCCTGGTGCCGGGTGCTGCGCTCGCGAGCTTCGACATCGGCTTCGTCAATGCCTCTGGCGTGTACGCGCTCGCCGACCGCTCGAACGCGGGCCTCGATCTGTTCCAGAGCGCCACCGGCCGCTTTCTTGGCTGCGCGACCGGGTTTGCGGGATATAGCGCGCAAGGAGGCTCCGATGCATCCGGCCCGAACGGCGTCGTCGCCGTCGGTCGCGACGAGTTCTGGGCGGGTGACGGCGACAGCTCCGTCAAGGCCGTGGACATCCGCACGCGAAAGGTCGTGGCCAGCGTTTCCACCGGCGGGAAGAGGCGTGCCGATGAGCTTGCCTACGACCCGCGCGACCACCTCGTCATTGCCGTGAACAACGCGGACGATCCGCCGTTCGTGACCTTCATCTCCACGCGTACCCGCAAGGTCGTGGGCCGGCTCGAGCTCAAACGCGCGAGCGACGGCGCGGAGCAGCCCGTGTGGAATCCGGCCTCAGGCCTCGTCTTTCTCTCCATCCCCGCTCTCGATGGCATCAAGTCCCATGGCGCGGTGGCGGTGCTCGACCCGCGGACCTACCGCCTGGTCAGGCTCATGCCGGTCGAGGCGTGCATGCCGGCGGGACTCGCGCTCGGGCCGCACGGTGACCTGCTGCTCGGGTGCAGCGATGATGCGGTGGCGGCGGGCCTTCCCGCGCGCTCGTTCGTGATGAGCGCCGCGACCGGCCGGATCGTCGCCAGCCTGCCGCAGGTCGGCGGCTCCGATGAGGTATGGTCCGATCCGAAGGCCGGCCGTTACTATCTCGCCGCGGCCGCCAACACCGGCGGCCCGGTGCTCGGCGTCGTCGACTCCAGGACCCGGCGCTGGATCGGCAACTGGCCCACCGGACCGCATGCCCATTCCGTCGCCGCCGATTCTGCCAGCGGCAAGGTATTCGTGCCCATCGCGGCCGGCTCAGCCGCGGATTGCCCGCGCGGCTGCGTGGCCGTGTTTGGCTCGCGCGAGTAACGTCCCGAGTTCGGCGCCCGATCGCGCGCCCGGGCACCGCCCCCGCGCCGATCCCGGACCATCAGTTCCCGGATGGCGCGCGGGGCGAATTCGCACCACTCGAGTCCGATCCCGGTCGCCGTCTCCCGTACCACGTAGGCGGCGAGCCGCTCGTCGCGCCCGCCGCCGGCGCGATAGTCGGGCCACCCCAGGATGACCTCCACCGGTCCGCGCGCAGGCTTGCAGTCTTCCGTGCGCACGAACGCCCCGCTCACGCTGACGTTCTCCAGCGAGCCGGCAATGGGCGCCGCCGAGCCGCAGGCCAGCTCCACGGTCAAACGCACCGCGACGCGCTCACCCCAACGATGCTCCATGACCGTCTCTCCTCCACAAAGGTGGTGCGAGGGCATTATGCGCTCCCCGCGTCGGGAAGGAAGATCCTTCCAACATGGGCGGCGCGCTCGCTCGCAAGAATTGCCTGCCCGCTGCAATCCCTTCAGCCGCATCGCGGGCGAAGCGGCGGCCGCCGCGACCGCCATGTTGCGGGCGCGGAGCAGGTTGTAGGTGTGATGCGGGGGCACGCTCATTGCTCGAGCCGGTGACCTCACGAATGCCCGCACGCACGCAAGGAGAGATCATGGCCTTACGACTCTTCGACGGCAAAGGCACCCCTTTGGAGCGCCAGCGCTTCACCTGGCGCGAGCTCGCTCACAAGCCGATCAGCAAGCTCGATGACGATGCGTTCACGCGGGTGCGCGTCATCCTGATGAATGGGATCGAGAGCGAGGCCATTCGCTTTCAACACCTCGCCGCCCGCATGAACGGGCCGCTGCGCGAGTCTCTCGCACGCATCCGCCGGGTCGAGCAGCACCAGGAGACGCAGGTCAACTGGCTGCTCGGCGCCGACCACTCCCCCCTCGAGACCACGATCGGCTACGAGCAGGTCGCGGTCGAGGTCACCGCGGCGCTCGCCCGCAACGAGCCCGATCCCTACGTCGCCGAGGCGCTGCGGTTCGCGATGCTGGAGGACTTCGATCATCTCTACCGTTATTCCGCGCTCATGGACCGGCTCACCGGCATGGATCCGAACAACATCCTGCAGTGCTACACCGATATCCTGCCCGGGCGGGCGACCTCGGTGGAGCACCGGGATCCCCTCGATGATCTCACCCGGCCGTGGGACAAGGCGACGGCCCAGCCGCTGACCAAGCTGCATACGATGACCATCGTCTCGGGCGAGTATCAGACTCATGACTATTACATGAACGTCGGACCGAGCTTTGCGGATCCGGTGGCGCGGCAGGTCTACGCCGAGATCGCATCGATCGAGGAGCAGCACGTGACTCACTACGAGGCGCTGCTCGACCCCTCCCTCACCTGGCTCGAGCAGTGGCTGTTGCACGAAGCGAACGAGGCCTACAACTATTACGGCTGCCTGCAGCAGGAGAGCAATCCGCGCATCAAGGCGATCTGGGAGCGGATGCTCGATTACGAGCTCGGTCACTTCCACCACGTCGCGCAGCTGATGAAGGATCACGAGCGGCGCGACCCGCAGGAGGTCTTCCCGGGCGCGCTGCCGGAGCCTTTCCCCTACGCCAGCAACCGCGACTTCGTGCGCAAGGTGCTGGTCGATGAGGTGAGCCTGCGCCGCAATGGCACGCGATTCGTGCCGCTCGCCGAGGAGAGCCAGGCCTCGATCGACTATCGCCGGCACATGAACTCCCAGGGCTCGCCCACCGAGATCGTGGCCGCGGGCTATCGCTGGCTGCCGGGCACCGAGCTCAACCGCAAAGCCGCCGGCTTCTGAAGCCCGCCACCCCAATCCTCAACGGAGCCGATCATGGAACAGTCCGCGCAGATCGCAATGAAGAATCGTACCGGCCTCGGGATGTCCCCGACGCAGAGCAAGCAACTGCTCGAGAGCCTGAAGGGAATCGACGGTCAACCGGCAGCCGCCGCCGGCGATGGCCATGCACTCGCCGAGATGCGCGCTACCTTTCGCGCCGAGGCGGAGCCGCTCGGCACCGTGCCCGCGCCCACCTCACTCAAGGGCATGGCCAAGAGCGGGGCGAAGATGCTGGCCGGCAAGCGCCCGCAGGTGCTCATCGACAAGCTCGCCGAGCGCGCCGCCTTCGAGCGCGGCGGCACCCGGCTCTACGAGGGCGTTCTCGTGAAGCTCCGGGCGGAGTCTCGAGCCTCATCGGGCGAGGTGCCGCGGGAGTTGACGGAGGGGATGCTCTGCCGCATCCGCGATGAGGAGGCCGGGCACTTCCGCCTGGTCAGCGAATGCATCGAGCAGTTGGGCGGGGATCCGACGGTCGAGACTCCCAGCGCCGATCTGGCTGGCATCGAGTCCACCGGCCTGCTGCAGGCGGTGAGCGATCCGCGCACCACGCTGGCGCAGAGCCTGCATGCAGCCCTCGCCGCCGAGCTCGTCGATCATGCCGGCTGGGAGCTGCTCATCAGGCTGTCGGAGGAGATCGGCAACTCGAGCATGGTGCGCCGCTTCCGCGAGGCGCTGCGACAGGAGGACGAGCACCTGAGCCGGGTGCGCGGCTGGTATGAGCAATTGACCCTCGCCGAGGGCGGGGCCAGCGCAAGCTAGCCCGCGTGCAGCGCCGCGGCGGAGCTCACGGAGAAAAGAGCGAGCCCGATCAGCATCCAAACGACGTAGTCGCCGATGACGCCGTCGTGCGCGCGGTCGATCGCACCGAACACGGGACCTGACAGCACCCGATCGGACACCCGCCGCCACGATCCCGGCAGCCACGCGCGCCCGAGATCGTGCGCGGCAATGAGCAGCGCCAGTGCGATCGTCGCCCACGGCACGAAGGAATGCGTGGTGCCCGGAGCCGCGACTGCGGGCGGCACACTCACCGGCGCAATGCTCGAGGGTCCATCCCACGAGAGAAACCGCTGCGCCGCGCCCAGCACCGCCTCATCGACATGCGCCACCCCCGCACCCAGCGCCACGATCAAGAGCACGGTCACCGGCAGCATCATCAGCCAGAGCGGCCGGTCCGCCTTCTCGCTCTCTTCGTCGCTCGGCCCGCGCGCCTCCTCCCCGGCCACTGCACCGAGGCCGAGAAAGATCCGGCCGGCGCCCCGCAGCACGGCACCGCCAGTGCACGCAGCCCCCAACACCATGGCGATGAGCACCCAATCCTCACCGCGGGCCGCCGCCGCCGTACCGATCAGACGCGACCCTGAGTCCATGAGTCCGATCGGCGCGCCGCCGAGCAATACCGCCGCCACCGCCATCGCAATCCCCGCGGGCCAGAGTGGCCGGCCGCGGCCGCGCAACCAGAGCTCGTCGATGCCGCCGGCGCGGGCAAGCAGGATGCCGGCGATCATGAAGAGCGACCCTTTGACCAGTCCATGTCCGACGAAATAGGCGAGCACGCCGCCCAAGCTCACCGCGCCGGGAAGCGAGAGCCCGATGAGGAGGATGCCGCCGTGCGAGACGGTGGAGAAGGCCAGGAGGCGCTTGAGATGTCGCTGCCGCAGACATGCGAGTCCGCCGATCACGGCCGTCGTCATGCCCAAGGCCAGCACCAGCGTCCGCATCAGCAGCTGCACGGCAGGCACCGGCGCAAAGACATCCCAGTAGATCTTGCCGAGACCGAACAGGGCAAGCGGCACCATGGCGCCCGAGAAGATCACCGACACCGGGCTCGGCGCTACCGCGTGCGCATCGGCCAGCCAGAAGTGAAAGGGCATGGCGGCGCCCTTGATCAGCAGTCCGATCGCCAGCATGCAGAACGCCGCCACCGCGACCGGATCCTGGGCGTGCTGCGCCAGGGAGCGCGCCAGAGCGCCGAAATCGAGCACGCTCGTGAGCGAGTAGGCGAGCGCAACGCCGCCCAGGATGAGGAAGCTGCCGATCGTGTTGGTCACCGTGAAGTTCAGCGCGCCCTCCAGCGGATCGGCCTCCAGCCGGTAGGCGGTGAGGGCGAAGGCGGTGACGCTCATGACCTCGAACCAGACGAAGAGGTTGAAGAGGTCATGGGTGAAGCAGAAGCCCTGCATCGCCGCGAGGAAGATCAGCATCAGCACGTGGAAGAAGGCGCGGATGTCCTCGAAGTAGCCCCAGGCGAAGACGAAGCTCGCGGCAAAGAGCAGCGCCATGAAGGCACCGAGTATGGCTTCCGCCTCATCGACCACGAAGGCGATCCCGAGCGTCACGCCGCCCGTGGGCTGCCACCCGCCCATCCAGTAGACGAGCGGACCCTGCAAAGATTGCGCAGCGAGCCGCGCGTCGATGGCGACCACGAGGATCGCAGTCAACACAGCGATGGCGTCGGGGATACGGCCGGGGAGGAACTTGCCGACGAGCAGCAGGGCCGCGCCCGCGAGCAGCGGCAGCGCCACGGGTAGGGGCACCAACACGCTGGCCGCCGGAGCGATCACTGGCGGAAGGGGCGCAGCCGCTCCGGATTGACGGTGCCGCGCTTCTTGTGGACCTGGAGCGTCAGCGCAAGGAGGAGCGCCGTGACGGTCGCGCCGACCACGATATCCGTGAGCACCAGCGCCTGCAGGACAGGATCAACGGCAGGTGTCGATGTCGGGCGGCTGTAGAAGATCGGCGCCACGGAGCCGAAGCGGTAGCCGATCGACAGCAGCGCGACGTACGTGGCCGACTGGATGACCGTCAGACACCCGATCAGGTGCACGTAATGGCGGCTGGTGATGACGCCATAGACGCCAACCCCAAAGAGCCACGCCGCAATCGCCCAGGGCAGGTAGCTCATGACTTCTCATCCTCGCGCGCGGCGCGGGTCTCCTCGAGAAACTCGAGCAGCAGCAGGATGAATCCGGCCGTCACCGCCAGGGCCACACCCGCGTTCTCCACCAGAATGAGGCCGCCGCAGAGGAGGGCGCCACTCTGCCCGAGCGGCAGCACGTTCTCGAGAAACGCATGGCCGCGCACCATCGGCCCGAGGCCGCAGAGCACCAGCACGATCGCTCCGGCCGCCTCCAGCATGTCGAAAAGAAGAGAGCGCACGAGCCGCCGCCAGAGCCGATAGCTCTCCCCGAGGTAAAGCAGCAGCGTGCCGGAGGCGATGATGGCGCCGCCCTGGAAGCCGCCGCCGGGAGTGAGCTGCGCATGAAGTACCACGTAGATGCCGAAGGCGACGATGAGCGGCAGGAAGATGCGGCACGCGAGCGTGACGGCCTCGCTGCGCTCGCAGACCGGCCTGTCAGGGGCGCGCGCCGGCCGATCGCTCACATTCTCCCCGCGCCGGCCGCGCAGCAGCACCAGAGTGCCGGTGACCGCGGCCACCAGCATCAGCTCCTCCCCGAGGGTATCGAACGCCCGGTAATCGAAGTTCACCGCGGTCACCATGTTGGTCACGTGCCGCCGCGCGACCGTCCCGCGGTTGATCGCATCGCCGTAGGGCAGGGGGTGATGGCCGAAAGCGGGGATGTGCAGGATCACCACCACTACGGCGGGTGCGATCAGCACGCTGCAGATCCCTGCCAGGATGAGACGGGTGCGCCGCGTCATGGCTGCGGCCGATCGGTCTTGAGACTGACCAGGACGGCGAGAAACATCAGCGGCACGAGCGCGGTGCCCACCGCGATCTCCGAATACGCCACATCGGGCGCACGCAGCACCACGAAGAGGAGGGCGAGCGCCACCCCGTTCACGGCGAGCGCGAGCGCCTGGCGGCGCGGCTCGCGCGCCAACACCACCCCGGCGCCGGTGCCGGCCACGAGCAGGAACATCAACACGAGGAGGGCGGTCATCGGGGCGCGCGGCGCCGCACGATGGCACGCGCCGTGGAGTGCGCGATCGCCGCTCCGCCGAGGAGCAAGGCGCCCGTCAGCATCGCGAGCTTGATGACATCATCGGGCGCGCCGCCCTGCAGCGCAGCCGCGATCAGGATCGACGCTCCGCAGCTCACGTTGACGAAGCTCACGCAATGCAGCCGGTCGAGCGGCCGGTCGAGGCGCAGGAACCCCGCCACCCCGAGCCAGGCCGCGAGAACGGCCAGCGCCAGCAGCGCCTGCATCACCGCCGCGCTCACAGCCAGCGCTCGAGAAAATGCGTGAAGACCAGAGTGCCGGGGACGGTCAGCAGGCCGAGCGCAAGCGCAAGATCGATGAGCCCGTCATGCGGCCAGGCGAAGCTTGCGAGGGCCAGCATGAAGGTCCCGATGCAGACTGCCAGCTCCGTCGCCACCAGCCGCTGCGCGGAGCGTCCGGAAAGCGCTCGGTACGCGGCCCCGGCCAGTGGAGGGATGCAGAAGAGAAAGGCGATCAGCCACGCATTCATCGGGGACGGCGCCTCTGACGGGTCGGAGCGCTCGTCCGCGACAGGCGATGCACCGGGATGGCGTGCTCGTCCGTCTCGAGCGCGACGCTGTCGGGAGTGAGTGAGGCCAGCAGTGCCGCCGCCGCTCTGTGCCCGGTCCCGGAACCGACAGCACTCTGCGCCCACTGCCTGTCGAGCACTACCTGACCACGATGACCGCGTGCGCGAAAGACCGTGCGCACGAGCGTCGCTCCCACCCTTGCGGTATCGCTGCCCAACTGCAGCGACAACTGCGCAAGCACGGTAGCCCATCGGCCACGCAGGTGCAGACGCCGCTCGCCTTTGAGGCGCAAGCCGAGGGAGAGGAAGGCGGCGAAGGCGCCCGTGAGGAGCGCCGCTACACCCTCCGCCTTGGACAGGCTGCCCGCGAAGGCGAGATAACAGAGACTCAGGCCGAGCCAACCGAGCAGGGAGGTAATCACGCCGACTCGCCTCGACGACACACGAGCGGCCGGCAAGGCGCTCCGTCGCCGCGGTTGCCGGTCCCGTCCCGATTACGCGGGCTGTGCCAGGTCGTGCGCACGGACTGCCGGCTCCGTTGCGGTACCCCGGAAGACGCCCTCGTACAGCTCTTCCAGCCGGGCGACGCTGCGATCCCACGTGAAGAGCTGCTGCACGCGTTTGCGCCCGGCGTGGCCCATCCTCCGGCGCAGGTGCGGATCCGACAGCAGCTTGCCGATGGCCGCCGCCAGCGCCGCGCTGTCGCCGCGCTCGACCAGAATGCCCGTCTCACCATCCACCACCACCTCGGGCAGGGCTCCGCCCCGCGTCGCCACCACCGGCAGACCCGCGGCCATGGCCTCGATCACCGGGATGCCGAACGGCTCCTGCCAGAGGGAGGGGAAGACGAAGATCCCGGCGCGGGCGTAGTGCGAGCGGATCTCGGAGTTGGCCACCCGGCCATGCAGGAACCCGCGCCCGCCAAGAGCGCTTTCCTGCCGGCGGAGGAGCTCGTAATAGGCGGCCGGGCTGCCGTAGTAGCGGCCGAGCCCGTTGAAGATCGGGTCGCGGCCGTGCGGGTCGACGAACTCCTTCGGGGAGAGGTCCAGAGGTCCGACCAGGCTCAGGCTGGCGTTCGGCTGTGCCCGCAGCACCTCGCTCATCGCCGACAGGAGCACGTGCACGCCCTTTTCCGGGCAGAGCCGTCCGACGAAGAGCACCGTGCGCGATGCGGCCGGATCCGCGCGGATCTGCAGAAAGCGCTCATCGACTCCGTTGTGGAGCTCATGACAACGCGCAGCGGCGGCAGGATAGAGACGCCGGATGCCGTCAGCGACGAACCGGCTGCAGGCGAGAATCAACGCCGCGTCCTGCAGCCGCGGCCCGATCACCGCCGGGTCGAAGTCGGCGAGCGAGTGGTCGTGCATGTGCAGGACGATGCGCGCCCGCCGGTGGGCGCGGCGGATCGGCCGGATGAAGTTGGAGACGGTATGCACGTGAACGAGATCGCAGCCGCGCTCGCGGATGTCACGCGCGACTTCACGCACATAATGAGCGTAGTAGAACGGGCTCAGCCTGAAGGGCCGCCGGCGGTTGAAGAGCGCCGCCGCATCGAGAAGCTTCAGGCCGTTCAGCACCCGGTCGATGCCCTCGGGGATGCGGCGGTAGGTGACGCCCTCGTGCTGCTCGATCTCACGCTCTCCCGGCACCCATTTGGGATAGGTCACGACCTCGTGATGTCGCGCGAGACGGCGGCCGATCTCATAATTGACGATCGCAAGAGCGTCATAGAGCTGCGCAGGCGGCAGCGGAATGTCGGCGTGCGGATAGACCTGTGCGATGCGGAAGGCCATGGCTACGGCTGAACAGCAAATGCCATGCCCGTGCCGGTCCCTGGGCGGCCGCTCGTGCGGCTACGGCAGTCCGATGGCGCCGCGGCGCCGCGCATTCCCGAGGCCCTGCGTATTGCGCAGCGTGGCGCCGCCAAAGCGGGCGCCGGTGAGCCTGGCGCCCGTGAAGTCCGCATCGATCAGCGTGGCATCGCGCAGGTCCGCGTGGCTCAGGTCCGCACCGCGCAGGTTGGCACCCGAGAGATCGGCCCGCAGCAGCGAGGCGCCCGCGAGCTTCGCCGCGGACAGATCGGCAAATTTCATGTCGGAGCGGGAGAGGTCGGCATCCTTCAGGTCAGCCTTCTGCAGGCTCGCCGACTCGAACCGCGCATTCATCAGGCCCATGGACTGGTTGGTCATGTCCGCGCCGGCCCGAAGATGCTCGAGGCTGGCGCCATCGAGTCGCGCGTGTGTCAGATCGCCGATCAGGCGCGCTCCGTCCAGGTGCGCCCCGGTGAGGTCCGCCCCCTGAAGCTGCATCGAGAACATCTGCGCGCCGCGCAGGTCGGCGTTGCGAAAGTCCGCGCTCTCACCGAATGCGACCGTGAGGTTGCAATGCGCAAGATTCGCCTGGCGCAGATGGGCGCCGTTGAGAACCGAGGCGCTGAGGTTGGCGCCTTTGAAGTCGATACCGGTGAGGTCGAGGCCGGCGAGGCTGCGCGAGGAGAGATCGGGACGGCCGCGGGCGGCGGCGAGGGCCGCGATCACCTGCTGGCGGCTCAGCGCGTTGCTGTCGGCCGAGGCGGCTTGCCGCGGTCCGCTGGCCGCGGCGAGCAGGGCGACGGCGACGCATGCACCCACGTGCGCTCGCGTGATGGCATATCGCCGAGATGACCGGCCTCGCATTGTCTGCCCTCATCCGCTGACGCTGTCACTCTACTCCTGGGAGGGCGGAGCAGGGTAGCGAATGATGGCGCGGTCCGTCGCGGCGGCGAGGCCGAGAGTTGCCGCGCCCATCGTCAAATCGCGCGCACGGCGGGCGAACGAAGCAGCAACCGCGGCCGCCGGGGATATCCCGACCGCCGCGCAGGCGAGCACGTAGCTCGCCTCCTGCACGCCGGCGGCCGCCGGGACCATGAAGACGAAGGTGCGAAGGCCCGACACGACGCCATCGATGACCAGGGCGCGAGTCGCGCTGACCGGCTTGCCGAGCAGGTGAAAAATGAGCCACAGCTCCGCCGCGCCGAGGAACCAACAGAGCAGGTGCAGCGCGAATGCCGAGCCCAAGCGGATGCGATGGCGCAGAATATCATCGACCACGGAGTTGATGTCACCCTCCGCCTGCATGCGCCGCAGCGAAGCCAGCACCGGCCATCGTTGTGAGATCTTGCGGATCGCACGCTCGAGCAACTGTCCGAGGCGACGCCTGCCGAGTACCGGCAGGGCAACCGCCGCCGCGGTCAGCGCGACGCCGATTGCGAGCGGGCGGGTGAGTCCGGATCCCGGCGCCAGAGAGATGAGTGCCAGCACGGCCGCCACCACGTAGGGAAGCTTGGCGGCGAGCTCCAAGACGAGGTCGACGGTCATCGACAGCACGCCTCTCAAGGCCGCAGGTCCGCTGAAGCGCAGCGCCCGCACGCCGAGAACGAAGCCGCCTAGTTGCGAGAAGGGCAGAGTCTCGGCCGCGGCATCGCGCACCAGCCGCGCCCACATGTACCTTCGGGGTGAGGCGCTCGGTGCGCGACCCGCGGCCAGACGCCATGCGACGCCCATCAACGCCTCGATGGGCAGATGGACGAGCACGATGATGAGCAGCCCTGTGAGGTGCAGCCCCTCCAGCGTGCGCACCACCGCGCCTGCGCCGGCGTAGAGCAGGGTGGCGGCCAGGACCGCCGCCCCGAGGATCAGGCCGGCGGCCGAGCGCCACTTCATCGGGTCAGTTCCGGGCTGTGCGTGCCGGGCGCGCCTTGGGCGGCCACTCGAGCTCTATGCCGAAGGTGTCGGTGTAAGGCTTGAATTGCGCGCGCAGCACCTGGGGATCGAGGCCGAAGCGGCCGAGGTCGTAACGACGCTGCCGATGGCGGCGATTGGTGCGGTTGCCGAGCCATTTGCGCATCCGCTGTCCGGCATCGCGGCTGGCGGCATGACCGCCGTGCCGGAAGAGGCGATCCGCCACCTGTTGCGGGTCGGAAACGACCTCGCGATAGTACAAGTGCAGAATGGAGCTCGAGGCTGCCGCCGCCTGCATCATCCGCTGTGCCCCGTCGAGCCACGACGCGCAGACCTGTTGCCCGATCTCGGCGAGATCGACGCTGTGCGCGAACGGACGGCGCAACACCTCGGTCAGCCGGGCGACGGATGCCAGTACGGCGACCGGGTCGCGATGGATGAACACCCAAAGCGCATCGGGATAGACGGCGCGGATGTCACTCAGCGCAAACACGTGATCGGGGGACTTGAGGATCCAGCGCCGCCCCGGCGCCAGGGCATCCAGGTGCTGCAGGAATCGCTTGTGGAAGCGGTACGCCTCCATGTGCCCATGATGCTGCAGCCAGGTCTGGTAGCTCGGCACGCGATAGACGCTGTCGTAACGCAGGCTCTGGAATACCTGCGCGGTGATGTCGGTGCACTCCTCCGGCTCACCCGCAGCGACCTCGTGCAGGGAGTTGAGCTCCGGGGCCAGGATGCGCATCAGCTGGAACTGCGCCTCTACCATGGCCCGGTGGAACGCTTCTCCCAACCGGCCGGCGGCCGACGGATGGGGATGCACCAGACGCCAGGAGAGGGGCGCCGCCACCGCCGGATCGCGCACCAGCAGCCGGTGCAGGAAGGTCGAGCCGCTGCGGGGCATGCCGGTGATGAAGATCGGCCGCTCGATCGGCCGCGCCAGCACCGCGGGATGCTCGCGCTCGCGCCGCTCGAACTCGAGCAGGTTGTGCAGGCTGCGGCGGATCTCGAACCTGACCGCATTGCGCCCCAGGGTGTTGAGATCGCTCTCCGCATTGCACGAGGCGATCAGGCGCTGGAGGGGCCGCAGGAACGAAGGGTCGCCGAACGCTTCGCGCCGCGCCCGCTTGAGCGCGGCCGCAAGCATTTCCTCGGCATCGAGCGCCGGCCCCTTGCTGCGCTCGAAACCGCCAGGCTCGATGGCCCGATCCTGTTTGTTCACCAATACGCCCTTCGCCATAACGGCTCGATTGCGGCGCAGCACCCGCCTCCGCTACGGGTTGCCGGCCGCTCAAGGAGTTGCGGCTGCAAGAACGCGGCCCGACAGCCCAACGCAGTCGGGCGCGGCCCCGCACCGCCAGTCACGAATGTACCTCAAACGGTCCGATTGTGCCTCTGCCCGCTCGGGCCGGGGCGGGCCGGTCCGGCCGTGTGGGCGGCTGTGTGGGCGGCTGTGTGACAGGCCCCGCGCGGCGCCGCGACAACTGTCTTGGTTCGCATCCCATGCACAAATGAGGACGATGCGTCCTGAAGGCGATATACCGGATAAAGAGCAAGAGCACGGCACGCTTTACAAGACCGCAGCCTGCTTATAGTTTGTAATACGAACTAACATCATAGAAGAAGTCAGCTGTCTAAACATCACCGATTGAAGGGAGAAACCGATGAATGAATTGCCCGGAGAAATTCATGACGCGCGTCAGCGCGGCGCCCGCGCCAGCGGGGGCGAGGGCCAGGATGGCCCGAGCAATCGCTTTGCCTTCGGCACTTCCGCGCTTGCCCGGTCGCTTTTTGGATTGATGTTGCTGCTCCTGGCGGGAGCCGCGATTGCGCCGGCGTCCGCCGAGAACACCGAGAAGACATTTGGCGACTCGTATATCCCTCGGGTATATCCGCTGCGCGACACGGGCGCGTATCTTCGGTCGCCTGAATTTCCGGCATTCGCTCAGCTGCCGATCGTCCGCCCGCTGCCGGACCCGTTCCGCTTCGCGGACGGATGGCGCGATGACTCGTTCGCCAGCTGGGAGCGCCATCGCGCCGCCATCATGGCGGCCATCGAGAAGTACGAAATCGGTCCGGTGCGCGGTGAGCGGCTGCTCTTTTGCCGGCAAGATGGCGCTCTTCGCCGGAGCGTTCGATGAGCGCATTGCCCTGACCATAGCGCAGGAAAACGGCGGCGGTGGCGCGCCCTCGTGGCGTGTGTCGCACGACATCGAGCCGCAGGGCGCCGTGGAGGACGTGGATGACACCAGCTATGACTGGTTCGCCGGCCAGATGCAGCAGTTCGCCGGTGACAACGTGTACAAGCTGCCGGTCGATCATGACCAGCTGGAGGCTCTGGTGGCCCCGCGGGCGCTGCTCGAGACCGGCAACACGGATTATTACTGGCTGTCGAACCGCTCCAACTACGTGTCCGCGCGCGCCACTCAGAGGGTCTACAACACCTTCGGAATCGGGGACAGGTTCGGGTTCTACATCGACGGCGGACATGCGCATTGTGCGACCCTGCCGGCCGAGTCTCCGGTCATCAGCGCTTTCGTCGACAAGTTCATGCTCGATGAGCCTGACGTGAGCTCAGATGTCGAGGTCGCTCCCTTCCCGAATCTCGACTACCAGCGGTGGACCGCCTGGTGGGGACGCGGCCCGGGCGCCTATCCCCGCTTCCCGGACGACTGGAACACAGGCGGCACCGTCGTCATGGCGCTCGACGGTCGTGCCGGATGGCAGTCGATGTTTGCTCCTCCGGTGTTCTCACGGATCGACGCCGGCGATACGGTCCAGGCCGGATACCAACTTCAGATCCCCGGCAATCACTCCGCCGCAACGGCATCCCTGGTGAGCGGCAAGATCACCGCGGACATCCGCTGTCTCGATGGCAGCTCTTACAGCCTGACGATTCCGCTCCCCGCCAATGCGTCCTATTCGATCCCGGCCGATGACACGCTGTGGGTCCCGGGGCAGGGTAGCTGGCAGGCCTCGGCGACGGCCCCGGGGTGCGCGAGCGGTGATCCGCGGGGATTTCTCGAGGGTGCCTACTTTACGGCCATGAATGTGAGCACGGGTGTCGGCAATCCCCCCGCCGGGACTGGCTTGACAACCAGCGATACGACTGCGCCCCTGGTGACGAGGTTCAGCGTGAGCGTAAACGGCCGGCAGAGCCGCCCCAGTGAGCCGGTGGTGGTCAACTTCAACCCATAAAGCAGGCAATTCGCGGCTGCCCGGCGTCTACCTCGAATGTGACGCCGGGCAGTTGCTCGATGCCGCAGGTCAGGCGTCTCGAATCAGCGTCCGTCCGGCGTTGTCCGCAGCCCGTGAGCCGGTATAGTCTGGGGACCTACCGCAGATGCGGGGGGAGGCGGACTTGCGTATCGAGCTCGATTTACTGGAAGCGCGCGTCATCGGTTGCCTGATCGAGAAGCAGATCACGACACCCGATCAATATCCGCTGTCCCTCAACGCTCTGGTGAGCGCCTGCAACCAGAAGAGCAATCGCGATCCGGTGATGAGCCTGGATGAGGCCACCGTGCAGCACACGATCGATACGCTGTCGCGCAAGCACCTGGTGCTCGAGCGATCGGGCTTCGGCAGCCGGGTGCCGAAGTACCAGCACCTCTTCTGCAATACCGAGTTCGGCACGCTGAAGTTCTCCGCCCAGGAGCTCGCAATCGTGTGCGAGCTGCTGCTGCGTGGCCCGCAGACCCCCGGCGAGCTGCGCTCGCGTGCAAGCCGCATGACATCGATCGCGGACGTGTCGGAAGTCGAGACCGCCCTGCAAGCCCTGCAGGAGCGCGAGTCCGGGCCGCTCGTCGCACGGCTGGCGCGCGAGCCCGGGCGGCGCGAGTCGCGCTACATGCATCTTTTCAGCGGCGAGGCGCCGCAAATCACGGCGGAAGCCGTGCCAGCCGAGGCAGCGCCGGATCGGCCTGCAGGCGAAGCGCTCGAAGGCCGCGTTGCGAGACTCGAGGAGGAGCTGGCACAGGTGCGCGCCGAGCTCGAGGAGCTCAAGTCCAGAAGCCAGTGAGTGTGCTGCAGGGCTGCGGGCCGCCCGGCAACTCGTGGCCGCCGCCTCGCATCAGATGAAGAAATCCGGCAGCAGGTCCTCCTCGCGTACCTCCGCCTCCCGGTAGGGCGCGAAGTCCGATACGCCTTCCTCGCGCAGGACCTCTTCATCGATGCAGTAGTGTCCGGAAAAGCTGCGGCTGTCGCGGGTGAGGATCGCGTGCGCCGCATCAGCCAGGATCTGCGGCGAGCGTACGCGGCGCAGGTCCTCGCTCCGCGCTCCTTGCATGGCAATCTGCAGAGCCGCGGTCCCGATCACGGTGCGCGGCCACAACGCATTCACCGCGATGCCGCGCGGGCGCAGCTCTCCCGCCAACCCGAGGACGCACAGGCTCATCCCGAATTTCGCCAGCGAGTAGGCCAGATGCGGCGCGAACCAGCGCTCCTCGATGTTGAGGGGAGGGGAGAGCATCAGGATGTGCGGATTCGCGGCGCGCTCGAGATGCGGCAGACACAGCTTCGAGCAGAGGAAGGTGCCGCGCGTGTTGACGTCATGCATCAGGTCGAAGCGGCGCATGTCGGTCGCCGCCGTCCCGGCAAGGCTGATCGCGCTGGCGTTGTTGACCAGAATATCGATGCCGCCGAACTCCTGCACCGTGCGCTCCACCGCGCGCGCCACCTGCTCGTCATCGCGAATGTCGGTTGCCAGCGGCAGGCCGCGCCCGCCGGCGGCGTCAACCTCGGCAGCGGCGGTGAAGATCGTTCCCGGCAGTTTCGGGTGCGGCTCGGTGGTTTTGGCCGCGATGGCGACGTTTGCGCCGTCTCGCGCCGCGCGCAGGGCAATGGCCAGCCCGATGCCCCGGCTCGCGCCGGTGATCAAGAGCGAACGACCCTCGAGGGTGCGGGTTGCCGCAGCGGTCACTGCCATGAAAGCGAGCCTCCCGAAAGAGCGCCGGTGCAGGCGGCGCAGGCGGAGGAGGGCATGGTAGCAGGCGCGGGTGGTGCGGCGCGAAGCGCCGTCCTCGCCTGAGTTGCATCGGCGAGTCGCATTCCGGCCGCATCGGGGCCCGGATTTTGCGAAGAGATCGCCGTCGGGCCATCGGAGGTGCCGTGAATACCGTTTCTTTCAAGCCAAAGGCATACCTCAAAGAGGGCTGCCCGTTCTCGTTCAAGCTGCTGCTCTTCCTGGCCGAATCGGGCCTGGCGCACCAGGTGGAGGTCATCCGCTGCAATCCCGAGACCCCGCAGTTCGACGCGATCAGGTCCAGGCTGCAGGCTGGGCTGCGCAAGCCGGCCACGTTTCCGACCGTGGAGGTCGAGCCCAACCGCTACCTATCCGAATCGGACGCGCTCATCGAGCATTTCGCCTCGAAGCACCAGGTCGACATCGGAGCGCTGCCGGCGCTATCGTTTTACCTCCAGACCATTTTCCCACAGCTTCTT
>DASYGA010000097.1:0-57634 GCA_036000265.1 Steroidobacteraceae bacterium | reverse complement strand
AAGCGCATCGTGCAGCTCATCGGCATCCGCCGCATCCGGCCACGCCTCGGCGCGCACCCGGTCGATGGCAGCCGGATCCAGCGCGCCGATGTCGGCCGCCGCCTGGGGGTCGAGCCAGCGGCGACTCAACACCGCCTGAGTGCGCCGCTCCTCGAGCGGGGCATCGTCGAGAAAGGCATAGGGCCTTGCGGACAACACCTCGAGGGCCAGCGGCGAGGGCTCGGTGAGATCCCGCGCCACCACTCGCGTGGCACCGCTCTCCAGCCCGCGCAGCAGCGCCTCCAGCCCGTCGATATCCATCGCTTCCTCGAGGCAATCGCGGATCGCCTGGCGCACGAGCGGGTGCTCGGGGATCTCGAGCTCGCCCGGGAGGTTCTCGGCGCAGGCCACCTGATCGGGGAAGACCGCGGCCAGAAGATCCTCGGCCGCCATACGCGCAAGCGGGGCCGGCACCTTGCGGCCGCCGCGAAAGCGCGGCAGCGCGAGCGCGATCGCCGCGCTCCAGCGCCAGCGGGCCGCGAACATCGGCGCCGCGCACAGCGCCTGCACCAGCAGCGGCCGCACCGTGTTGGAATGCAGATAGCGCGCCACCTCTTCGAGCTCGAAGCTGTGCGCGGTGGTGAGCGACAGCACGATCGCATCCTCGGTCGCCGCCGCCTGCAGCTCGAAGTTGAACGAGCGGCAGAATCGCTTGCGCAGCGCGAGACCCCAGGCGCGGTTCACGCGGCTGCCGAACGGCGAGTGCACGACGAGCTGCATGCCGCCCGCCTCATCGAAGAAGCGCTCGAGCACGATCGTCTCGCGCGTGGGCAGGGCGCCGAGCGCCACGCGCGCGGCCGCCAGATAGCCCACGGCCTGCGCCGCCGCGGGGCCGGCCACGCCGACCTCCTGCTCCAGCCAGGCCACAGCCGGCTCGAGGCCTGCATCGAGCCGGCTCGCGACCTCACGGCGTAGCCGCGAGACGCCCTGCGATAGCTCATCCGTCCGGCCGGGCGCCTCGCCCAGCCAGAAGGGAATCGACGGCGGTTGGCCATGCGCGTCCGCCACCCGCACCCTGCCTTGCTCCACGCGCAGGATGCGGTAGGAGCTGTTACCCAGCTGGAAGACATCGCCTTGCAGGCTCTCGATGGCGAAGTCTTCGTTGATCGTTCCCACGGGTTGCGATTGCGGCTCGAGCAGCACCGTGTAATCGGCCGTGTCGGGTATGGTCCCGCCGGATGTCAGCGCGATGAGGCGCGCGCCGCGGCGGCCGCGCAGCTTACCGTTCACCGCATCGAAGTGAATCAGCGCGCCCCGGCGACCGCGCCGTGTGGAGAAGCCGTCGGCGAGCATGCGTATGATCCCGTTCAGCTCGGCGCGCTGCAGGTCGCGATAAGGATAGGCGCCTTGCAGCAGAGCGAAGATCTCGTCGACGTCCCATTCGCGCGCAGCCACTTCGGCGACGATCTGCTGAGCGAGTACATCGAGCGGCTGCGCCGGAATACGCAGGCGATCGAGCTCCTCGCGGCGAACGCAATCGAGCAGCGCCGCGCACTCGATGAGATCGTCGCGCGACAGCGGGAAGAGCCGCCCCTTCGGTGTTCCGCCCAGGCTGTGGCCGGAGCGGCCGACACGCTGCAGCAGAGCGGCTATGGAGCGCGGCGAGCCGAGTTGACAGACGAGGTCCACCTCGCCGATGTCGATGCCGAGCTCGAGGGACGCGGTGGCGACCAGCGCCTTGAGCTCCCCTCGCTTGAGGCGCGACTCCGCCGCCAGGCGCAGCTCCTTCGCCATGCTGCCGTGGTGCGCTGCCACCTGCGTCTCGCCCAAGCGTTCCGACAGATGGCGCGCGACCCGCTCGGCGTGCCGGCGGGTGTTGACGAAGATCAGCGTCGTGCGGTGCTCGCCCGCGAGCTGGGCGAGCCGGTCGTACACCTGCGTCCAGACATCGCCCGACATGATCGCCTCGAGCGGCGCCGCCGGCACCTCGATCTGCAGGTCACGCCGCCTGACATGCCCCGTGTCTATGATGGCGCAGTCGGCCTCGCCGTCGGGGCGCAATTGCCGGGTGCCGACCAGGTAACGCGCCACCTCCTCGATGGGACGTTGCGTCGCGGACAGCCCGATGCGGATCAGCCGGCGTCCGGCCAGGGCCTCCAGTCGCTCCAGCGACAGGGCGAGGTGCAGCCCGCGCTTGCTGCCCACCACGGCGTGGATCTCATCGACGATGATGGTGCGCACGCTCGCGAGCATGGCGCGCCCGGACTGCGAGCCGAGAAGGATGTAGAGCGACTCCGGGGTCGTGACCATGATGTGCGGCGGCCGGCGGCGCATGCTCTGCCGCTCGTGCTGCGGGGTATCGCCGGTGCGCACGGAGGTGCGGATGCCGACCTCCGGCAGTCCCATCGCGCGCAACTCGTCACTGATCCCCGCAAGCGGCGCCTCGAGGTTGCGGCGGATGTCGTTGGAGAGCGCCTTCAGCGGCGAGACGTACAGGACGTAGGTTTCGTCCTGCAATCCGCCTCGCTCCAGCCCCTCGCGCACCAGCAGGTCGATCGCTGCCAGGAAGGCGGCCAGAGTCTTTCCCGAGCCGGTGGGCGCCGCGATCAGCGTGTGCCGGCCTTGCTGGATCTGCGGCCAGGCCTGCTGCTGCGCCGCTGTCGGCGCCTCGAAGGCGCGCTCGAGCCAGCGGCTGACGGCGGGGTGAAACAATGCGGGCATGGGTGCGAGGCTGGGGTGAGGCTCAAGTGCGATCCAGGCGGGATCAGAGTAGAGTATCTCGAATCCCTCAATGCGCGGAGAGCCGCTGGATGTGGAACAAGGCGACGGACTCGGAGGAGTCTTTCCGGGATAAAGCCATCTGGTGGTCGGCCGGGATCGTGATCGCCGCGGCGATCGCCCTCGGGGTGTACTACCGATACTATTCGCCGACGCCTGCACCGCCCGCGCAGCATCCCGCTGCCGCCCCCCAGCCGGCGGCAGCGCCGGCGCCGGCCATCCAGCACCCGATCCCGTCGGCGGCGGAGCAGCAACAGGCGCCTCTGCCGCCACTCGACCAGAGTGACCCCGTCGTCCGCGATTCCCTGATCGGCCTGCTTGGCAAGCCTGCGGTCGCCAAGTTCCTGGTGCCGCATCAGGTCATCCGCGACGTCGTGGTCACGGTGGACAATCTACCCCGCAAGAAGGTCGCGGCTGAGCTGCGGCCGCTGCAACCGACGCCCGGTGATACGGCCGTCGACACCCAGGGCGGCTCCACGGCTCTCAGTCCGCAGAACTACGCCCGCTATACGGCGCTGATGGATGTGGTGCGCTCGACCGACCCGAAGGCGCTGGCCGCCATCTATTTGCGACTCTATCCGCTCTTCCAACAGGCGTACGAGAATCTCGGTTACCCGGGGAAGTACTTCAATGACCGGATGGTCCAGGCCATCGACAGCCTGCTGGCCACCCCCGATGTGCAGGGCCCGATCGAGCTCGTGCGGCCCAAGGTGTTCTATCAGTTCGCCGACCCCAGGCTCGAGGCCCTGCCGGCGGGACAGAAGCTGCTGATTCGCATGGGCCCGCAGAACGCCAGCCTCATCAAGAGCAAGCTGCAGGAGTTCCGCACGGCGATCACGGCGCAGCCGCCGCAGATGACCCAACCGGCGCAGGCCACGCCGCCACCGCAGCCCGCGGCTCCCCCGCCCCAGGGCAACTCGGGCGCGCAGACCAACCCGCTCCCGCCGGGAACGCAGGCGACGCCCTCCAACCCGCCGCCGGCGCAGCAGCAGCAGCAGCAAGCCCCGCCACCGCTATAGCCCGGCGGCGCAGCCCACCCGTTCAGCCGCTGCGATATGACCCTGGCTTTCGAGCGGCCTCGCGCGGCTGCGGCTCGCGCTCAATCCGGTGCCGCACACCGGTTGCCTGCTGCGGCGCTGCTCGCACTGCTGCTCGCATTGCCGGGCTGCAGCCGCGGTCCGCACCATCCCGGCTGGGTGATTCACTCCGCGATCGAGGTCATTGGCCCGGCGCCGGCCGTTGGCTACCGCCTGGTCTTTCCGTACATCGTGGGGGATTTCTACGGATCTCCCAACACCGGCGATTTCGTCGTTCCCGTGAGCCGCACGCCCGGCGGCTTCACGCTCGATCTCAACCGCACGCTACGGGAACTGCAGAGCGAGCTCGGACCGACCGAATTCAGCCTGCGCTTTCTCCAGGTAGTGCCGCATGACGCGCGTCTCGCGCGGCTGACTCCCGTCGCCCTGCAGCGCAACGGCATCGAGCCCGTGGGCCCGGTGGCATGGCTCGATGCCGCGACGTATCGGCCGCTGATGTTGGTCTATATAGATCGGCCGGCGCGGATCGCCGGCTCCCTGACCCGCGGCGGTCAGACGATCCGCTACGACATCCGCGCGGGGAAGCCCGGCTATGTCTGGGTAGGCGTCGTTCAGGCTGGCGAGCACGACACGCTCTACACGACTGTGCCGCCGCCTGAGGACCTGGTTCTGACCATCACCGCCAAACGATAGGATCAGGCATCCGGCCCTACCCTCGAGTCACGCGTTGCGCTCGCCAATTATCAGCGATCGAGAACGGTGCGTCCGCCCAACGCCGGCGCGAGCGCCCGCTCGGTTTCGATGTGTTTCGCGAAGCTGGGACCGCTCGTAGTGCGCTCGAGGCGGCGGGCGTGGGCATCGAGCCGCTGGAGGGCGCCGAGCTTCTCCGCGCGCCCGAGGCGTGCCTGACTCACGGCCTGCTTGAGCACACCCAGAGTCTCGTCGTAGACCTTCAGGGGGACCGGGAACGGATGACCGTCCTTGCCGCCATGAGCGAGTGAGAAGCGGGCCGGGTCCGTGAAGCGCGACGGGGTGCCGTGTATGACCTCGGCTACCAGGGCGAGCGCGGCTAGGGTGCGCGCGCCAACGCCGGGAGTGAGCAACAGATCCGGGAAGTCCTGCGGCCCGCGGTCGGCCGCTGCAGCGAGAGCTCCGTGCAGGCGACGCAGCATCACGTCCGAGGCGAGCACCTCGTGGCGGGCTGGCATCTGCAGGTGGGGGAGGGGAGGCGGTGCCGGTGCCGGGTCCGGCGCCGCCATGACGTCGGCTTCATCCTCCGCGAAAAGGCTGAGCGTGCGTCCGCTGCCGGACTGCAGGCGCCGCAACACTGATATCGTGCGCTCGGGTCCTGCTCGCACGAGGTCCAGTCCGGCGTTACGGCTCGCCTCGGCGCGCGCATCCGCGAGGTTGAGGATGCGCCCTTGATTGATGCCTTCGATGGCAGCGTGCGGGGAATCCAGAAAGCTGGAGAGACCCTCGGAGAGCCAGTGATATCGCCGCGCCTCCCGCCGCATCGCGCTCATTCCCTGCTGCACCACGCACCACTGGCCGCGGGCGGTGACGATGAAGCCGTGCAGATACAGGTCGTAGCCGTCCTGGACGGCGGCACTGTCGATCTTTGCGACCAAACGGCTGGTCTCGCTGAGCCGCGCCGCATCGACCCCCGTGCGCTCGCCGACCCGTGCCAGCTCGTCCGGCGTGCGGCGCGAGGCGCGTCCGCGGCCGCCACACACATAGATACCGAGCTCGCGCTCGATGGGGGCCAGCCCGCGCTTCAACGCGCCGAGCACACTGGTCGTGATACCCGAGGAGTGCCAGTCCATGCCCATGACGGAGCCGAAAGACTGGAACCAGAAAGGATGAGAGAGGCGGCGCAGCAGCTCCTCAGCGCCGTAATGATGGACGATCGCCTCCGCGATCACGCGGCCAAGCGTGGCCATGCGCGTCGCAAGCCAGGCGGGCACGCGGCCGCCGTGCAAGGGCAGATCCGCGTATCCGCTGCGAGATGGCATGCCGATAGTTTGAGCGCAGACCCGGACGAGTCAAGCCAGAGAGCCGCTGGGGCCGCCGCAACTAGACGATCGAGGTCATTGCACCGTGAACTGGTAACTGCCCGAGGTCCTGCTGCCGTCGATGGCACTCACGGCCTTCCAATGAACCATGTAGACGCCCGCGCCCAGCTTGGCGGCAATCCTCGCCTCCATGCTGCTGTCACCGTGCCCGTTGAGCGGTATGAGTCGCACCGGGTGCCCGGCGAGGTCGGTCAGGCTCACACCGGAGGACTTCCTGACGATTGCCTCGTTGAAACGCAGACTGACCACGCGCGGCGCGTGGATCAGGGCGGCGAACCGTGTCGGCGTGGTGGAGACGGGTGCGGCGGCGGCATGGGCGAACTGCGCGCCGAGCAGGATCAGGGCACCGAGAGCCCAGGAGAGCGTGCTGGCGCGCATTGCAGGGTGGGTTGTCATGGTGCCGAACGGCCTCCCATCGGGTGTTGCACGGTTGGCGGACATGCCGAGAATATGGCTCGCCTGTCACCGGGGCAAGCGATCAAAAGTGTTCCGCGAGCGGAACCGTAGCCTCGATGCCGCGTTTGCCCGCAAATCGGGAAAAACTCCCTTGTCGACTTCCCCCCGCCGATGAAAGAGTGCGAGCATGCCTGTGCGCACGGGATCCTGCCGTACTGCTCGAGTACTGCCTCTCGCAGGCATCGCGGTTCTTGCAGTGCTGCGCGCTTGCGCCGCTCATGCCGCATCCGCAGCGGCCCTGGCGGAGCCGGCGGGCCCGTCGCTCACCTCGACGCTGCAGGAGGTGGTCGTCACGGCGCCGCTCTCGGGTGGCCAGGTACCGCTCGATGAGGTCCCCGCCAGCATCCAGCGGATCTCGGCCACGGCGATCAGCCGGCTCTCCTCACCTGCGCTCTCAGGATCGCTCGATCAGCTGGCGGGCGGTGTCAATCTCAACGATACGCAGGGCAACCCCTACCAGCAGGACCTGAACTTCCGCGGCTTCACCGCCTCGCCGGTGCTGGGCACGCCCGAAGGCGTTTCGGTGTACGTGGACGGCGTGCGGGTGAACGAGGCATTTGGCGATGTGGTCAACTGGGATCTCATCCCACAGGGGGCGATTTCGGAACTCGAGGTCATCGCCGGCGCGAATCCCGTCTTCGGCCTGAACACCCTCGGCGGCTCCGTGGTGATCACCACCAAACGGGGATTCGACGATTCAGGGGTCAGCGCCGAGCTGTATGGAGGATCGTTCGGACGCCATGTCGAGCAGGCCGACGCCGGCGGTCACAGCGGCCACCTCGATTACTACGCGGGCGGAACGCTGTTCGATGAGCACGGCTGGGGGCACGAGAACCCGAGCCGGGTGCGCCAGGGATATGGTGAGATCGGTTATCGCGATGGCGAGAACGATGTCTCACTGCACCTGAGCTATGCCGACAACCGGCTGTTAGGCAACCAGACACTGCCGCCTTCGCTGCTGTCGGATCCCTATCAGAGCTACACCTGGCCCGACATCCAGACCAACCAGATGGTGTTCCTCAATCTCGACGCGCGGCATCGGCTGGCGGCCGGCTGGACCCTGGCGGGCAAGGGCTATTTTCGCCGGGAGAGCACGGATATCTTCAACAGCAATGTGAACGGTGGCTTCGATCCGGCCCAAGCCGTGGGTCCGGGCAACGAGCCGACGGGCAATGCCATCGAGGGGATCGATCAGTACCGGCCCGGCGGTGCGCTGCAGCTCACCGGCCACGGCTCGCTGGCGGGACACCGCAACACGCTGATCATCGGGGTCAGTTACGATCCGGGCTGGACCGACTATCACCAGCGCAACCAGGAGGCGGGCTCCTCGCGCGCCACGTACTCCACCGCGCCCGCGGTGCTCGGCACGCTGCTGCACGCCGTCAACAGGTCCTCCGGGGTCTATATATCCGACACCCTGGGACTCACGCGCAACCTGTTCCTCAATGTCGGCGGCCGCTACGACCATGCCAGTGAGACTCTCGAGGATCGCCTCGGTACGGCCCTCGATGGGCGCGACGTCTACAGCCGATTCGACCCTGCCGTGGGCATCACCTTCAATCCGACCCGGCGGCTCACGGTCTACGTCACTTACGATGAGGGTGCGCGCGTGCCGACGCCGATGGAGCTGACGTGCGCCGATCCGGATGCGCCCTGTACCCTGCCGAATGCCTTCTCGTCCGATCCGCCGCTGAAGGCGGTGGTGGCCCACAACATGGAAATCGGAGTCCGCGGGGAGTTCCGCTCCTGGCTCGCCTTCACGGCGTCCGTCTTCCGTACGAACCTGGATGACGACATCCAATTCGTGGCCGCTGGCGGCGGCGCCGTCAACTCCGGCTACTTCGTCAACGTCGGACAGACGCGCCGGCAGGGATTCTCCCTGGGGGTGAACGGGCAGGCCGGTCCGTTCGAGCTGAGCGCCGACTACTCGTTCGTCGATGCCAGCTTCCAGACGCCTCTCACCTTGAACAGCCCGAACAACTCCACCGCCGGACCGACCGCCGGCTGCCCCACCTGCGCGGACATTCAGGCTGTGCCCGGCGATCGGATCCCGGGGATCCCGCGAAATATCGTGAAGCTCAGGGGGCAGTACACGTTCCGCAAGCTCACCGTCGGACTCGGCATCACCGGACAGACGAACATCTACGCGCGCGGCGACGAGAACAACCAGGACATCAATGGCCCCGTTCCCGGCTTCGTCCTGTTGAATCTCGATGCGCAGTACGAGATCTCATCCCGCTGGCGCGCATTCGTGCGCATGGACAACGTGCTCGACCGCCGCTACTACGACTTCGGCCTGCTCGGAGAGAACGAGCTGACGGGGGCGGGTAACACGCTCGACACCACCGGCCGGACCTGGCAGAGCGCGCAGTTCCGCACCGTGGGTGCGCCGATCGGCGCCTGGATCGGCGTGGAGTACGGCTTGGGCGCAGAGCGCTGACTCAGCGCCCCGGCATCGCCATCCCCGGGGTTGCGGGTCCAGACGTCGTTCCGGCGTATCCGACGAGCTCGACGTAGCCCCGCCCGCCGACGGCCCGTCCGGAGCGGGTGCCGGATACATCCACCGCCCCCTCCCAGTACCTGGGCGAGGTCACGAGCTCCTGGTCCGCGAGCACGGGGCGGATGGTGAGATCGAGGCCGGCTGCCGGCAGCATCAGCCGCCATCGTGAGGGATAGCGAGTGCCCAGCGCGTCGGTCCAATACCCCAGCACATCGATATGCACATCGTCCCGTGAGAGCGGCCGAGCGTGCCCCGCGGAATCGATCCATGTGCCGGCGCTGTAGCGGTCCTGGCCGCCGTCGCGGTCGCGAAGCGAATAAAACATGAGCGATGAGCCATCGCCCAGCTGCAGCCCGAACCAATCCCATCCGGTTTCCTGCGGCCCAAGGCTGCCGCTACCCCATTCCCGATCGAGCCAGGCGAGGCCGTGTACGTGCAACGGACGGCCGCCGCGGACCATCGTTCCCGCAACCGAGATGCGCGGGATCGAGTAGTAGTAGGTCGCATCTCCCGGCTCGCCCGACTTGCGACTCAGCCCGCGCTCCCCGTTCGCAACGGGCGGCAGCAGCGGCCGTGCGGTCAATGACAGCACATAGCCCTGCTCCGCCGCCTGGAGCTGCCACACGGAATCGGGCAGCGTGCCGGCCGCCGATGCCGGACCCGCCATGGCGCCCTGGCCGATCCGCCAGTTGCCGACCCAGACCCGAAACGGATCCGCCTGCGCACCGGCGAGCCCGAGGGCGCCCCTGGTCAGCGTGGTGGCGAACCGAAACCTGTGGCTTGCGACATCCGTGACGGCAAAGTGCCCGAGATAGATCTGACGGGTGCGCCAGGGAGAGCTCCCGTCGCCGGACCGGGCGTGCACTGCAGCTGGCGGGCAGATTCCGGGCGCCAGCGCGAAGCGGAAGATCGTCAGCTCGAATCCGAAGCGCTCGCCGGCGGCGGAGTCCAGGTTGCCGGTGAGATACCACCACTCCTGCCGGAAATCAGGATGTGGACCCTGATCGCGCGGAAACTGCAGCGGCTGTGGGGCGAGCGCCTGCGCGAACGCAGGCTGCCGCTCTGGCGCAGCGTGTACCGGCGTATCGTGGACTGGCCTGTCATGTGCCGGGCCGCCGTGTGCGGCAACTGCCATCGCCGTCGCGGCAATCGCCGTCAACGTCCGGACACGCATGATCATTCGTCCCGCATCTGCGCGGCGACCGGCCCGGCGGCCGCTCGCATGGCCGGGTACAGGGCCGCGAGCAGCGCCGCCGCCAGTGCGAGCGCGAGCGCATTGAGAAACTGCGCGCTACGCAGATGGATCTCGATGTGCCAGCCGAAGGCGCGCCGGTCGATGACCTTGATGAGCACTACGGCAATGAGGAGGCCGGCCGGCATCGCGGCGAGCAGCGCGGCGCAACTCATGAAGACGGTCTGCGCGGCGACGAGTGCCGCCGCGCCGCGGGGTGTCAACCCGAGCGCGCGCAGCACCGACAGCTCGCGGGCCCTGTCGAGCTCCCAGGCGAGGAGCGCGCTCACCAGCCCGATCGCCGCGACAGCGGCCGCCAGCCAGTAGAGCACCCGCGTGATGATGAAGGTCCGATCGAAAATGTCGAGCGACATGGCCCGGATGTCCGCGTTGGATCGGATCAGCAGCGCCTGATGCCCATCAGCCGCGGCCTCGAGCCGCGGGATCTCGCTGGCCGCAGCCACCCCGTTCTGCAAATACAGCCCCACCGCCGTGATGGCATCGTCGCGCCACAACCGGCGGTAGACGGCGAGGCTGATCATCGCGCTGCCGAGCCCGCTGCCATACTCGTGATAGATCCCGGCGATCGGGAATTGCCGTTCCCCGGAGGCCGTGAGCAGTACGAGGGACTGCCCCGGACCGAGGCGCAGGCGCCAGGCGAGCGAGTCGGACAGCAGCAACGCCCCGCGGTCGTAATCGCGCCAGACCGTCCGCGGATCGCCGGCGGTCAGATCGATGCCGGCATAGCTCCCGGGAGCCAGGCGCAGAGCATCGAGTGCAATCTCACCCCGTGATGAGCGCACCACGACCGAGCGGCTGACGCTGTGATCCGCGATCCCGGGTGTTGCGAGCAACGCGTCCAGCACGGCGGGCTCGATCCGCCGCTCCGGGCGACCGGCGCCCGGTCCGGGCGCCGCCACGTAAATATCGGCACGCATGGTCTGGGTGAGCCAGTGGCTCACCGACACGCGGAAGCTCTCCACCATGATCGATACACCGATCATTGCGGCCACGGCCATGCCGAGGGCTGCCACGGCCACGCCCGTACGGCTGAGGGAAGCGGCGACATCCTCCAGCGCCAGGCGCCCCACTGAGCTGACGCCGGACAGTGCTTTCGATGCCAGCCTCGCCAGAGCGCGCAGCACCGAGGGTGTCAGCGCCGCGACACTGCACAGCAGCAGAAAAAGCGCGGCAAAGCCTGCGAGCACACTGCGGCTCGAGCCTGCGATCAGGGCGCCGGCGGTTAGCGCAATCGCGAGGCTCAGCCAGGAAAGTCTGCGGGCCACGAGCGCCGCGCGCTCCTCCAGCACCGAGCGCCTCAGCCCGAGCTGCGGCGCGCTGCCGGCTACCTCGAGGGCCGGCAGCAGCGCTGCCGCCAGAGCCGTGCCGAGGCCGGCGGCGAGCGCTTCGATGAGGGTACCGGCCGGAAGCGTGACCTGCTGGACTGCCACCACGAAATAAAGATCGTTGACTGTCTGGGACACCAGGCGGACGAGCCCGTGACCGACCGCGAGCCCGAGCAGCACGCCGAGTCCCGCTCCGGCCGCTCCGAGCACTGCCGCTTCGGCGAGCACGATCGTCAGGACCTCCCGACGAGTCGCCCCGAGCGCGCGCAGGATGGCGATGCTGCGCCTGCGCTGCACCACGGTGAAGCTGACAGCGCCGTAGATGAGGAGCGCGCTCACGAGCAGCGCCAACAGGCTCATCGCCGTGAGATTGGTGGAGAAAGCGCTCGTCATGTCGAGCGTCTCGTGCATCCGGCCCGCCGCCTGCTCGAGCTGCGCTCCCGGCGGAAGCTCGCGCCGCAGGCGCTCGAGTGCCGCCCGACCGGCCGGCCCGCGCGGCATTCTGACATCGATGCGCGTCAGACGATCCACGAGCCCCAACCACTCCTGGGCTTGCGCGATGTCGGTGATGATCAGCGTGTCATCGCCGGGCCGCGCTCGGCTCATCAGTCCTATCAGGGTGCCACGCTGCCGTACACCGCCGATGTCGACGGCCAGGCGATCGCCCACCTTCAGGCCCAGCCGCTGCGCGGTGCTCGCGGCCATGACGACCGCACCCGGCTCGAGCAGCCAGCTGCGCAGCGCGGCGAGCGTCGTGCCGCCAACCACATCCGCGGCCGCGGCTTGCCGCCGCCCTTGCAGCGCGGCGCTGGCGAACGGAGCCACCCCTACGAGCTGCATGATCCGGCCCTGCACGGTGACATAGCCCGTCACCACTGGCGCAAACAGCGGCTGCGGGCCGCCACTCAACGGCGCGCGGGTGAAAAGTCGCACGTAGAGATCGTCATCGAGGCCTCGCGGGCCCGCGGTGATGATCTGCGTGGCAGGCCCGTTCACCGCTTGCATCGACAGCTCGAGCGCGCGGCGGGAGCTCGCGATGGCGATGTTCACGGCGACGATGGTCCCCACGCCGGCCGCCAGCGCGACGAGCGCCAGCGCGAGTTGCGCCGGTTGCCGCAGGAAGTGCCGGAGGGTCGCAGCCCACAACATCCCCGGGAGCGCCGGCGTGCGCATCAGCTGACGCCGGTGCGGCGTGCGAGCGGGACCTCGCCCGAGACAAGCTTGCCATCGCGCAGCTCCAGAATGCGGTCCGCGCTGCGCGCCAGCCCGGCGTCATGCGTTACGACAAGCAGCGTCGTCCCCCGCGACTTCGTCAGGGCAAGCAGCGCGCGCAGCACTTGTGACGCGGTCTCCTCATCGAGGTTGCCCGTGGGCTCATCGGCCAACAGGATGGAGGGCTCGTGCGCCAGGGCGCGCGCGATCGCCACCCGCTGCTGCTCCCCTCCGGAAAGCCGATCGACGGCGCTGTGCAGCCGATCGGCCAATCCGACCTCGGCAAGCATTGCGGCGCTGCGCCGGCGCGCCGCGGCGCCGCGGATTCCGTTGAGCTCCAGCGGCAGGCGCACATTCTCCTCCACGTCGAGTGTGGGTAAGAGATTGAAGAACTGGTATACGAACCCGAGGTGCGCGCGGCGAAAGAGAGTGCGCTCCGGCTCCTGCATCGAGGTCACGATCCGTCCGCCGACCGCCACCTCGCCGCTGTCCGCCCGGTCGATACCGCTCACGACGTTGAGCAGGGTCGACTTGCCGGAGCCGCTGCGGCCCACGATCGCCGCCACCTCGCCCGTGCGGATACAGGCATCGGCTCCGTCGAGCACGCGGTGCACGCCGGTCCCTTCGCGGAAGCTGCGGCAGAGTTGGCGGATGAGGATCAAGTGGAGGTCCCGAAATAGCCGCGGCCGACGTAGAGCCAATATACAATTACCCGATGAAACACATCGTCGCACGCCCGATGATCCGACCGGCCGCAGCATTTGCCGCTGCCGCCATGCTCGGCCTCAGCAGCCTCGCACTGGCCCAGGCGGTTTCCACCCCGCCTGCGGCGCATGCGCAAAAGCCGGCGAGCCCGGCCCAGATCAAATCGGACGGCAGTTACAGTCTCGGTCTTTCCGTGGGCGAAAGCCTGCGCCGGGCGTCCGTGAACGCGAGCTCGATTTCCATGCAGCGGGTGATGCAGGGTCTGCACGATGCGCTCGCGGGCAAGGCGACGTTCGGTCCCGCCAACGAGCAGAATATTCGCGCACTGATCGTCGGCGCGCGGGCGCGCATGGGCAACGAGAACCACGCCGCAGCCCACGCTTTTCTCACCCGCAACGGCAAGAAGAAGGGCATCGTCACCACCGCGAGCGGTCTCGAGTACCAGGTGCTGAAGGCCGGGCAGGGCGCCAATGCGAAGTCCGGCGACACCGTGACGGTGAACTATCGAGGTACCCTGCTCGATGGCAAGGAGTTCGACAGCTCCTACAAGCGCGGGCAGCCTGCCAGTTTTCCGGTGGACCGGGTGATTCCGGGCTGGCAGGAGGCACTGAAGCTGATGAAGCCGGGTGCGAAGTGGCGCATCTTCGTCCCGCCGCAGCTCGCCTACGATCTCAATTCGCCGCCACCGATCCCGCCGGGATCGTTGCTGATCTTCGATGTGGATCTGCTGGGCGTCCAGCCGCAGAAGGCAGTGCCGCAGCCGCAGCCGATGCCGCCGCCTGCCGGACATCCGCACCCGTAAGAAGGCGCGCGCCGGCTGCTGATCACGCGGGCACAGGGATGCGCCCCGCCGCCGCAGGCGGCTCAAGCCAGCGTGTGAAACACTCTCTGCACGTCCTCGTCCTGCTCGAGCTTGTCGATCAGGGCGAGGACCTCAGTCGCTTGTCCCTCGGGCAGCTCGGTCGGCACGGTGCAGACGTACTCGTGTTCCGCCGATAACGGAGTGATGCCGCGTGCTTCCAGCGCCTCCTGCAGCCTGCCGAAGTCGCCGAAGGCGCAGCGGATGACGAGCTGCGGCTCGTTCTTCTCGCCGCTGCTCTCCCCCATCTCCTCCAGCCCGTGATCGATCAGGTAGAGCTCGAGGTCGTCCTGGTCGATTCCCGCGGGGTTCAGCCGGAACACGCCCATGTGCTTGAACAGAAAGCCGACACTGCCGGAGGTGGCAAGATTGCCGCCGTTCTTGGTCACGATGTTGCGGACCGAAGCGACGGTGCGGGTCGGGTTGTCGGTCGCGGCCTCCACCAGCAGCGCCACACCGTGGGGGGCGTAGGCCTCGTAATGCACTTCCTGGTAGTGAGCCGCGTCACGCCCGGAGGCGCGCTTGATGGCCGCCTCAACCTTGTCCTTGGGCATGTTGACGGCGCGCGCGTTCTGGATGACGCGGCGCAGTGTCGGGTTGGAAGACGGATCCGGGCCGCCCGACTTCACCGCCATGGTGATGTCCTTGGCGATGCGCGCGAACTGCTTCGCCATGCGGTTCCAGCGCGCAAACATCGTGTGTTTGCGGACTTCGAAGATGCGTCCCATCAGGAAACCCCGTGCGAGTCCAAACCTGGGCTACAGGCACATGGACGTGCCCGCCGCCGCAGGCGGCCCATAAACTAGGCGAGCTGCGCTTGCAGCAGACGGAGCCTGCGCCGTTGCAGGCGCAGCCGCCGCTCGAGCTCCTTGAGCCGCTGCTGGAAGGTCGCATGCTCCCAGTGCTCGATGACTGCGCGCTTCTTCTCTTCCAGCCACTGCTCCTTCACCTTGGCCCATTCCGCGACGGCGGCGAGGAACGTCTCGTATTCGTGCTGAACGCGCTGACGGATCTCGCTCACGCGTGAGGGCGCCGCGACAACCGAAAGGCTGGCCAGCTTCCTCTGCGCGCGAGTGAACTGCATGGAGAGCAGCGCCCGCTGGATCTGGAACACCGGCGTGCGCTTCAGGCGGCGCGTGAGCCCGACCCATTGCAGGCCTGCAATCAGCCACTTCGTGGGGTCCCACTGCCACCAGCGCACGCCATTGCGGTAGTCGTGCGCGAAATTATGGTGGAAGTTGTGATAGCCCTCGCCGAAAGTGAACACCGCGAGCACCGGATTGTCGCGCGCGGTGTTCTCCTCGGTGTACGGCCGCTGGCCCCACATGTGCGCCAGGGAATTGATCAAGAACGTGAAATGATGGCTCAGCACCAGCCGCAGCACGCCTGCGAGGATGAAGGTGCCCCACAGATCGCCTACCAGCCAGCCGGCCAGGAGGGGCAGCCCAAAGTTCGTGGCGAGCACGAGCGGCACGTAGTGCCGGTGCTGGAACGTCAGCAGGCGGTCGCGCCGCAGGTCGGGGATATTGCTGAAGTCCTCGCTGCCGCTCGGGTACTCGCGCACCATCCAGCCGATATGAGAGAACCAGAAGCCGCGCGGGGCCGCGTAGGGGTCGCGCTCCACGTCATCGACGTTGAGGTGATGGCGGCGGTGGCCGCTGCACCATGCCCAGGCGCTGTTCTGCAATGCCATCGAGCCGAAGACGACGAAAAGGAGCCGCACGATCCAGTGCGCCTCGTAGGTGCGATGCGCCCATAGCCGGTGGTACCCGGCGGTGATCGACATCTCATTGGCGACCAGGAAGACCCCGCAAAGCGCCCACGCCGCGACCGAGAAGCCATGCGTCACCCCGTACCAGGGGACGAGTACCGCCGCGGCAAGGAAAGTGAGCAAAAACAGGAGGATATTCGTCCAGATCAGGGGCGCCCCAGCGGTGGCAGGGGACGCGGAGCTCGGTGCGGGGGGGCGGGAGGGCATAGCGGTCGAAGGCTCCACGGGTTGGCCGGAAAAACTCCCTAAACATAGCACGGTTCCTCATCGGGGAGGGTGCGCCGGTGCCTTGAAGTGAGGCGCAGCCTGCCGCCAGGGGTTCGCCGCATGCGGCGAACGGCGGCCATGGATGGACACCCCGGGCTTGCGCGGAGCATGGAATGCGCAGCGCAATGGCCAGTGGCACGGCCCCCGGTCCTGTCCCGAGTATGGCCCAGGCGCGTGCCATCTCACGGAAGCAGGTCTCAAAGGGGACGCTTTGCCGCCAGCGACGGCCAGCGGCAGTGCGTCCGGCGCCTGGAGCCGCTCGGCGACAGCGACGCTGAAGCTGGCGAATCCCAGCCTCGGGCGGGCCGCCGCATCGCTGTTTGCCATCCTGCCTGCGGCCGCGACGCCAGCGCCCGATGTCAGGTCTCGCCAAGGAGACACCGCGTTCCATTGCTGACACACTCGCGCCGCACAATTCGCCCCGCGCCGCGCCGGCGCGCATTCCGGCCATGTTTGCGGTTGCAGCCGCGTATCGCCGGGTGTATTCATATTGCCCGACAACGCAACCGTGCCCGACATGCGTTCACGAACCATGTCCGCCCTTGGAGGGCGCCGCTTCTGTATTCCCAGGTCACTGGGCGCGTCTTGGTGGAGGGGCGCCAGGAAGCGGCCGTATTTCCGAAATACAAAGAATTCGGAGGAGATATGAGCTACGACTTTCGATCCTTGGCTCTGAAGGCTACCGTGGTGGCTGCTGCCGCAGTCATCTCGACCACGGCCTTGGCACAAGAGCCTTCTCAACAGCAGGCCATGCAAAACCCTGCCGACTGGGCCTTTCCAGCCGGCAACTACGCGAACTGGCGCCACAGCACCCTGAAGCAGATCGACACCAACAATGTCGGCAAGCTGCAGGTCGCCTGGACCATGTCGACCGGCGTTTTGCGCGGCCACGAGGGCTCGCCCCTCGTGATCGGCGACACGATGTACTACGTGACGCCATTTCCCAACAACGTCTTTGCAGTCAATCTCAATACCCTGACTTACCGCTGGAAATACGAGCCGACGCAGAACAGCGACGTCGTGCCCGTGATGTGCTGCGACACGGTCAATCGCGGCCTCGGATATGCCGACGGCATGATCTTCCTGCAGCAGGCGGATACGACGCTGGTGGCGCTCGATGCCAAGACGGGCAAGGTCATGTGGACCGCCAAGAACGGCAACCCGAAGATCGGTGAGACCAACACCAATGCGGCACAGCCGTTCAAGTCGTCGCGCACCGGCCGCACCTATCTGATCACCGGCATCTCCGGTGGTGAGTTCGGTGTGCATGGACGCCTGGAGGCCTATGACGCCAAGACGGGCAAGCTGGAGTGGAAGGCTTACAGCACCGGCCCCGACAAGGAGATCCTGTTCGATCCCAAGCACACGATGACGTGGACCAACGGCAAGATGAAGCCCGTCGGCGCCGACTCGTCGACAAAGACCTGGAAGGGCGATCAGTGGAAGATCGGCGGTGGCACCACCTGGGGCTGGTATTCCTACGACCCGAAGTTGAACCTGCTGTACTACGGCAGCGGCAACCCGGGCACGTGGAATCCGTCGCAGCGTCCTGGTGACAACAAATGGTCCATGACCATCTTCGCCCGTGACCTCGATACCGGCGTCGCCAAGTGGGTCTTCCAGATGACCCCGCACGACGAATGGGATTACGACGGCATCAACGAGGTGCCGCTAATCAACGTCGATTGGCAGGGCAAGACGGTCCCGGCACTGGTCCACTTCGACCGCAACGGCTTCGCGTACCTGCTCAACCGGCAGACCGGCGCGCTGCTGTCGGCGCAGAAGTACGACCCGGCCGTGAACTGGGCGTACAAGGTCGATCTGACGACCGGGCGCCCGGAGGTCAACAAGCAGTACTCGCCCGGCACGACCGGTCCCGACGTGAACGTCAAGGGGATCTGCCCGGCGGCGCTTGGCTCGAAGGATGAGCAGCCCTCTGCGTACGATCCGACGACCGGCTACATGCTCGTGCCGACGAACCACGTCTGCATGACCTACGAGCCGTTCCAGGTGGAGTATGTGGCCGGGCAGCCGTACGTCGGCGCGACACTGACCATGTTCCCGGGCCCCAACGAGAACGGCGACATGGGCAACATGATCGCCTGGGACCCGGCGCATGCGCGGATCGCGTGGACGGACCCGGAGCGGTTCTCCGTCTGGTCTGGCGTGCTCACCACATCGGGCGGCGTCACCTTCTACGGCACCCTCGACGGCTGGCTGAAGGCGGTGAATACCCGCACCGGGCAACTGCTGTGGAAATTCCACTGCCCGTCGGGAATCATCGGCAACGTGTTCACCTATGAGCACGACGGCAAGCAGTACCTCGGGGTGTTCAACGGCATCGGCGGCTGGGCCGGAATCGGCATGGCCGCGGGCCTGAAGGAGGCTACCGCGGGCCTCGGAGCGGTCGGCGGTTATGCGGCGCTGCAGCAGTACACGAGCCTGGGCGGATCCCTGTTCGTGTTCGCCCTGCCTTCCACCTGAGCAGGATTGGGGATCGGCAGTAAGGGAATGATAGCGGGGTGCCACGTCGCTTGGCGCGGCGTGGCACCCCGTTGCTTATGGGTCGCTTGCTGACTTGCTGTTGTCATGGTGCCAATAGATAGGGGGCTACATGCAGTTGACGCTGAAATCAGGATACTTCGTGGCTGCCGTCTGCGGATGCCTGCTGCTCGCGGGCGCCGCCGGTCCGGCAGGGGCCCAGGACCAGTCGTCCGGGCAGACGATCAATTTCGAGGCGCCGCCGCCGCCGCCGAAGAAGCTGGTGGCCAAGACGGTGACCACACCTCTTTACCGTGTGGTCGACGGCAACCACGTCGACCCCAACACTCTCAAGGGCTGGAAGACCTGGCGGGCAATGGATTGCGAGCGCTGTCACGGGCCTGAGCAGCAGGGGTTGGTCGGACCTTCGCTGATCGAGAAGCTGAAGGAGATCACCAAGGAGCAGTTTCACCAGATCATCACCCACGGCGTCGTCAACATGGGAATGCCGAACTTCGGCGGGGTGCCGATGATCCAGCAGAACTGGCAGGATCTGTACGCGTTCCTGAAGGGGCGCTCCGACGGCAATATCCTGCCGGGGAACCTGTATCCCATCGGAGGCGGGAAGCAGTGAATGCACTCGGCCATGATGGCGTCGGCGCCGGGCGGCTGTTGCTGCAGGGGCTGGCGCGCGCGGTGGTGCTGGTCGGGCTTGCCGGCGGCGGGGCGCTTGCGCAGCAGGCGGCTTTTCCGGATGCAACGCTCAGGGTATGCGCCGATCCGCACGAGCTGCCCGCCTCGGACGAGCAGGGCAACGGCTACGAGAACAAGATTGCCGAGGCCTTGGCGCACGACCTCAGCCTGAAGCTGCAGTACACCTGGTTTCCTCAGCGGGTAGGGTTCGTGCGCAAGACCCTCGGGTCGCACGCGTGCGACGTTATCATGGGCGTGCCCACCGGCTACCCCGAGACGGCGACCACGGTCCCGTACATGCGCTCGACCTATGCGCTGGTTTTCCGCGCGCACGGACCCCTTGGAGGACTCAAGTCGGCCGAGGGCGTCCTGAAGTTGCCGCCGGCAACGCGCCAGGCGCTGCACATCGGTGTGTTTGGGTTCACGCCCGCCTCCAACTGGATCCTGATGAACGGCCTGGCGGAGCAGATGGTGACCTACCCGCCCCAAAGCGGCGATCCGATGGTCACCTCCGCAACCATCATCGATCATGACCTCGGCGCCGGCAAGATCGATGCCGCCATCATCTGGGGGCCGATCGCCGGCTATCTCGTCAGCCGGCACGCGAGCGGACCGGATCGCTGGGAGGCACTGCCGTTCAAGCCGGACCCCGGCGTGCGTTTCGACTACGAGATGTCGATGGGACTGCGCGGCAGCGACACCGCTCTCATGAAGGCGCTGAACGGCTGGATCGGCAGCCACCGCGCCGAGATCGGCGGCATCCTCGCGGCCTATCACCTGCCGCTGCTGCCGCTCACCGGCTCGGGCCGGTGAGCGGCAGCGGCACCTGTCAGAATTTGTACACGCCCTGCAGGGCGATCTCGCTCTGATCGCGGGCGAAGCTCGCAGCCGGCATGACCGACCTGACGAAGGTCGGCTGGCTCGAGGTATCGTAGCGGCCTTCGAGCCGCAGCTCGAAATCCGCCACCGGGTCATAACCCACCGTCAGCGTGCCCTCCTTCAGGCCTTGCCGCGCACCGGTCACCAGCGTGCTGCCGTCCTTGTCGTCGAGATACTCGCCACGCAGCGACAGGCGCCACTGGCCGCTCAGCTGGTAGTCGAAGTATCCGGCGATCCCATCCCAATCACCGCCGGTCAGAGCGCCCGCAGTCGCGGAACTCGTCTCCTGCCTCCCCCAGTCGTAGCTCAGCACGAGCGACAGCGCCGGGGTTGCGTTGAACGTCGCGACGACGTCGAAGAGCGTCCGCGGCGCGCCGTACACCGGGTCCTTTCCGGCGTAGAGCTGCATACTCAATGAGAAGGACTTGTCGGGACTGAATGCGACGCCGAGCTCGCCGGTCTTCGAGCCATAGCTGACCTTCGTGTAGTTCCAGCCGTTGTTGACCCCCACGATGGCGCTGAGCGTCTCAGTGAGCGCGTAGGTCGCGCGCACCCCGGTGTGAGTCATCGGCTCGGCGAAGAACAGGAGCGAGCGTGAGAACTGGGTATTGCCGGTCGGCGCGATGACCTCCGCTCCCGCCAGGGTGGTGAGCTTGCCGGCCTGAATGGTCAGCGGCCCCGTCACGTATTGCGCGAAACCCTGCAGGATGTCGAATGAGCTGGCGCTTGCGCCGGCACTTTCGGCCGCATCGATGATTTTCGCGTCCTGACCGGCGATCACATCGATGACAGCGCCAAACCCGGACTTCGGCTGGTAGGCGAGCTGCAGTGCCGCCTGATCGAGCTGGAAGGTATCGTGCGCAGTGTCGAATTGATGATAAGTGTCATAGCCGCTGGCGTCGTAGTAGGAGGCCGCCACATAGCCGGATTCCGTGATGCCGGAGTTGGCCAGGAGCTGCGCCAGTGTGGTGGTGCCGGCCGCCGTCGCGCCCGCCGGCACAGCACCGGCGGCGGCCAGCGCCGCCAGGTGGAGTCGCTGCAATAAAAGCTTCTGCATCGGGCGCCCTTCTGTTTGCCGAAGGATGTCGGTGGGCGGGCCGCTAAAGCATGTCCCATGCCAAGTTAATTTCCCGTTAATACTCAATGAGTTACCATAAGCGCAGGTGCTGGCGAGGCCGCCGTCGCACCAGCGCGGTGCGGCGGCGCGCGCTCACCGCCCAATCGGGTGCGGCGCGGTCGCCCCGCTCCGTCATCCACTTCGGCTGAGCACCGCGGGCGGTGCCGATGCCATAATTTCCGTTTGGCGTCAGCCTCGTCCGACAGGTTTTTCAGACACAGCAAATGAGTTACGCTGAGAGAATGCGTTTTCTGGGGCGCTGCTTCTTGCGGCGGCGTGCCTCAAGGGCGGATTCCACCAGAGCAGAGCTACCGGACTGTCGCTCAATGGCGACGGATGGACTCTGTTTGTGCCGCGACGACCGGCCGCGGCACGAGCGGATCGCGTGAGCTGGATGGCCCGGGGAGCCTTGGTGTTACCGCTTCATCGAACGCAACTGGCCGCAGCCGCCCTGGCGCTGCTCCTGCTGACCTCCGCGACCGGCCAGACCGCCAGTCCGCCGCAGCACGCGCCGGCACCGGCGTTCACCTTTGCTACTGTGCAGCGGCTCGCGCAGGAGCGGGCGGCGCGCCCTTATCACATCCGGTCGACGCCGCTGCCGCGTGCGCTGGCGACGCTCACCTATGATCAGTATCGCGAGATTACCTTCCGGCCCTCAGCCGCCCTGTGGCATGGCCAGTCGATGTTCGAAGTGCAATTTTTCCATCGCGGCTTCAATTTCGATCGCCGGGTCAATGTCTACGAGGTGCTGCCCTCCGGGGTACGCCCCGTGACCTACAGCCCGTCGATGTTCCAGTTCGGAAAGAACGTGCCGCGAATCACGCTGCCCGCCAATCTCGGTTTTGCCGGAGTGCGCGTGCACTATCCGCTGAACACCCCGGGCCGCAAGGATGAGGTGATTGCCTTTCTCGGCGCTTCCTATTTCCGGGCCCTCGGGCGCAATCAGGGCTATGGAGTCTCGGCACGGGGCCTCGCCATCGATACCGCCTCGCCCGCAGGGGAGGAATTTCCCTATTTCACCGACTTCTGGCTGGTCCGCCCGGAGCCGAATGCGCGCAGCATGACCATCTATGCTCTTCTCGACAGCCCCAGCATTGCCGGCGCCTACCAGTTCGACGTGCGCCCGGGGACGACCACCCAGGTTCAGGTCACGGCGGAGCTTTACCCGCGGCGGGCGGTGGACAAGCTCGGCATCGCACCGCTTACCTCCATGTTTCTCTATGGCGAGAGCTCGGAGGGGCGTCCCTTCGACGACTGGCGGCCGGAAGTGCACGACAGCGACGGCCTGATGATGCAGACCGGCACGGGCGAGTGGCTGTGGCGGCCCCTCGATAATCCGGCAACGCTTCAGGTCAACCGCTTCATGGACGAAAACCCGAAGGGGTTCGGACTCATCCAGCGCGATCGCAACTTCGCCGATTACGAGGATCCGGACTCGCAGTACGAGCGGCGGCCGAGCTACTGGATCCAGCCGCTCGGCAACTGGGGCAAGGGCGGCATAGAGCTCGTCGAGATCCCGAGCGATGAGGAGATTCACGAGAACATCGATGCTTACTGGGTGCCTGGCGCCGCCGTGGTGCCGCACGCGCCGATCCGGTTCTCGTATCTGATGTCGGCGTACATGACCTCCGGCGGCCGCTGGCCCCCTGGGGGAAAGGTGGTTTCCACTCGCTTTGGGCCCGTCCTGAGCGGTACGACTCAGGTCTCAGGCATGCGTCTTGTTCTCATTGATTTCACCGGCGGCGACCTCGACTCTCTGTTGCCATCGCAGCCAGTGCATGCGGACGTGTCAGCGGACGGCGGGACGATCAGTCACGTCACCGTTCAGCGGATCCCCGAGAATGGTGTCTGGCGCGTGACCCTGCAGGTGAAACCCGCGGGCGACCGGCCGGTCGATCTGCGGTGTTATCTCGATTTGTACGGCGAGGCTTTGACCGAGACATGGACCTATCAGTGGACACCTTCCGGAGCGTAGCGGTGGATCGTGACCGCGTGGTGCGCCGCGCCGCGCGCTGGCGCAGGGCGCTGTTCCTGGCGTTGACACTGCTCACCGCCGCGGCGGCGACCGGGATGATGTGCGACATCCTCGCGGCGAATGGTCTGACCGGCCTCAAGCTGGCGGGCCTGGTGCTCTTCTACATTCTTTTCGTCTGGATCACAGGGGCGTTCTGGACGGCACTGGCCGGCTTCCTCGTCAGGCTGCGCGGCGGCGACCCGGTGGCGCTCAAGCCGCAGGAGCTCGCGGGGCGGCCGCTCGCCGCCCGGACGGCGATCGTCATGCCGATCTACAACGAAGAGACCGAGCGTGTCATGGCGGGCCTCGATGTCATCTGGTCCTCCCTCGCGCGGCTGCCGGAGCAGCAGGCCTTCGATCTATTCATCCTTTCCGACACCCGCAAGCTCGAGATCGCCGCGGCCGAAGACGCCGCCTGGCGGCGGCTCGCCGCGCGCCACCATGCCCACGGGCGGATCTTCTACCGTCGCCGGGCGGAAAATACCGGCCGCAAGGCCGGCAACATTGCGGACTTCGTGCGCGCCTGGGGCGGTGCCTACGACTACGCCATCGTGTTGGACGCCGACAGCATCATGTCGGGAGAGGCGCTGGTCAGGCTGGCCAGGCTCATGGACGCGCACCCGCAGGCGGGCATCATCCAGGCGCTGCCTCTGCCGGCCGGCCGGGAGACGTTCTTTGCGCGCCTGATTCAGTTTGCCGCGCGGCTTTCCAGCCCCATGCTGGCGAGCGGCCTCGCCTGGTGGCAGCTGGGGGAGGGCAACTACTGGGGCCACAATGCGATCCTGCGGCTGAAGCCATTCGCCGCGTTCTGTGATCTGCCGCGCCTGCCGGGTGCGCCGCCGCTCGGCGGCGAGATCCTGAGCCATGATTTCGTCGAGGCCGCGTTCATGCGGCGCGCGGGATACCAGGTCTGGCTGGTGCCGGAGGACAGCGGCAGCTGGGAAGAGGTCCCTTCGAACCTGATCGATTATGCGGCGCGCGATCGCCGCTGGGCACAGGGCAATCTGCAGCACCTGGGCCTGCTGCCCATGCGCGGGCTGCACTGGCTCAGCCGGTTGCACCTGGTCACCGGCGTCCTGTCATACGCCAGCTCGCCGCTGTGGCTGCTCGTGCTGCTCTTGAGCTCCACCGTGGTGATTCTGGATGCCATTCACGGCTATCAGTATTTCAAGCCGGGCTCCTATGCGCTGTTCCCGAACTGGCCGCAGTACCGGGACGGTGAGATCGTCGCGCTGCTGTCGATCACGGTCGCCGTGCTGTTCCTGCCCAAGTTTTTCGGCGCGCTGCTCGCACTGAAGGACGGCAGATTGCGGCGCGGCTTTGGCGGCGGTCCGCGGCTGTTCCTCAGTCTGGGTATCGAGCAACTCTTCAGCATCCTGCTCGCGCCCGCGATGATGCTCTTCCACACTACCTTCGTCGTCACCACGCTCCTGGGCAAGCCGGTCGTCTGGCATGCGCAGGAGCGCGGCGATCGCGGCATCGGCGTGCTCGAAGCACTCCTGCGGCACAAGTGGCATCTGGCGATCGGCATCGTCTGGGGGGCGGTGATCCTGGCGTTCGCTCCGCGATACATCTGGTGGTTGCTGCCGGTGCTCGCGGGCATGGTGCTGGCGGTGCCGCTCACGGTCGTGACGAGCCGCACCGGAGCGGGACTATGGCTGCGCCGGCACCGCCTGCTGATGACGCCGGAGGAGACCCATCCGCCGCCGGAGCTCGCTGCGCTGCAGGCACATCTCTGCCCAGGCTCGACGGAGCTGGCGGCTGCGACCGTCCCGCACGACTCCAACGGCGGGCTCGAGGCGCCGCTGGCGGTGCCCGAGCGCGTCCCGCTGCCGATGCAGGCGCAGCCGCCGCGCTATCTCACCGCCCGGGATGCGCTGACGAGACTCGGACGCTGGAAGAGCGCGAACTCGACGCCGAGCCCCTGATGCGGCCCCGACAGCCGAGCCGCATCCGACCAGAAAGCAGATAAGTAAGCAGGCTCGGGCCGCCCTCGCCGAGATACGCCAGCGAGAGAGGAAGTGCCCCGGGAATCGCCTGCGAGGCGGCTCGGTTAAGATAGCGGCAGTTAATCACCGGAGATACGCGTGCTCGAGCAACTCGACCGGCTGCCGCCGGACCCCATTCTCGGTGTCATGACCGCCTTCCGCGTCGATCCGGATCCGCGCAAGGTGGACCTGGGCGTTGGAGTCTTTCGCGACGATTCCGGGGAGACGCCGGTGATGCGGGCCGTCCGTGAAGCCGAGCGCGAGCTGATCGCGCAGCAGACGACGAAGACGTATGTCTCCGCGGTGGGTAACGCGGGATTCAACGAGGCGATGGCGCGCCTGGTGCTGGGGCCGGAGCATGCCGCGTTGGCTTCGGGCCGCTTACGCACGATCCAGGCGCCGGGCGGGTGTGGCGCTCTGCGGCTGGGTGCGGAGCTCATCCGTGCGGCAGCGCCCGATACGATCGTGCATGTCAGCACTCCCACGTGGGCCAACCACGTGCCTCTGCTTTCCAATTGTGGTCTGCGGCTCGAGCGTTATCCCTACTTCGATCCGGCGACCGGTGGGGTGGCCTTCGACGCCATGCTCGGCGCGCTGGACCGTCTGCCGCCGCGGTCGGTGGTGCTGCTGCATGCCTCGTGTCACAACCCGACGGGCGCAGACCTCGAAGATGCACAGTGGCGGGAGCTGTTGTCGGTGGTGAGCCGCCGCTCGCTGCTACCTTTCATCGACATCGCCTACCAGGGGCTCGGCAGGGGAGTGGCGGCGGATGCCTATGGACCCCGGCTCTTCTGCACGGAGCTGCCCGAGGTGCTGATCGCGGTCTCCTGCTCGAAGAACTTCGGCCTGTATCGCGAGCGCACGGGCGCGCTGCACGTGCTGAGCGCGACGCCGGCCGCCGCCGATGCTGCGATCAGTCAGCTGATGCGCATCGCCCGGGGCCTCTACTCGATGCCGCCGGATCACGGCGCGGCCATCGTGCACGGCATACTGACAGGCGAGCGGCTGCGGCCGTCCTGGGAGATGGAGCTGGACGCAATGCGCCTCAGGATCCAACAGTTGCGCGCCGCGGCGGTCAAGGCGCTGTCGGCGGCATGTCGAGCCAAGGACTTCGGTTACATCGCGCGCCAGCGGGGGATGTTCTCCTACCTCGGTATCGACCTCGAGGCGGTGCGCGCGCTGCGGGAACGGCATCATGTCTACACAATGGACGACAGCCGCATCAACATCGCCGGACTGCGCATGGACAACATCGGGTACTTCGCGCAGGCGGTGGGCAAGGTCGTTGGGTAGAGGGTGCGATCCCGTGCCCGAGGCACGGGACGTGTCCCCCTCAGGCAATTTCGATCAGGCCGTCGGAAAGCTCGTTCGATTCCGAGGGATCCGGCGGGTAGTGCTGTGCCATGGCGGTACCGCAGGCGGCGATCGCGTCCACGAACCCGTCCACCACCTGACCTCGCCGCACGTGGCCGACGAACCCGCGGATGATGCCCTGCCAGTGGGCTTCGCCCAGCTTTTCGTGGATCCCCTTATCGGCGACGATCTCCACGTAGCGTTCCGCCAGCGAGACGAAGAACAGCACGCCGGAGTGGTGCGGCGTCAGCTGCACGCCTTGCACGTAGAACTGCGCCTGCGCGAGCCGGCTGGCGTGCGCGTGCTTCACGCGCTGCGGGACGAGCTTCAGGTGCAGGCCGGGCACCGACAGCAGCAGGATGGCCAGCACGATGAAGACCAGGAGCTGCAGGTGGTAGAGCTCTATCCAGCGGAAGGACGTGCCGGCGAGAAAACACGCGCCCGGCAACAGCAATGCGAGGATCGCCGACCAGAGCAGAGGCAGGAAGACATAGTGGTCGCTGGTGCGCGCCACGACGGCGACGAACTCGCCGCTCGTGCTCTTTTCCGCGGCGTGGATCGCCGCGGTGATGCGCGCCTTGTCATCTGCGGAAAAGCGGATCATGGCTCACCAGCCTCCCGAGGCGCCGCCGCCTCCGAAGGATCCGCCGCCGCCGGAGAATCCACCGCCGCCGAAGCCCCCTCCGCCCCAACCTCCGCCACCCCGTCCGCCGCCACCTCCGCTGAGCATCCCGAGCAGCAGCCAGCCCAGCCAGCCGCCTCCCATTCGTCCGCGGCCTCCCCGGCCGCCGCCGACCATGGCGCGCATCAGCGGCAGGAAGACGAAGACCAGGATGAGGAACATGAGGAGGCCAGTGCCGCCGCGCTCGCGGACCTGCTGCTGCTGGACCGCCTGGAAGTGCCCTCCCAGTGTTGCGAGGATGGCGTCGGTCCCAGCGGTGATGCCGCCCGCGTAGTCTCCCTTGCGGAAATGCGGGGTGATCACGTTGCGGATGATCTGGAAGCTCTGTGCGTCGGTGAGCGTGCCTTCGAGGCCGTAGCCCACCTCTATCCGCATCTGCCTCTCACCCGCATCGACGATGAGCAGCACGCCGTTGTTCTTGCCCTTCTGGCCGATGCCCCAGTGACGGCCGAGCTGGTAGCCGTAGTACTCGATGGGATAGCCGTTGAGGGTCGGAAGGGTGACCACCACGACCTGTGTGCCATTCGCTTGCGAGTAGGCCGCAAGCTTGCGCGAGAGACTGTCGAAGATGTTGGCGGGCAGCAGGTGCGCATCGTCCACCACCGGGCCGGTGAGCGCCGGAAAGGGCGGCATGCCTGCATTGGGCCCGGCCTGCGCCGCGAAGGCAGGGAGTGTTGCGAGCACGAGCAGCGAGGCGACCAGCCAGCAGTGCCAATGCGCCGCGCGGGCGTTCGATCTGGCCTTTGGTCCAGTGCTCACGACAGACTCTCGCGTATTGCAGGCGCCATCGTTCCGTCCGCCTCGGCCCCGACGGCGCGGCTTAGAAGCTCACCTTGGGAGCCTGCTGGGCCTGCTCCGAGATCGTGAAGTTCTGGATCGGCTGGTAACCGCTGTAGAACATGGAGCGGTACCATCGGCCCGGGATGGTGGTGAGCTCCGTGTCGTACTGCTGCACGGCGAGGATGTAGTCGCGCCGCGCCACGGCGATGCGGTTCTCGGTTCCCTCGAGCTGCGCCTGCAAGGTGAGGAAATTCTGGTCGGCCTTGAGGTTGGGGTAATTCTCCGTCACGACCATGAGGCGCGACAGCGCACCGCTCAGCGTCGCCTGGTTCTGCTGGAATGCCTGGAACGCCTTCGGGTTGGTGAGGATGTCGGGTGGAATACGGGTCTGTGTGACCTTGGCGCGCGCCTCGGTAACGGCTTCGAGGACGCTCGCCTCGTGGGCGGCATACCCTTTCACCGTCGCCACCAGGTTCGGAACCAGGTCGGTGCGCCGCTGATACTCGTTCAACACCTGGCTCCAGGCGGCATTGACCTGCTGCTTCTGGCTGGGGATGTTGTTGATGCCGCAGCCGCTGAGGAACAGCAGCAAGCCTGCCATGGCGAGCCAGGAGGCTCGCCCGAGGTAACGATGGGGCCCGAACATATGACGCCTCTCGATGGATCCTTACCGCAGTCCGGCGCGCATCATAGCACCCGTCACGACGAGCGTGCTTCCAGGCTATGCTCGCGCAGATCAAGAAGGGAGATTGCCACTCTCACATCTGCAGCTGGATTCAAAGGGTTTGGACAATTCGGGGCCAGTTCACGTTGAAGCAACGCAATCTGCCAATGGGATGACAGACCTGAGGATATCCGCCTTCGGAAAGACTCAAGTAGCAACGGCTGCTCAGCTCGCGTCGCTGGCTGGCAAGAGAATTAACAGTATTGGCATCACGGACTCTCGCGGCTATGCAAGCCTCGGCGGGCGCAATGTATACCTGCTTCTCTGCCAAGGTTTCTCCTCCGGCGTTCAAGTCGTTGCGGTAGTCACAATCACCGAAACCGCGGGCATCCGCATCACCGCTGGGAAAGATGCAGAACCATAGGCGGTATAGCAGCGCCAATTAGCGTCGTGACCGCGCGGGCCAGGGTGCGGGGGTCGCGATCTCGCTCAGGCGTACAGCCGCTCGGAGTGCAGTGGACCGGCCCCCATGGAGCGTCGGCGGACTATGAGCTTTCCACCGGCTGATAGACCAATGTATTCAATAAGTTACGAAACAAATTCAGGCCCAGTGGTTCCCCCAGATGGAGCCCAGTCCTTGGAAATCTCCGCTGCACTCGTTGATAATCCACGGAATCGTCGTAGATTATCCTGATGCCTTCCAGCCACCCACCCGACATCATCCTGGCGCGGGCCATCGGCCCGCTGCTCGAAACGGCGCTGCGCACCATGCGGGTGGTCGTCGTAACCGGCCCACGCCAGGCTGGCAAGAGCACCCTCGTCAGAACTCACCCCAAGCTCCAGTCGCGCCCCTATTACTCGCTGGATGACTCCGCCACACTCCTGCGCGCACAGGCCGACCGCCGCGCGTTCGTTCGCAGCGGCCCCAACATGATCATCGACGAGGTCCAACGCGACCCGGAGCTCATCCTCGCCGTCAAGGTTGTAGTCGACGAGCAGCGCCCGCAGCGCCGCGGACAATTCGTGCTCACCGGCTCCGCCAACCTCCTGATGATGAACCATGTGGGCGACTCGCTGGCCGGCCGTGCCTACTATGTCCGCCTGCAGCCTCTCACGCGCCGGGAGCAGCAGGGACTCGGCACGACCGGCTCATGGACCCGCTTCTTCGAGACCCCGGTTGCTGATTGGCTCGATCTGGCCCGTGCGAGCACATCGCCCCCGGAGGACTGGCGTGAAGTTGTCAGACGGGGAGGTTTCCCCGCCGCGGCCGTCGAAATCCGAGATCCCCGCGAGCGCTCTCTCTGGTTCGACGGCTACATTGCCACTTACCTGGAGCGAGACCTGCGAGACCTCAAAGCCGTCTCCAATCTCCCCAGCTTCCAAGCCCTCATGCAAGCCGCCGCCCTGCGGGTCGGAAATCTCCTCAATCACGCCGAGCTCGGCCGCGACGTCAAAATGCCAGCCACCACCGTATATGACTACCTGGGCCTGCTCGAGACTACCTTCCAGGCGACCCGTCTCCCACCCTACGCCCGCAACCGTACCAAGCGCCTCATCAAAACACCGAAGCTCTATTGGAACGACGTCGGCCTTGCCCTCCATCTCGCTGGCGGCGAACCAACCGGCGCCCACCTCGAGAACTACGTTCTCACCGATCTTCTTGCCTGGCGCGATACCGAAACACCTCGGCCCGAGATTACCTACTGGCGCACGACCGCCGGTGCCGAAGTCGATTTCGTGCTCGAGCGCCAGCGCAAGCTGCTGGCGATCGAGGTCAAGGCTTCCGGCGCCCCCACGCATCGCGATGCCGCCCATCTGGTTATGTTCCAGTCGGAATACGGTTCCGCAGTTCGCGGTGGCCTCATTCTGCACGGAGGCGAAGAGATCTACTGGCTCCGGGAGAATATTCTCGCGGTCCCGTGGTGGCGGGTGATGTGACGCTACCTGCTCGCATTGCGCGCCGGAGCGGGGCTAATCTGGCCTAATAATGTCCAGGCGCCTGCGGGGTGCTCTTGCGATCCAGCGTCATGAACGTGAAGGGGTATGCATTGCGCTCGTCGGCCGGGTGGCTGTGGCACTCGACGTCGGCCCACTGGGTGGGATCGAAGTCAGGAAAGAAGGTGTCACCCGCAATCTCCGCGTGCACCAGCGTGAGATAGATCCGGCGGGCGAAAGGCATCAGCAGGCGGTAGATCTCGGCGCCGCCGATGGCGACCAGTTCCTCGGCGTCGCGCGCACAGCCCAACGCCTGCCCGAGCGAGCGCACTACCACGATCCCTTCGGCGCGCCAATCGCGGTCGCGAGTGAGGACGAGGTTGGTCCGCCCCGGCAGCGGCCGGCCGATCGACTCGTAGGTCTTGCGCCCCATGAGCAGGACCTTGCCCATGGTCAGGGCCTTGAAGCGCTTCAGGTCATCCGGGAGGCGCCAGGGCAGGGAATTGTCGCGCCCGATGGTGCCGTTCTCCGCCATGGCGACGATGAGAGAGATGAGCGGTTGCTGCAGGATCATGTCAGTCGGCCAGCGCCGCGAAGCAGGTAGAGCGCCGGGGATCGGGAATCCAGCGCTGCATGCTAAATCTCGACGACGGTGTTGAGGACGACCACTCCGCGGAAGGGCATGCGGAAGAACTCCGCGGCCTGAGTGCTGTGCCGCTGCATCCACGCGAACAGGCGCCGCTGCAGTCCTTTCCACCCGGGCAGAGGCCGCGCACGCACCACGTGCTGGCCGACGAAGAAGGAGCTGTCCTCGGCGAACACCCTCAGGCCGCGGGCGCGGCAGGACTTGAGCGCCTCGCCGACGTCGGGAGTCTCCATGAAGCCGAACCGGGCATGCACCAGGTACACGCCGGGCAACGCCTCCTCGACCTCGACACGGTGTACGGGATCCTGACGGGGGGTGCGCATGACCTCCACGTTGAGAATGATCAGCCGCTCGTGCGCGACGCCATTGTGCTCGACGTTGCGGATCAGCGCGGACGGGATGAGGTGCGGATCGCTGGCGAGGAATACCCCGGTTCCGTGGACCCGATAGGTTCCGGCGATCAGCTTCGGCAGCTCCGCGCGCGGCACGGCCATCCTGGCGAGCGCCGCCCGCAGCTCCAGCCGCCCCGAGCGCCAGGTCATGAACACCGTGAACAGGATCGCAGCCAGGGTGAGCGGAATCCAGCCGCCGCTCGGCACCTTGGTCATGTTGCCGAGGACGAAGATCGAGTCGACGATCATCAACAGGCCGAACAGGCTCGCCACCGACCACTTCGACCAGCTCCACTGGGTCAACGCCACGAAGGAGCCCAGAATGGTCGTGACCAGCATCGTGCCGACTACGGCCGCCCCATAGGCGCCGGTCAGCGCGGCCGATGAGCCGAAGCCGATGACGAAGGCGATCACCGCGATGAACACCAGCCAGTTGACGACCGGTACGTAGATCTGGCCGTGCTCGGTCGCGGAAGTCTGCAGCACCCGGATGCGCGGCAGGAGATCGAGCTGTACCGCCTGGCGCGCCATGGAGAAGGCCCCGGTGATGACCGCCTGCGAGGCGATGACCGAGGCGGCGGTGGCCAGGGTGACCATCCAGGGCAGTGCCGCGGCGGGTACCATGAGATAGAGCGCCTGCGGGAGGTATTTCCCTTGGGACAGCAGCAATGCGCCCTGGCCGAAATAGTTGAGAATGAGCGCCGGAAACACCAGCGCGAACCAGGCGATGCGCACCGGCTCCTTGCCGAAGTGGCCCATGTCCGCATAGAGCGCCTCGCCGCCCGTGATGGCGAGGAACACCGCGCCGATGATTGCGAATCCGACGCCCGGCCGGTGCATGAGCAGCTCGATGCCGTACAAGGGGTTGATTGCGGCGAGCACCACCGGGTCGCGCCGGATCGCCGCCACGCCGGTGACTCCGAGCACCACGAACCAGACCACCATGACCGGACCAAACAGGCTGCCGACTCGCGCCGTGCCGCGCCGTTGATAGGCGAAGAGGGCCACGATCACCCCGACGGTGATCGGAATGACGGTCGATTTGAAAGAGGGGTCGAGGACCTCCATGCCTTCGACGGCGCTCAGCACGGTGACCGCGGGCGTGATCAGCGAGTCGCAGAAGAAGAACGCCGTGCCGGCGAGCGCGAGCCAGACCACGATCCGCGCCCACAGGCCGCCGGCGATGAGCTGTCGCTGGGCCAGCGCGAACATCGCGAGAATTCCGCCCTCGCCCTCGTTGTCGGCGCGCATGATGACGCTGACGTACTTGATGGTCACCGAGAGGGTCAGCGCCCAGAGGATGAGGGAGAGAGAGCCGAGCACCAATTCGCTGTCGAACCGGCCGCCTACCGTGACCGTCGCATCGAGCGCATACAGCGGACTGGTGCCGATATCGCCGTAGACGATGCCGAGCGCACCCACGACTGCCGACAGGCTCAAGCGGCGGGACTGCATCATGGGGTGAGTGCCGCGCGCCTCAGCGGCGCCGCGAAGACTTCCTGCCGGTCCCGCGCGCGCGCCCGGTGTCCTTTGCTCGCCGCGGCGCCTCGCGCGGCTGCCGTGTCTTCTTGGCCGCCGCGGCCGTCCGCTTCGGCCGGCGCGCCGGGCGCCGCTTCGGCGGGTCTGGCGGCCAGAGCATGGTGCCGCGGCACTGCGGGAAGCCGCAGCAGCAGGCGAACACCTCGTCTATGCCGGGCGGGTCGTCCTCTTCGCGCTGGATCTGATAGTCGTAAGTCATCTCCTCGCCCGGCTGGATCGTGCGGATGGCCTCGATGAACACCCGTCGCTTCTCGATCACCGACTCGCAGTTGGGGTTGCAGGAGTGATTGAGGAAGCGCGCCTCGTTGCCGTCGACGCCGGCGTCGATGACGGTTCTCGAATCGACGATGAAGAGGAACGTATGGGAGTCGTTCGCATCCTTGCTCTCATAGCGGCGGTCGGCCTCCTCGTGCGACACGCGCTCGCCGAGATACTCGATGAGACGCGTGCCCTTGCGGATGCGGCGCAGGGCGAAGGCGCCCAGGCCGTGGACAGGGGAGCGACGAACCTCGAACAGCGGCTGGCGCGGCACGTCAGACCGCTACCGGCGCCGAAATGGCGGGATGATGCTGATAGCCCACGAATTCGAAATCCTCGTAGCAGTAGTCGAACAGAGTTGGGGGATGCCGGCGGATATCGAGCCGCGGCGGCGGGAAGGGAGCGCGGGCGAGCTGCAGCCTCGCCTGCTCGAGGTGGTTGCGATAGAGATGGCAGTCGCCGCTCGTCCAGACGAGCTCTCCGGGCGCGAGGTCGCACTGCTGCGCAAACATGTGAGTGAGCAACGCGTAACTTGCGATGTTGAAGGGCACGCCGAGGAATACGTCCGCGCTGCGCTGGTAGAGCTGGCACGACAGCCGGCCGTTGGCCACGTAGAACTGAAACAGCGCGTGGCAAGGCATGAGGCGCATCTGTTCGAGCTCGCCGACGTTCCAGGCGCTGACCAGGATCCGGCGCGAGTCAGGGTTGTCGCGCAGCAGCTGCAGCGCCGCGCGGATCTGATCCACTGTGCGGCCGTCCGGCGCCAGCCAGGCGCGCCACTGCTTGCCGTAGACCGGCCCGAGCTCGCCGCGCTCATCCGCCCATTCGTCCCAGATGGTGACGCCCTGCTCGCGCAGCCATGCGGTGTTCGTATCGCCGCGAAGGAACCACAGCAGCTCGCAGATGACCGAGCGCAGGTGGATCCGCTTCGTGGTCACGAGCGGGAAGCCCTGTGCGAGATCGAACCGCAGCTGCTCGCCGAAGAGCGATAGCGTCCCGGTACCGGTGCGGTCACTTTTCGGTGCGCCGCTTTCCATGATGCGGCGCATCAGATCGAGATAAGGCTTCATCGCACGCGTCTCACTGCGCGGTGGCGAAATTACCGGAGCGCGCGCGGGCGCTGTAGGCGTAAGTCAGGAATGCGCCGCCGATGAGAATCATCGGCAGCGACAGGACCTGGCCCATGGTAAGCCAGCCCCAGGCGAGATAGCCGATCTGTGGGTCCGGCACGCGCACGAACTCGACCAGGAAACGGAAGATGCCGTAGAGCACGAGGAAGAGCCCCGAGGGCGCCAGCCGTGGACGTGATTTCGACGTAAACCACCACAGCACTGTGAAGAGCACGATCCCTTCGAGGAAGCCCTCGTAGAGCTGCGAGGGCTGCACGTGGAGAATGCACGGCGAAATCCCGAAGCGCGCGCAGTCCGAGAGCGCATTGCTCGCCTGCGAGGGGTGCAGGTGCCTCGGATCGACGATGAAGCCCCAGGGCAGCGTGGTCGGCTTGCCCCACAGCTCGCCGTTGATGAAATTGCCGATGCGGCCGAACAGGAGGCCAGGCGCCCCCAGAGGAGCCGTGAAGTCCCAAACGTCCGCGACGCTGCGGCCGCGCCGCCATGCGAACAGCGCAAGTGCGATGACCGCGCCGATGAAGCCGCCGTGGATGGACATGCCGCCGTCCCAGATCTCGAACGGATACCAGGGGTTCTGCACCGTCCAGAAGCTGAGTCCATAGATGAGTACATAACCCAGGCGGCCGCCGAGGATGCCGCCCAGCATGCCGAAGAAGACGAGATCATCGACATCCACCGCCTTCCAGGTCGACCCCGGCCGCGCGGCGCGCCGACGCCCCAGAAGCCATCCGGCGCCGAACCCGAGCAGGTACATGATGCCGTACCAATGGACCTTGATCGGACCCAGCCGAAAGGCGATCGGGTTGATGTCCGGATATACGATCATGGCCGCGAAGTTTAGCCGACCTCGCGCTGCACGCGGCAGAAGAACGCCTTCAGATAGCGTGTTTCCGGAATGGCCGGATGCACCGGGTGGTCCGGCGACTGGCCGCCGGATTCGAGGATCTGCACGAAGCGGCCGGTGTGGCGTGCGGCCGTCTGAATGGCCGTCACCAGCTCCTCCGGAGCCAGGTGATAGGAGCAGGAGCAGGAGACGAGCAGCCCCTCCGTGTCGATGAGGGCCAGGGCGAGCTGATTGAGCTTGCGGTACGCCGCGGTGCCCTGGGGAATGTCTTTCTTGCGCTTGATGAAGGCCGGCGGGTCGAGCACCACCACATCGAAGCGTTCGCCTCGCTCCTGCAGCGCCTTCATTGCCTCGAAGGCATCGGCACGGATCGCCTGCAGCTCGACCCCGTTCGCCTGCGCGTTACGCCGCGCAAAATCGAGCGCCAGGTCCGAGGAATCGATGCAGCTTGCCGCGGCTGCGCCCGCCTTCAGGGCCGTAATGGCCCACGCCCCGACGTAGCTGCACACGTCCAGAACCCGCGCCCCCGGCCAGAGATAGCGCACCAGGCGCGCCCGATCGTGAGTCTGATCGTAAAACCAGCCGGTCTTCTGCCCATGCATCAGCGGCGCCGTGAAGTGAGCTCCCGATTCCACCGCGGTGATCTGCGCCGGCACCTCGCCGAAGGCGGCTTGCGCAAGCTGCGGCAGTTGCTCGAGCTGGCGCGCCGCGGAATCGTTCTTCCAGTACAGAGCCGCCGGCGAGAGCAGTGCGCGCACCGCCTCGGCGACGGTATGCTGCAATGCTTCCATGCCGGCGGTCGCGATCTGACCCACCAGGACATCGCCGTAACGGTCGAGAATCAGCCCCGGCAAGCCATCGGATTCCCCGAAGACCAGGCGGTAGTACGGGGCGCGGTAGAGTCGCTCCCGCAACGCGAGCGCCGCGCGCAGGCGAGCATCGATGAGTTCCCGATCGATGCCATGATCGGGGTTCCTGCTCAGGATGCGTGCACAGATGAGCGCGTGGGGGTTCACGTAGGCGTGACCGAGGAACTGGCCGCGGTGCGAGGTGATCTGCGCGAGCTCCCCTGGCGCGAAGGCCGAGAGCGGACTCGCCTCGGAGTCGATCTCGTTGCTGAACACCCACAGGTGCCCCGAGGCGAGGCGCCGCTCCTCGCCGCGCTTGAGGCGCAGCTCGCGGGCGCGACCGTCATCGGCGCGGGGCATGGACGGAAGGGCGGGCAAGGCAGGGCTCGAGGGGCAGTCGGCGGGGCGGCAGTATACAGAATCGGCGATGGGGGTATTCTTCGGGGCTCCATGCAGATCCGACACCTGAATGCGGACGGCAGCCCGAGATACACCAACCGGCTGAGCGGCGAAACCAGTCCGTACCTTCGCCAGCACGCGCACAACCCGGTCGACTGGTATCCCTGGGGCGAGGAGGCTTTCGCGCGCGCGCTTCAGGAGCGCAAGCCCATCCACCTCAGCGTCGGCTATACGGCGTGTCACTGGTGCCACGTGCTCGCTGCCGAGAGCTTCGAGGACGAGGCGACGGCGCAGGTGTTGAACCAGCTATATGTCAACATCAAGGTGGATCGCGAGGAGCGCCCCGACGTCGATCGCATCTATCAGATCGCGCAGCAGATGCTGACCCAGCGTTCCGGCGGCTGGCCCCTCACGATGTTTTTGACGCCGGATGACCGGCGGCCGTTCTTCGGCGGGACTTATTTCCCCAAGGAGGCGCGCTTCGGGCTGCCCGCCTTCAGGGATTTGCTGGCGCGCGTCGCGCAGTACTACCGCGAGCACGAGGCGGAGCTGCGGCAGCAGAACGAGGCGCTGATGTCGGCTTTCGCGCAGCTCGAGCCGCCGCCCCCGGGGGCGGCCACCGAGCCGGGTGAGGCGCCATTGCGTCTGTGCCGCCAGACGCTGCAGCAGACCTTCGACACCCGCAACGGCGGTTTCGGCGGCGCGCCGAAATTTCCGCACCCGAAGTCGCTGGAACTGCTGTTGCGGCTGTGGCGCGCCGGCGCCGATAGCGACACGCCGGATCTGCATGCGCTTTACATGGCGGGCCTGACCTTGCGGCGCATGGCCGATGGCGGCATCAACGATCAGCTTGCGGGCGGGTTCTGCCGCTACTCGGTCGATGATTACTGGATGATTCCGCACTTCGAGAAGATGCTGTACGACAACGGCAGCCTGCTCGCGCTGTACGCCGATACCTATGTGGCGACCGGCGACAGATTCTACGGCACGGTGGCCGCGGCGACGGCCGACTGGGTGCGGCGCGAAATGCAGTCACCCGAGGGTGGGTACTACTCCAGCCTGGATGCCGACTCGGAAGGACACGAGGGTAAGTTCTATGTCTGGGACCGTGACGAGGTGCGCTCCGGGTTGACGGCGGAAGAATACGAAGTGTTCGCTCCCCGCTATGGCCTCGACCGCGAGCCCAACTTCGAGGGACGCTGGCATTTGCACGTCTTCCGCTCTGTGGATGAGATTGCGTCCAAGCTGGAACGCCCGCGGGACAGCATCGAATCGGCGTTGACTTCGGCACGCGAGAAATTGCTGCGGATTCGCGAGCGCAGGGCTCGTCCCGCGACGGACGATAAGATTCTCTCCTCGTGGAACGGCCTGATGATCCGCGGCATGGCCATTGCCGCGCGCGGCCTCGGTCGCGATGACCTGGCGCAGTCCGCCGGACGGGCACTGCAGTTCGTGCGCCGTTCGCTATGGCGCGACGGGCGACTGCTCGCTACCTACAACAGCGGTCGCGCGCACGTGAACGCGTATCTCGATGACTATGCGTTCCTCGCGGACGCCGTCCTGGAGTTGCAGCAGGTTCGCTTCGATGGCGATGAGCTGCAATTCGCCCGCGATCTGCTGGATGTGATCCTGGCGCACTACGCCGACGAGCGCGGCGGCGGGTTCTTCTTCACCTCGGATGATCACGAGCAGCTGATTCATCGGCCCAAGTCCTTCGGCGACGACGCCACGCCCGCGGGAAACGCTGTGGCGGCATTGGTGCTGCAGCGCATGGGTTTCCTCCTCGGCGAAGCGCGCTACCTGGAGGCTGCCGAGCGCACGGTCCGTGCCGGATGGGCCGTGATGGAGAGATATCCCCAGGGCCATGCCAGCCTGCTCATTGCCCTGGAGGAACTGTTGCAGCCGCCGGAAATCGTGGTGCTGCGCGGCGAGCGCGCGACCATCGACGCCTGGCGGCGCGAGCTCGCCCGGCTCTACTCCCCGCGGCGGATGGTGCTCGCCATTGCGGCCGAGGTGCGCGGCCTGCCGGCGTCTCTCGCAGCCAAGGCGCCCGCGGGCCCTGCCGTCGCTTACATCTGCCGCGGCAGCGTGTGCGGGGAGCCGATAGGCTCCTTCCCGGAGCTGACAGACGCCTTGCGCGCGTAGCGCGCCCGCAGAGCGGCCCGGCGCCGCGCGCGGGGCGCCGATGGCGAGCACGGCCGCCGCAATTTGCGCTACGATCCAATTGTCTGACTTATTCCGAGGACAAGAGGATGACGAAAGAGCTGCTCATCTCGCGCCGCACCGCCCTGAAGGGCTCGGCCGCTCTCGGCCTGACGACGGCGCTGCCGGCCGCCGCCGTGAGTGCTTCGTCCGCTGCCGCGCGCGGCTTGTCCGCGGCCGTGCATGTCGGCAGGAGCAGCCATCCGATCTCGCAGTACATGTATGGAGGCTTCATCGAGCATATCGGCAATCTGATCAACTATAGCTTCTGGAGCGAGGTGCTCGACGATCGCAAGTTCTACCACGCCGTGGACTCCAGGCCGCTGCCGGAGCCGCAGGGGTTGGCGCGCCGGATGATGCCGCAACCCAACAAATGGGTGCCCGTCGGGCCGGATTCCGCCGTGACGATGGACACCGCCGGACCTTATGTGGGCCGGCACAGCCCCGTCGTCTCTCTGGCGGGAATGAGCGCGCGCGGCATCGCCCAATCCGGCCTGTCCCTCGCGCGCAAGCGCTATGTCGGCCGCGCCGTGCTGGCAGCCGATCCCGGTGCGCAGCTCTCGGTGCGCCTGACCTGGGGCAAAGGCGGGCACGAGCGTCACACCGTGCGGATCAGCGGCGGCCGCAACTGGTCAACGGTGCCGTTCGAGCTCGAGTGCGGCGGCGAGACGACGGACGGACGGCTCGAGATCGTGGGCACGGGCACGGGAGCCTTCCGCATTGGAGCGGTATCGCTGATGCCGGCCGACAACATCCAGGGATTCCGCGCCGATACCATGGCGCTCATGAAGGAGATGAATTGCAGGATGCTGCGCATGCCGGGCGGCAACTTCGTCTCCGGTTACGACTGGAAGAACACCATAGGCGACCCCGACAAGCGGCCGCCGGTGATGGATCCCCAGTGGCACGCCGTGCAGCCCAACGACGTCGGCGTGGATGAGTTGCTGCGGATGTGCCGGGAGATTCTGGGCGTGGAGCCGGAATGGTGCGTCAACACCGGCTTCGGCGAGCCGCGCTCCGGCGCCGAGCTGGTGGAGTATGTGAACGGCGCCGCGGCGACGGAATGGGGCGCCGTGCGCGCCGCCAACGGGCATGCGGAGCCCTACGGAGTGCATTACTGGAACGTGGGCAACGAGATGTACGGCCACTGGCAGCTCGGCCACATGGCCCTCGACCAGTACGTCATCAAGCACACCCTGTTCGCCGACGCGATGCGCGCAGTCGATCCGTCGATTTACATCATTGCGCCCGGCGGCTTCGTCGACGAGATGACGACCGGACAGGGCATCCTGGCGAACTCGGGCAGCCCGCTCGTGCCGTATGGCTCGGATCGTGACTGGGCCGGCGGCATGCTGCAGCACTGCTGGGGGAAATTCGACGCGCTCGCCACCCACGCCTACCCGCCGGAGAACAAGCATTTCAACCTGGCGACCGGCAAGAACGAGGACATCGGGCAGACGCTGGTGGAGTGGGCACAGGCGCCGGCACAGCGGGTGGCGACCATGGCGGATTGCTGGGAGGAGTACCGGAAGCGCTTCCCGGCGCTCGACCAAGGCAAGGTCAAAGTCTTTTTCGACGAGTGGGCCTATCATTTCAAGCCGGACCTCAAGGGCTGCCTGGCGATCGCCCGGGCTTTCCACGAGTTCTTCCGTCATTCCGATTTCATCGCGATGGCAGGCTTCACGATGGCGATGGGCTGGCTCGACTACGACCGCACGCACGCGGTGATCAGCGCCTACGGGCGCGTCTTCCAGCTCTATAACAGGCACTTCGGCAGCATTCCGGTCGCGGTGACCGGCAATTCAGCGGTCCCCCCGCCCAAGTATCCCGTCGGCGGCGATCAGCCTCGGGTCAACACCGGCAGTGACACCTGGCCCCTCGATGTCTCGGCGGCGCTGAGCGCCGACCGCAAGGCACTGATCGTGGCGGTGGTGAATGCGACGGAGGAATCCCACGAGCTGGACTTGAGCCTGGAAGGCTTCCGCAGAGCCGGGCAGGGACGCTGCTGGAAGCTGGCCGCTGCGGATCTCGGCGCCCAGAACATCCGCGGCAAGCCGCCGCAGGTGCTCATCCGGGAAGCGGCCTTCGATCCGGCCGCCAGGCGCATCGCGGCGCCTCCGGCCAGCATCGCGCTCTACGAATTCACCGCCGCCTAGAGCGCTATGAAAGCAACTCCACGGCGCCGCCGATCGCCGCCGTGTTGATGGTCAGTGTGCGCTCGGTGGCGAAGCGCTGCAGGTAATTCGGGCCGCCCGCCTTGGGGCCGGTGCCCGAGAGGCCCTGACCGCCGAAAGGCTGCACGCCGACGACCGCGCCGATCATGTTGCGATTGACGTACGTGTTGCCCACGGGCAGAGTGCGGAAAGCATGCTCCGCCAGGCTCTCGAGCCGGCTGTGCACGCCGAGTGTCAGGCCGAATCCCGTGGATCGGATGGCCTCCAACACCTTGCCGAGCTCCGCGGCGCGGTAGCGGTACACGTGCAGCACCGGGCCGAACTCCTCCGTCTTCAGCTCACCGGCCGAGCCGAGCTCGAACAGCCGCGGGCCGAAGAAGTGACCGGTGCCGGCGCAATGCTCGACGGGGCAGGAGTAGAGGAGCTTCGCCTCGCGCGTCATTCGCTCCGTGTGCCTGGCCAAACGCTGCTTCGCCTCCGCGGAGATGACGGGTCCCACGTCCGTCGCAGGATCGGCGGGATCGCCGATCCTGAGGCACTTCATGGCGCCGACCAGCATTTCGAGGACGCGGTCCGCGATCTCTTCCTGCAGGTACAGCACGCGCAGGGCCGAGCATCGCTGCCCGGCACTGGTGAACGCCGAGGCGACTACATCATCTACCACCTGCTCCGGCAGCGCCGTCGCATCGACGATCATCGCGTTCACTCCGCCGGTCTCGGCGATGAGCGGCACGATGGGGCCTTCCCGCCCGGCCAGAGTCCGGTTGATGGTCGCGGCCGTGGCGGTCGAGCCGGTGAACGCGACGCCGGCGAGCGCCGGATGGGTGAGCGCGGTGGCGCCGAAGAGGGGGCCGTCGGCCGGCGCAAGCTGCAGCACATCGCGCTGGATCCCTGCTTCGTGCAGCAGGCGCGTCATTGCGTGGGCAACGAGCGTCGTGGCGGGAGCGGGTTTGGCCACCACCGCGTTGCCGGCCATGAGAGCGGCCGTGACCTGCCCCGTGAAGATGGCCAGCGGGAAATTCCATGGGCTGATGCAGGCGAATACACCGCGGCCCTGCAGGGAGAGCAGATTCCGCTCCCCCACTGGACCGTCGAGCTCCAGGGGAGCGGCGAACAGCTCGCGGCCGCGCCATGCGTAGTAACTGCAGAAGTCCGCCGCCTCGCGGATCTCCGCGATGGCATCGGGCAGCGTCTTGCCAGCCTCCTGGACCAGCAGGTGGAGGAAGAGGCCGCGGCGCTTCTGCAACAGGTCGGCCGCCCTCTCCAGGCAGGCGGCGCGCTGCTCGGCGGGCGTTGCATCCCAGCCGCGCTGAGCCTGTGCGCAGGTGGTCATCGCGCCGGCGATCTCCGCCTCCGTTGCGTTTCGTGTGAGTCCCACGATCTTGGCGGCATCCGCCGGCGAGAGCACCGGCACGCTGGCCTCGATCGCCTCGCCATGGCTCAGGACGGGTCCTCCGGCGTACGGAACATCCGCGGCCGAGCGCAGCTCGCCCTGCAGAGCGGCGAGTTCCGCCGGGTTGCCGAAATCGGCGCCCCGGGAGTTGGGGCGCGAGCGGTAGAGCTCGCGCGGCTCGCGGATTCGCGACCGGCTGCCGGCGCCGGGCGGCGCGGTGAGTGCGGCGTCTTTGGATTCGCCTGCCGGGTTGGGAATGATCTCGCCCACGACTTGACCCACGACCTGCTCCACTGGAATGTCTCTGTTGAGGAAATGGTGCACGAACGATGTATTGGCGCCGTTCTCGAGCAGCCGGCGCACGAGGTAAGGCAGCAGCTCCTCGTGCGTGCCGACCGGCGCGTACACGCGTATGGGCGGCAACTCCGGAGTATCGGCACGAACTGCGGCGTAGAGCGCCTGGCCCATGCCGTGCAGGCGCTGGAACTCGTAGCTCGCGCCGCGCGGCGCAATCGCCAGCACTGCCGCCACGGTCAGTGCGTTATGCGTGGCGAACTGCGGGTAGATCACATCGCGCGCGCCGAACAGCCGCTGCGCGCAAACGAGGTAGCTGGCGTCGGTCGCAGCCTTGGACGTATACACCGGGAAGCTGTCGAGCCCGCGCTCCTGGGCGCGCTTGACCTCCGCATCCCAGTACGCGCCTTTGACCAGCCTCACCGTCATCCTGCGGCTGCAGCTCCTGGCCAGCTCCGCGATCCAATCCAACACCAGCGGTGCACGTCTGCCATATGCCTGAACGGCCAGGCCGAGGCCGCCCCAGGAACGCGTGCCGGCATCGCTTGCCAGTACCGCGATGATGTCGAGCGATAGATCCAGGCGATCCGCCTCCTCGGCATCGATGGTCAACCCGATCCCCGCGGCGCAGGCGCGGCGTGCGAGCGAGCGCATCCGCGGAACCAGCCTCTCCATGACCCTCGGATGCTGCAGCAATGAATAACGGGGCTCGAGAGCGGAGAGCTTCACCGAGATGCCCGATCGGTGGTGAACGGAGCCGGCCGGCTGCGAGCGCAGTGCATCGATTGCACGCTCGTAGGCGGCGAAGTATCGCTGCGCGTCGCTGTCCGACCTCGCACCCTCGCCGAGCACATCGAACGAGCACAGCGAGAGGTCGCGGTCGCGCCGGCCGCGCGCCAGCGCCGACTCGATCGACTCACCGACAATGAACGCGTGACCCATCATCCGCATGGCGCGCCGCAGCGCATTGCGCACGATCGGAGCCACGACAGGTGTCAGCAACGGGCGGCGGCCCTCTCCGCTCAGCGCAGCGCTGGCATCGGGCAACAGGCGGCTGGCCGTGCCGAGCAGCGCCATGGATAACCGGACGGTGAGGTCAGCGCTGCGGCTGCCGCGCTGACGCAGGGAGGTCAGCCGCTCGGCGATCAGGCGATCAGCGCATGCGGGATCGGGAGTCCGCAGCAGCGCCTCGGCCAGGCTCATGAGCGCCTTGCCCTGGCGGCTGTCGAGCGGGAATTGATCGAGCAGCGACTCGGCCAGCGGCCGCGTGCGCGCCTTGCCGCGAGCCGACTCGACCCAGCGCATGGCATTGCCACGCGCGGCTTCCAGCGCATCCCTCAGAGGAAGCAGCACTCGACGCAAATCCTCGACCGCCTCGACCTCCGGACGCAGCGTGGCCGCCCGGATGCGCTCCCGCAGCCTGTCGAGCTCGTCGCGGCTCGCGAGCGGGCGAGCAGAGCGGGTCTGGGATAGGGCAGCTACCATGGTGAATTTGCTCGAAGGCCAGTCGATTATGCTTATGGTATTCGCATCTGTAGAGGATATTGTTTCGTTTTAGCGATAATAGCAGTAAACTTTGCTGAAATGGCCGCCAAAAACCCCTCTGGACAGCACAACACACCAGCCTCCGCCGACCGGCCCCTCGACCGCATAGATCGCAAGCTTCTCCTGCGGCTTCAGCAGGACGGGCGCGTCCCGGTCTCGCAGCTCGCGCGGGAGGTCAATCTGACCGTGACGCCCACGCTCGAGAGGGTCCGGCGGCTCGAGGCCGACGGGTTCATCGACGGCTATTTCGCGCGTCTCAACGGACGCAAGCTCGGGCTGGGGCTCCTTGCTTATGTGGAGGTCTCACTCGATCGCACCACGCCGGAGGCGTTCGAGCATTTCAAGGAAGTCGTGCGGGCGCACGATGAGATCATGGAATGCCACATGGTTGCCGGTGGCTTCGACTACCTGCTCAAGGTGCGCGTCAAGGACATGGAGACCTATCGCACACTGCTCGGCGACACCATCGCATCGGTTCGCGGCGTGCAGCAGACGCACACCTATTTCGTGATGGAGGAAGTCAAATCAACGCACGCGATTGCCATGCCGGAGGCATAGCGCGACGTGTCTGCAAACGTGGGAGATGACGTCGTGCTCAACGGAGAAAACGACGACAAAACTCGACGAAATTATCGAATTTGTGCAGATTGGAGACTTCTCCGGGAGCCGTGCTGATGCTCTAATGCCGCCTGTCGGTGGAATGTCGGTGCGGTCGCGAGGAGGCGCGTATGCACGCCTTGCTGGAGGAGTTTCCGGTGGATAACGATGTCATGCGGCTCGAGCCTCGCATCGCGAGAATCGAGGGCGAAATTACGCAGCTCAACTCGCGGGTAGGGGGCGTTGAGCTCGATCTGCGCGAATTGCGGAAGTCCACGGATCAGAAGCTCGATACGCTGGATACCAAAATCGAGACTGCATTCAAAATGCTGGATGCCAAGATCGGGGCTGCATTCGAGAAGCTCGATGGCAAATTTGAGAAGCTCGATGCCAAGATCGACAGGATTGACGCGAAGTTTGAGCACAAGCTCGATGCCATGAGTACGCGCCGCTTTACGCTGTTGGTCACGCTGATCACGGCGGCGGCGACCCTGGCGGCCGCTGGTTTGGCATTGATGTTAGGTGCGGCTCACCTCCACTGACCGGATCAGAGACGATCGGCTATCAGCTTCTGTGCCAGATCCATGATGACTGCTCCTGTGGCGCTCCGCTCGTCCAGCTCTGCCAACATGCTCTCCTGAACCCGTCCTCGCCGCAGGGCCTCGGCATAGGAGATCTCCGGGTGGAACATCACCATGGAGTAGCGGGGGATGAAGCGGTCGGGGAAGCGGCGCTCGAGCTCCATGGCTAGCGCTTTGCGGCGGCGGTAAGTGGGATCGCGTACCGTATCGCGCATCTCGACATAGTTCTCGAGGGCCATCTGCGCGATGGCGGCGGTGTTGGGCAGCCGGGAGCGCTCGAAATCCGCGAACAGCGTCTCCCAGCTGTCGTGCCCATCCAGGAGGCTGTCGAGGACGGCGCAGTCCTCGAAAGCGGCATTCATGCCCTGGCCATGGAAGGGGACGATGGCGTGGGCGGCGTCTCCGAGGAGCAGCACCTGGCCGCCGATGTGCCAGGGCTGTGTGTAGACGGTACCTAGCTGGCCCCGGGGATGGCTCGTGAATTCCTCGATCAGATACGGCATGAGTTGCATCGCGTCCGGGAACTGATTCTGGAACAGCATCCGCACCCGCTCCATATCGGCGAGAGTGTCGAAGCTATCGGGGCCGCTGCGCGCCAGGAAGAGCGTGGCCGTACAGCTGCCATCGGTGTTCGGCAGCGCGATGAGCATGAAGCCGCCACGCGGCCAGATGTGCAGCGCGTGTGGCTCCATCGCATGGTGTCCGCCGGCTGCCGCTGGGATCGTCAGCTCCTTGTAGTCGTGGTCGAGGCGGTCCTCCCGCACGGTGATGAGGCCTGCGCGCTCGAGACTGGCGCGAACGGCCGATCCGGCGCCATCGGTGGCAAAGGTGGGCGCAAGAGGTATGGTGCACTCCGCACCCGTGGCCTCGTCGCGATAGCGCAGCGCGTCCGAGGCCGGCAGGGCTGCCAGGCAGTTGTGCCGGAATCGCAGCCGCACCCGCGGGTGGCGGGCCGCTTCTTCTATCAGCACCCGGTTGAGCTCGCCGCGGCTGACTGAAAAGATGACCTCGTCCTGGTGCTGCCCATACGGTTGCAGCTGCGTCTCACCCGAGAGCGAATGGATCATCCGCCCGCGCATGGGGATCAGGAGCGGCCGGATGCGATCCATCATGCCGGCTCGCTCCAGCGCCGCCATGCCGCGGGCCGCGAGCGCGAGGTTGATCGAGCGCCCGCGCTCGCTCTCGGCGCGCCGCGGGTCGGGCCTGCGATCGTACATCTCGACCGCGAATCCGCGGCGCGCCAGCAGCACGGCGAGCAGGGCGCCGGCGAGCCCGGCACCGACTATGTTGACCGGCCGATTGGTGTGGGGTGTCACGGCTCGAGGCGCAGGATCTGCGCCAGCGCTTCGGCGCCACGAAAGACATCCGCGAAGGTGTTGTACAGCGGTACGGGCGCGAGGCGGATCGTATCGGGCTCGCGCCAATCGGCTATTACACCCCCGGCGGTGAGCGCCTCGAACACCCGTCGCCCGCGTCCGCGCGGGCCCATGATGCGAACCGACAATTGGCAACCCCGCGACTCGCAGGCGCGCGGCGTGATGATCTGCACGTCGGGGGCGAGCCGCTCCAGCAGATATTCCAGGTAACCCGTGAGCGCCACCGACTTGCGCCGCAGCCTTTCCAACCCTGCCTGCGCGAACAGCGCGAGGGAGGCGATCAGGGGCGCGGCGGAGAGAATCGGCGGGTTGCTGAGCTGCCAGCCGGCAGCGCCGGGCGCGGCGTGAAACTCTGGACCCATGCGAAAGCGAGTGGCCGGCTCGTGCCCCCACCAGCCTGCCAGATGAGGCGGCTCGTGCTGCTCGTGGACGAAGCAGCCGCCGATCGCGCCCGGACCGCCGTTGAGATACTTGTAGCTGCACCAGACGGCGAAGTCGGCACCGCTGTCGTGCAAAGCATGCGGCATGTTGCCGATGGAGTGGGCGAGGTCGAAGCCGCTCGTGCAGCCGGCGCGATGCGCCGCGCGGGCGATCCGGCCGAGATCGAATGCCTGGCCGGTTCTGTATTGCACGCCCGGCCAGAGGACCAGCGCCACGTGGGCGCCGTGCTCCTCGAGGTATGTCTCGATGGATTCCTCGGGAATCGTTTCTGTGCCCTCGGGCGGCGACAGCTCGACCAGCGCCTCCCGCGGGTCGAGGCCCCTCCAGGCGATCTGGGAGGCGACGGCGTGGCGATCGGAGGAGAACGCACCAGCCTCGATGAGGATGCGGCGCCTGTCGCCGCTGGGACGATAGAAGGCCGCGAGCAGCAGGTGCAGGTTGACCGTGAGCGAGCTCATCGCCACGACTTCGCCGGAGTGCGCGCCGGTGAGAGCCGCCAGACCGTCGCGCAGGTTCTCGTGATACGGGATCCAGGGCCGGCGCGCGTGCTCGTGCCCGAGCACCGCAAGCTGTGCCCAATCGTCCAGCTCCTCCATGACCCGCCCGCGGGCGGCCAGCGGCATCGGACCGAGTGAGTGCCCGCAGAGGTACACCAGCGGCTCTCCCTGCGGCCCGCGAGGCAGAGCAAATTGCTGGCGCAGATCGCGCAGCGGATCGGCATCATCACGGCGGCGGGCGAACTCCAGTGTCGGCTCGTAACTCCCGTAACTCTCGTGACTCTGGGGGCTCATGGATGCGCAGGCTGCGGCTCAGGTATCGACCCGGTAGAGCAGTGGACGACTGGGCACCGCATCGCCATTGATGGCCGGTACCTGCAGCTGCAGGAAAAAAGCGCCATCGGGGACGTCGTCGGCAACATATGCCAGCTCCGTGATCGTGCACTGCGAGCGCGTGGCGCCGGCCAGCGCCGACGCACTGGGAGGCAGACCGAAGAAGATCCGGTGCGCGGTGAGCCGCCCCTCATCGTGCGCCCGGTCGATCGAGGGCAGGTCCACCACCAGGTGCTCGATGCCGCGCTGCACCAGGTATTCCGCTGTCTCGCGGGTGAGATACGGAGGCGTCATTGCGCTGTAATCGCAGGTGCGCTTCGCGGTCCCGTTGGGCAGAGTGCGGATCACCAAGGCGCACGGTGTGAATGGCAGCTCCGCCGGCCAACCGGCATCCAGCGCGCTACGCGTCACCAAGAGATCGTCCGCATGAGGCGGCGGGTTGGAGCTCTCGGGCGTCTGGCCGGAGCGTACCGGATTCACGGACAGCAACAGCGCCGGCACGAGCCCCCGCGGGACGATGCGCTGCGCGTGCAGCGGCTCGCGCGTCAGATGGCCTGCGCACTCCGTATGAGTGCCGTTGCAATGGGGGATCAGCGTGATGGACGCGCAATTGCAACTCGCACCGCGCACCACCGCGCCCGGGAAGCCCGGCACCGAGAACGGCTGCGAGGCGGCGCGCGGCGCGCCGAAGTGCCGCGGCTGAGGTCCCTGGAAGTCGAGCTCGACGCTCAAGTCGAACGGCCGCGTCAGGTCAGCGCGGACCTCGCGTCCGTCCACCTGCAAGCGCGCATTCAACCGGGGCGCTCCAGCACCGCGCCGCAGTGGCGGCAGGTGCGCAGCTCGCGGCTGGCATGGAAGCGCTCGAACACCGGGGGCAACTGCTTCTCGATATCCGTGAGCGCGATGAATTCCTCGTGCAGCAGCTTGCCGCAGCGCTCGCAGTACCACTGGAAGCCGTCGCGCTCCCCCGGCTGGCGCCGCCGCTCGACCACGAGGCCCACGGTATCGGCAGGCCGCTGCGGGGAATGCGGCACGCCTGCGGGCAGCAGCAGCACCTCGCCCTGGCGGATGGGCAGATCCACGAAGCGGCCGTCCTGCAGCGTCCGCAGCACGATGTCGCCCTGCAGCTGAAAAAAGAACTCCTGCCCGGGATCTACATGAAAATCCCGCCGTGAGTTGGGGCCGCCGATCACCATGATGATGAAATCGCCGTCCTCGAACACCCGCTTGTTGCCCACCGGCGGCCTGAGCACCTGCCGGTGCCGCTCGATCCAGCGGTGGAGGTTGAATGCGTGGCTGGGCTGCATGGCGGCTCCTATTCGGCGGGCGATTGATAGCCGCTGCACGGCAGCGAGATCGGCGCCCCGCCGGCGGCCAGGTCGCTGTCGAGATCGACGGCCGTGAGCGCTCCCCCCCATACGCAACCGGAGTCGAGTCCGATGACATCCTGGCGCGCGATGAGGCCCAGCGCCGACCAATGACCGAAGACCACGCGATTGCCGCGCGTACGGCGGCTCGGGATATCGAACCACGGAATCCAGGGCGAGCCGGCCGCGGGCGGCTTCCCTTTGAGACGTAAGTTGATATGTCCTTCGTTGGTGCATACGCGCACGCGAGTCAGCACGTTTATGGCGAAGCGCAGACGATCGGTGCCGGCAAGGTCCTCGCTCCAGTGATCCGGCTCGTCCCCGTACATGTGCGCGAAGAGATTGCCCGGATCGTTGCGCAGCGCTGATTCGACCTCGCGTGCGAGCTCCAGCGTCTTCGCGACAGTCCATTGCGGCACGACGCCGGCATGAACCAGCAGGTCTCCTGCCTCGAAATATGCGAGCGGACGGGTCGCAAGCCACTCGAGCAGGGAATCGCGGTCGGGCGCTTGCAGAATCTTTTCCAGGGTGTCGGAGCGCCGCGCCGGGCGCGAGCCGCAGGCCACTGCCAACAGATGCAGGTCGTGATTCCCGAGGACCACGATGGCGTTGTCACCGAGCGCACGAACGAACCGCAGGACTTCGAGCGACTGGGGGCCGCGATTGACCAGATCGCCGACCAGCCACAGGCGGTCGCGATCGGCGGAGAACCCTATCCGTGCGAGCAGTGCCCGCAGCTCATCGCAGCATCCCTGAATGTCGCCGATGGCGTGCCGGCTCACTGCAGGATACCGGGGATCGCCAGCCGGAAAGGCGGGATGGTCGCATCGAAGCTCTGCCCTTCGGCATCCACCATCTGGTAGCTGCCCTCCATGGTGCCGACCGGAGTCTCGAGGACCGCGCCGCTGGAGTAACGAAAGCCCTGCCCCGGCTGCAGTTGCGGCTGCTCGCCGACCACGCCCTCGCCGCGGACTTCCTTCACCCTGCCGTTCGAGTCGGTGATGATCCAGTGCCGCGCCAGGAGCTTGGCCGCGCGCTGGCCCTCGTTGCGGATGGTGATGGTGTACGAGAAGACATATCGCTCCTCGCTGGGGCTCGATTGCTCGTCGAGGTAGCTCGTGCTCACCTCGATACGGATCTTGTGCGGCTGCTCCTGGCTCATGCCGTGAATCTTAACCGGACCCGGCCCTGCCGACCCGCACGGCGAGCACGTCGCATGGCGCGGCATGCAGGACGGTGTCCTCGGTGAAGTTCACCAGGATCGAGAGCCCGTGACGCTCCCGGCTGCCGAGCACGATGAGATCGATCTGGCGCTCGCGCGCGATCCGCACCACCTCTGCCTTGACGTTGCCGCACTCGACACGGTGCGGCGCACCCGGAAGCCCGAGCTGCTCCGCGAGCGCGCCGAGACGCTGACGCGCACGGGCGAGCAGCTCGTCCTCGATGCGGACAGCGGGCATCAGCGTCTCTCCCATCGGCTCGACCGGCATGAACTCCACCACGTGCAGCAGCTCGAGCTCTGCGCCGACGGTGGTGGCCAGATCGCGTGCGCGCTTGCCGATCTGCAGGCTCTGCTCGCTGAGGTCGACCACGAGCAGGATGCGACGGTACGGGAACGTGGACATGAGCCGGCCCTCGATGAAGCCCCAGGCATGGGGGGAAGTAACCGCCGCCGCAGGCGGCTCATCATCCTATCTCAGCCGGTGCCCGACGGCAGCTTCACTGTGCCCGCGATGGCATTGAAGAGGGCCGGCGAGACCGTCTCCGGCCGGGCGCCAGGATCCACCCCGCAGCTCGCGATCTGCGCCGCGCTGGCGATGCCACGCAGTGCATTGCGAAGAGTCTTGCGACGATGCGAGAAGGCCGCGGCCACGACTGCGGGAAACGCGGGACTCAGCGGAAACGCCGGCCCGGACCTGACGGTGAGTCGCGCGACGGCCGACCAGATCTTTGGGGGCGGCTGAAAGGCGCCCGGGCCGACGTCAAAAAGCCGCTCCACCTCCACCCAGGGTGAGAGCATCACCGTGAGACGTCCATACGCGCGGTCTCCTGGGTCCGCCGCCATGCGGGCGATCACCTCGCGCTGCAACATTACGTGCAGGTCGCGTATTTCGCCGACGCTCTCCAGGAGATGAAAAAGGAGCGGTGTGGAGATGTTATAGGGCAGATTGCCGACCACCCGAATCGATTGGCCGCGCTGGCGTGCGAGGGCGCCGAAGTCGAACCGCAGCGCATCCGCGTTGTGCAGGGTGAGCCGCGCATCACCGCTCCACTCATCGCGCAGCAGGGCCGCAAGATCGCGATCGATCTCGATCGCATCCAGCGAGCCGCAATCGGATTCGAGCAGTTGGCGGGTCAGTGCTCCGCGGCCGGGGCCGATCTCCACCAGCGCTTCCCCCCTTTGCGGGGCGATTGCGGCCGCGATGCGCGCAATCACCGCCGGATCGTGCAGGAAGTGCTGGCCAAACCGCCTTCTGGGCCTGAGGCCCTGCTGTGCCATCACGGGGCCCGAGAGGCCAGCCGCACCGCCAGATCGAGGGCTGCCGCCAGGCTTCCCGGCTCCGCGCGGCCGGTGCCGGCCAGATCGAGGGCGGTGCCATGATCCACGGACGTGCGCAGGATGGGCAGGCCGAGAGTTACATTCACCGCGCTGTCGAAGCCGGCGTGCTTGAGCACCGGCAAGCCCTGATCGTGGTACATGGCGAGCACCACGTCGAAATCGGCGACAACGCGCGGCACGAAGACCGTGTCCGCCGGCAGGGGACCGGAGACGCGCAAACCCTGCTCGCGCATGCGGGCGATCGCCGGTGCGATGACGCGAATCTCCTCGTCGCCGAGGTGGCCGCCCTCGCCCGCGTGCGGGTTGAGGCCACAGACGGCGATCCGCGGCCGGTTGAGGCCCCACCATCGGCTAAGATCCCGATCGAGGATCTGCAGCACCTCGCAAAGCAGCTCGCCGGTGATTGCGCCGCTGACGCGTGCAAGCGGCAGATGCGTGGTGGCGAGCGCAACGCGCAGGGAGTCCGAGACCAACATCATCACCGGCCGCGGCGCGTGCGTGCGATCGGCGAAGAATTCCGTATGACCCGTGAAGCGAATCCCGGCGTCATTGATCACGCCTTTGTGGACGGGCGCCGTGACGATCGCGGCGAACTCACCGCCGAAGGCCCCGTCGCAGGCGCGCTCGAGCACCCGGACGACGCAGGGACTGTTGCGAGTGTCGAGCCGGCCGGCTACGACCGGCACACGCAGCGCATGATGCTCCACGGTGAGGATCCCGGGCACGTGGCGGCGGGATGTGCCGTCGTACTGCCGGAATTGAACGTTCAATCCGAGCGCGCGCGCGCGCGCGGCCAGCATTTCCCGATCACCCAGACAGACCAGGTCGCAATCCAGCGCCCGCGAGGCGACGGCCAGGCAAACATCGGGCCCGATGCCCGCCGGCTCTCCCGAGGTCAGCGCGATGCGCGGCAGCATGGGAGCCGGCCCGCGGCCGGTCAGCCGGTCAACACCTTGACGTAGGCGTCATCGCGCAGATGCTGCAGCCACAGCTCCGTGTCCTCGTCGGCCTTGCTGGCGCGGATGGTCTGCATCGCATTCAGCCGTTTGACTTCCTGCGTCTCGTCGTGGCTGCGGCGCCCGAGAAGCTGGGCGATGTGCCAGCCGTACTGGGTCTTGAACGGCTCACTGATCTCGCCCACCTTCAGCTTCTGCACGGCCGCGGCGAAGCTCGGATCGTAGGTGTCGGGGCTCTGCCAGCCAAGATCTCCGCCGTCGGAGGCGGACCCGGGATCCTGCGAGGAGGCGGCAGCGGCGACCGCGAAGCTCTCGCCCTTGAGGATGCTCTGGCGGATCTGCTCGAGCCGCTGCCGCACGGTCGCATCATCCTGCAGCGCATTGGTCTTGAGCAGGATGTGGCGCACGTGGATCTGCTCCACGATCGCCTTCTTGTCCTGGGTGCGGACCTGATTGAGCTTGACGATGTGAAATCCGGTCGGGGTGCGCAGCGGCGCTCCGACCTGGCCGGGCTTGAGGCCGAGGATCAGGCTGGTGAGGAACGTCGGCAGCTCCGAGCCCTGGCGCCAGCCGAGCGAGCCACCCTCGAGGGCGTCCTCACTGTTGGAATAGGCGACCGCCAGCTTGCCAAAGTCCTCACCCTTGCCGGCACGCTGATAGACATCGTTGGCGCGCTGCTGCGCCTGGGCGATCTGCGCCGGCGTGGCATTCGGCGGCACCGCGATCAGGATGTGCGAGACGTTGTATTCCTGATTGGTCGCAGGCTGCGCGGTCTGCTTCGCGAGGAACTGGTCGATCTCGCGGGGGGTGACGACGATGCGCTGCAGCACGTCGCGCTGGCGCAGCAGACCGATCGTGAGCTGCTGGCGCATCTGCTCGCGGTAGCTCGCGTAGTCGATCCCCTGCTGCGACAGCACCGTCGGCAGGTCGGCGAACGCGATGTTGTTGCGCTTGGCCACATCGGCGAGCGCCGAGTTCAGCTGGTCATCGGAGATCGTGATGCCGTCGCGCTTCGCCTGCTCGAGCTCGATCCGTTGCAGGATGAGCCGATCGAGCACCTGCTTGCGCAGCACGCTCTCCGGCGGCAGCGCCATGTTCTGCGCCTGCAGGCGGGTGGTGACTTCCTTCATCTGGACGTCGACCTCGCTCTCGAGCACCACGCCGTCATTGACCACGGCGGCGATGCGATCGAGGAGCGCCCCCTGGGTGGAGAGGTCCCGGGTCTGCGCCAGCGCCACTCCGTGGACGGTAAGGGAGAAGGCCAAGGGGAAGGCAAGCGCTCCCAGAATCGATACCAATAGCCGCCGCATGCGCTCGTAATCCTCGGTGGAGGGCCCGTCAGCGGGCCGGAAATGCTTGAGTATTCGCTTCCGTCGGAGTGTAGCCGGGAATGGCCTCGACGAGAGAGGCATCCGATGCCGATCCGACACTGGCCAGTCCCGTGAGTTCCAGCTGCAGCCAGATCCCCGTGTCCTGGGGGCCCGTACGGGCGGTGCCGGTCGTGGGCCGCGCGCCAACGTAACGGCGCGCGCCCATGCGCAGGCTCCAGCAGCACGCACGGTACTCGAAGCCCGCGAATCGCTCCAGCGCCACGTGATCGGCCAGCGAGTACACCCCGCGGGCGAAGATGCTCCAGGACCGCCCTATGGGCCACGCCGCGGAGGCCTCGAGCTGCTGGATATTGCAGCTCGGTGTCACCGCGGTTCCGCACAGCGGCGCCTCGCTGCGCAGTGCGCCCACGAGAGCCGCCTCCTCATAGATCCCGCGCTCGAACCGGTACCCCACGTTGATGACCCGGTCCGGGGCGGGTCGGTACTGCACCTGGAGCTGCGCGCGCTGCGTCCGGGAAGACTGCGGGTTCCACTGCAGCGCGGCATCCGCACTCCAGTGCTCGAAGGCGGTGAGGGCGAGCTGGGCGACGAGGTCCGAGCGCCTGTCGGTGCGCGCGAGCTCGCCGGGCAGGGTGACGCGCGGATCGGTGAAATAGATCTCCTGCCCGAAGGTGGCCGTCAGGTACTGGCGGCCGTCCACGGCGTTGAGGAGCCTCGTGGTGATGCCGGCGCTTACCTGATTGGCATCGCCCACTCGATCGGCGCCGACGTAGCGGTTGGTGCGAAAGAGCTCCACCGGATCGAGGTCGGGCACGGCGGTGTCGAAGACCGGCAGATCCCGCTGATCGCGATAAGGTACATAGAGATACATGACGCGCGGCTCCAGCGTGATGGTGCGCTGATCGTGGGAGCCGGCGGCGCGCTCGAGCTGCAGTCCCGTATCGAGGCTGGCGATGGGTAGAGTCCGCGAGAGCGAGCTCGATTCTCCCGGAGCGGTGTCAGACAGCTGGTAGCGCGTCGCGCGGTATGCGAGCGATGGTCGCAGGAAGTACCCCGGGCCTTCCATATTGAGAGAAGCGGTGGGATAGAGGTCGAGCCGCCAGCCGTCGACGCCGGTCGAGCGGCGGAAATCGACCACTTCGGAATCGAAGCCGTAGCGCAGGAGGTCACCGGGTCCCCAGCCATAATCAGCGCTGACCGTGATGTCCGGTAGCCGTGCGTACGGGCGGTTTTCGACCAGGAGCGTGCTGTCGATCGTCTGGTACTGGTCGGCGATGCCTTGGACGTCCCAGTGCAGGTCGCGATAGGAGAGCATCGCGCGCCGATCGAGAAACGGGGTGCTGGTACCCTCCGGCCCGCTGGAGAAGTCCTCGAAATACTGCGTATCGCTGACGTTTTCCCCATCGAGCGTCAGCCGCAGGCCGTCAGGCAGCTCGGCGACGTTGAGCAGGCGGATGCGGCTGCGGCTCGCACCATATTCGGCATCGTTGGGCAGGTAGTCCCAGTCGAGCTCGCCATGCTGCCGTTGCGTGAGGTAGCGGAAGTCGCCGCCGACGTCAGCTCCGCGGCGGGTGTACTCCGTCGGCTGGAAAGTGAAGTCCATGTTCGGGGCGATGTTGAAGTAATACGGAATCGAGACCTGCGCCCCGCCGCGTGAGGTGTTGCCCACCGTCGGGAAGAGGAAGCCGCTCTTGCGCACGTTGCCGAGCGGGAACGACACCCAGGGAAGATAGAGGATCGGCACGCCTTTGAAGTCGACGCGCGCATTGCGTCCCGTGCCCACCCGATTGCGGGTATCGAGGCTGATGCGGGTCGCGCGCAGCACCCAGGACTGGTCATTCACCGGGCAGGTGGTAAAGGCGACGTGCTCCAGGCGGATGAGGCCTTCGGGGCTGAGTTGCATTTCCCGGGCGGCGCCGCGCGCCGAGCGCTGCACCAGGCTGAAGGTTGCCGACTCGAACCGCGCCCCTGCGATCGGGGAGTAGCTGCCGCCCGAGCCCGTGACGTGCACCAGCGGGTCGGTGTAATCGATGCCGCCCGCGGTGCGCAGCGAGTTGTTGTTGCGGTCGTACTCGATCTGGTTCGCCTTGATCGTCCGCGCGCCCTGGCGCAGGACGACGTGTCCTTTGAGCGTCAGCTGGCCATTGACGCCGACCATGCTGTCGCTCTTGATGCTGACCTTGCCGCCGGGCGCGAGCGGCTTCTCGGCCGCGGGGCTGGTTTGCCCTGCGGCAGCGGTCATCGGCGCCGCGTCGCCCTGGGGGCGCGGCGGCTGATCCGCGCGCACGAGCGGGCTCAGGCCGCCGAATGACAGCAGGGCGGTCCAGAATGGGCTCCAACGCGGCATGAGGGGCGGCATTATAATGTGCGAATGGCTGAGAACGATGCGCGACTCGCGCTCCTGCAGGGTTGGCTGGCGCGTGATCTGGGGCTGCGCCCGGCGCGGATCGAGCCTGCTTCGAGCGATGCCAGCTTCCGGCGGTACTTTCGCGTGGTGTGCGATGACAGCACCCTGGTCGCGATGGATGCCCCGCCGGAGACGGAGGACGTGCGACCCTATCTGCACGTGACGACGCTGCTCGAGACGCTCGGAATCCACGTTCCGCACGTTTACGAGGCCGATGTCTCGCGCGGATTCGTGCTGCTCGAGGACTTGGGGAGCACGCATTATCTGGCGCGGCTCGGCGCCGGGGGCGACCCGCAGCGGCTGTACGGCGATGCGCTGCAGGCGCTCGCGGAGATCCAGTTGCGGGGAGCCGCCGCAGCCGCGGAGCTCCCGCCCTATGATCGAGCGCCGCTCGCGCGCGAGCTCGCACTCATGCCGGAGTGGTTCCTCGACAGGCATCTGGCGATCGAGCTGACGGCGGGCGAGCGCGAGATGATGGTCGCGGCGTTCGAGTTCCTGATCTGCGAGGCACTGTCGCAGCCGGAAGTGCTCGTCCATCGGGATTATCACTCGCGCAACCTGATGGTGCTGCCGGAACGAAATCCCGGCGTGCTCGACTTCCAGGACGCGCTGCGTGGGCCGATCGGCTATGACCTCGTGTCGCTGCTCAAGGATTGTTACGTGTCGTGGCCCCGGAGTCGGGTGCTCGAATGGGTGAGCGGTTACCGTTCCTTGCTGCAATCGCG
>DASYGA010000094.1:0-6524 GCA_036000265.1 Steroidobacteraceae bacterium | reverse complement strand
GGACGACAGCCCGGATGTGCGGCAGCTGCGGCTCAAGCAGGCGAACTTCATCGGACCGGCGGGATTCGTGTCGATGGAGGACGGCGAAGCCATCGAGCTGGTGCAGCGCGCGATCGTTCGCGACGGCGACGACGCCGCGTTCGTCGAGCTCGGCGGGCGAGGTCCAATCAAAAGGCACAGCGAGCACACGCTGGATGACTCCGCCGTGCGCGCGTTCTGGGAAAACTACACGAGCATCATGGGCATACCGGTGCCGCACGCCGGAGCGAACCCATGAGCGGAGGACTGCCGGCGCTCGAGGTCGAGCGCGCCGTCGTCGCCCTGTTGCATCGCTACAGCCTGGTGCTCGATTCCGACCGGCTGGAAGAGTGGCCGGAGCTGTTCGCGGAGCAGGGGGTCTACAAGGTCGTGCCGCGCGAGAACGTCGTTCGTGGTTTGCCGCTCGCGCTCATCCTGTGCGAGGGGCGAGCGTCGATGTGCGACCGAATCCGCAGCCTGCGGGAGGCGAACGTCTACAATGAGCACTACCCTCGGCACCTCGTCTCCAACATTTGCGTGCTCGGTCAGTCGGAAGGCGTCATCGAGGCGTCGAGCACCTATGTCGTCTATCAGACCGACCTCGAAGGACATACACGGTTGTTCAGCGTTGGAGAATACCAGGACCGGGTAATCCTGCACGACGGCGTTGCCACACTCCTGTCTCGCACGGCAATCTGCGATACCTTCTGCGTTCCTAACCTGCTCGCCATCCCGATTTGAGGGTGCGGGCGCGCCGCGCCGGTCATCCAACCGCCGAGGCAGTGTCGGGGATGTCGATGAAAACCGTACCCTGCTCGACGATCACCCGATACCGGCGCACGGGGATCGATACGGGACCGCTCCGCGGCTCGCCGGTGCGGATGTCGAAGCAGCCTCCGTGAAGGGGGCATTCGATGAGACCCTGCTCGACGTATCCCGCGCTCAGATGGCCATTCCCATGAGTGCAGCGGTCGCGCAGCGCGAACACGCCGTCCTCCAGTCGAAACAGGCTGATCGCCCTGCCCGCGACCGTGACCGGATGAGCGGCGTCCAGTGCGAGTGCCTCGAGCTTGCAGACTTCGTGAAGGCTCATTGCGGCGCATCTCTTGCGGGCGCTCTGCGAGCGTGCAGCATGTGGACTTCTACAGACTCGAGCGCGCGGCCCACAGCTCCGGGAAGAAATTCTGCTCGGCTACCGCTCTGAGCCACGCGAGCCCCGATGTCCCCCCGGTGCCGGGCTTGTCGCCGATCAGGCGCGAGACGGTCACGTAGTGACGGTTGCGCCAGTTCTTGAAATTCTCCGCGATCTCCATGAGCGACTCGCCGAGCTGATAAAGCTGCTCGCCCGGTCGTGCACTCCGCAGGATCCGGAGCCATGCCGCCTCGACCGAGGCGTTGGCGGAATAGGGGGCCGAGACGTCGCGCTCCAGGTGGGCCGCATCGATGAAGAAGCCGCGGCGGGCAAGCAGACCGATGACTTCGTCGTAAAGACTGGTCATCTCGAGCAATTCGGTGAGTCGGGCGTGAACGGCCGGCAGCGGCTCATGCGGTACAAGCATGGCGCGGTTCTTGTTGCCCAGCAAAAACTCGACCTCCCGGTACATGAACGAGCCAAAGCCGGAGCTGATTCCCAGGTGATCCCGGAATGCGGCGTACCCGGTCGGAGTGATCGTCGAGATCACGTCCCACGCTTGGGTCATGTATGCCAGCACCCGGCACGCGCGTCGCATGATCGGAAAAGCGGCGTCCACATCGTCGGCGCAGATCGCCTGCCTCGCGCGCTGCAGTTCGTGGCTCAGTAACTTCATGCTCAGTTCCATCGTCTGACCGATGATCATGAACGTCATCTCGTCAGGAGAGCTGCTGCGCAGAGACTGGAGGCTCAGGAGCAGGTCCACGCGTGTGTAGCGGACGTATGGAGTGGTGCCCACGGATTCCACCGCCAGATCCAGCAGGGGCTTCCCACCGGTCCGCTGCGCAAGCTGACGGCGCTCCTCCTCGGTCCTGGGTTGCAGGTCCGTCGGGGCCTGCGTGCTTTTGCCTTTTGCCGTCATTCGGGTCGCCTCGCTTCGGGATCAACCCACCGACGTGGGTTCGCCGGAAAACGCCGAGCGCATTTGCTCGTCGATCGCTGATCCCAGTTGAGTGCTGCGATCGCCGATATCGAAAATGAGATCGAAGTGATTGCGGCCGGCCGCTTCCACATGACTCACCGGAGCGCCCAGCCGCTCGAGGTGATCTGCGAACACACGACTCTGGCGTTTGAACTCCGCGGTCTCGTTCTCGCCGACCGCGATCAGCGTGGGCGGCAACTGAGAAGGAGCGGCGGAGATCCGCAGAGGACTGTTCCGCGCTGCGCCCGGTGCATCGAGGCCAAGCGGCCGATTGATGTATGTCAGGCGGATCGGTTCCAGATCATAAATGCCGCTGAGGAGCAATGCTCCCGCCAGGGGCGAGCTCTCCAAACCGAATTGCTTGCGCCAATCGGTCAGCAACACCATGGCTGCCAGATGGGCGCCGGCCGAGCATCCCGACAAATAGATCCCGCGGCGAATGCCCAATTGCTCGGCACGGCCGTGAATCCAGGCGACGGCGCGCCGGCACCGTTCCACCATCTGATCCAGGGTGGCGGCCGGCGCGAGCCCGTACGAGAGTGCGGCGAAATCGAAGCCGGCCTGATTGAGGCCGACGGCAGGGAAAGAGGAGTCGCTCTTGCCGAGTTCCTGCCAGTAGCCTCCGTGAATATAAGCGTGCAGACCGCGCCCGGGGGTGCGGCCCGCCGGAAACCAATCGAGCTTCTCTTCTGGATCGGGACCGTACTCGAGAGTGCTGAGGCGCGGCGAAAGCCGCCTGGCCGCTTCGCTGCGTTCGGTATAAAGGCGCAGGTACACGCCGATATCGGCAATGCAGGAGCTCGGCGAGTACTCGCGCTCCAGTTCCTGCAGTGTTTCTACATCACGGTAAATCGGCAAGCGGATCGTCCGTTCGGCAAGGCGCGAAATGGTACATTCGTTTCCGGGACGGAGTCTAACGTAGCGGCGCCACGGCTACCGGCTGGCTGCAAGTCGCGCCACAAGGGCAGGATGGAATGCATCTGAAGATTCCATTGCGTTGTGGATGAAATCCTTGCGTTACCGGCGGAGAAGCCTTTACCCATACCCTTTCCAATAGGCCGGAGCTCGTTTCGGTAATTCAGATGAGTCCCTTCGGGCTCGAGCCACAAGCCACATGAGATGAACGATGACCACCTCTTCGACGCTGGCGAGGCTCCAGGATTTGGACGCAAAGGATCCGCTTGCCGAATTGCGAGCTCACTTCGAGATCCCGGCGGGCATCATCTACCTCGACGGAAACTCCCTGGGAGCGCTGCCGAGGCGTGTGGCGGCGCATCTCGAGACCGTGATTCGCCGTGAATGGGGCGAGGGTCTGATCCGAAGTTGGACGCAAACGAACTGGTATGAGCTGCCCAGGCTCGTCGGGGCGCGCATCGCACGCCTGATCGGCGCGCTCGCCGACGAAGTCATTGCCGCTGATTCCACCAGCGCAAACCTGTTCAAGCTGGCCGCCGCGGCTCTGCAGCTGCGTCCCGGGCGCAACGTGCTGCTCACGGAGCGCGGCAGCTTTCAGACCGACGTTTATATACTCGAAGGTCTCGCGTCCATATTCCGCGGAAACATCGTTCTGCGGGTCGTCGAGCGCTCTCAGATACTCGGTGCGATGGATGGGGATGTCGCGCTCGTGGTGCTCACCCATGTCCACTACCGCACCGGGGAAATGTTCGACATGCCGGAGGTCACCGCCGCAGCGCACGCCCGGGGGGCGCTTATGTTGTGGGACTTGAGTCACAGCGCCGGCGCGCTCGAGGTCGATCTCAACGGCGCCGGTGCGGATATGGCCGTCGGCTGCGGCTACAAATTCCTGAATGGCGGTCCTGGCGCGCCTGCATATCTTTTCGCGGCCCGGCGGCACCACGAGCAGCTGTGCCAGCCGCTGTCCGGTTGGGCCGGCCATGCGCGCCCATTCGAATTCGAGGACCGGTACGCGCCCGCGAACGGGATGGCGCGGTTCCTGTGCGGCTCACCTCCGATTCTGGGGCTCGCCGCCTTGCACGAGGCGCTGAGTGTGTTCGAGGGGGTCGACATCGCTGACGTGCGGGCCAAATCGAGCCTCATGGGCGATCTTTTCATCGAGCTCGTGCGTCCGGACTGCGCCCGGTTCGGCTTGAGCATTGGCAGTCCGCAGGATGCGCGCATCAGGGGCAGCCATGTGAGCCTGCTTCACCCGCAAGGCTTTGCGATCACGCGCTGTCTGGCAGCGCATGGCGTCCTCTGCGACTACCGCGAGCCGGACGCGATGCGCTTCGGATTTTCGCCGCTGTATCTGCGGTATGAGGATATCGGCCATGCCGTCGAGACTCTCAGGTCCGTGATGACGGAGCGACGGTACGAGCGCGCCGAATACCGGCAGCGGCACGCCGTGACTTGACGAGCGCAACGATGCTCGCGACTGAACCACGGACTGCCGCCGCGAAATCGCTTCGAGGCGATTTGCGGGCCTTGGATCTGATCGTCATCGGCACCGGAGCCATCATCGGCGTCGGCTGGGTGGTCATGGTCGGCACATGGCTTGGCGCAGCGGGTCCCGGCGGAACGATCATTGCATTCCTGCTCGCCACTATCGCCGTCATGTTCGTCGGCTTCTGCTACGGGGAGATGGCGGCGATCGTCCCTCGCGCCGGCGGGGAGCTCATTTATGCTTACCTGACGCTCGGGGTGCGAGCCGCGTATTGCATCGGCTGGCTGATTGCCTTCAACCTGATCATGGTCTGCGCTTTCGAGGCCATCGCGGCAGGCTGGTTGCTGGAGAGCATGTTCCCGGCGCTACGCGTGGGTACGGCCTACGAGGTGCTGGGCACCTCCGTCAGCGCCGGCACGCTCGCGATCGGAATGGCAGGTACCGTGCTCATAGCCGCTCTGGACGCTCGCGGCAGCCGCGCCTCGGCCCGATTCCAGATGACCTTCACGACCACCAAGCTGCTCCTCGCCGGCATACTGATCGTCATCTGTATCGTGCACGGAAAGGCCGCCAACCTGCGGCCGTTGTATGGCGGGGCCGGCTGGCGGGGCGCCGGGCTTGACTGGGCCGGCATCCTGACCGTGCTGTCGCAGGCCCCCTTTTTCCTCGCCGGCTTCCAGGTGATTCCCCAGTTGGTGGAAGAGCGCTCCCGGCGCGCACGCGCCGCATCCGTCGGCGTTGCCATCGTCATCTGTCTGGCAGTCGCGTTGTGCTTCTACGTGGGCATCGTAGTAGCCATGGCGATCGTCGCTCCGCGCGACATCTCTCTCGCCGGCCAGCTTCCTGCCTACACCGCCGTACGGACAGGCCTCCAATCTGCGTGGGCGGGGAACGCCCTGCTCGGGATCGCCCTGCTCGGCACGCTGTCCACGTGGAACGCAATGTTCATCTGGGCGACGCGGGTACTGTTTGCCTTGTCGCGGGCCCATCTCGCGCCCGCATTTCTGTCGGTGCAGGCGGGCGGCACCTCGATGCCGATCGGCGCAATCCTGTTCGCCGCCATTCTGTCCGGCAGCTGCATTCTGACCGGGCGCGGGCTGCTGTCTGCATTCGTGAATGCGGGGTCGATCATTGCGACGGTGGCGATGGTCGTCACCTGCGCGTGCGCGTGGCGCGTCGCGCGAGGTACAACGTCGCTTCGACGGCGGATAATCGTCTACTGCGCGACCGCGGTCTCCGGTGCCATGCTCCTGATCGCGATTTCGACGCCTGCACTGCGGCCCTCGAGGATCGGGATTCCGGTCGAATGGGCCGTGCTGCTCGTGTGGTCAGCGATCATGATCGTGGTGTGGTTCGCGACTCGCGCTCGCCGTCGTTCGATCGGAGAGCCTGAGCGACGGCGGCGCCTGCTGGGCTGACAGGCGCCTCCTGAAGCCACGCCGGTGGCAACCGCCCGGCGCGCTACGCGGCGGGATCTCCCACCCCCCTGAGCGTTACCGACGGCGACTCCCCGAAACGGGCTTTGTACATCGTTGAAAAGTGGCTGAAGTTGGTGAAGCCGGCATTGACCGCTGCCTGGCTGACCGTGCCTTTGCCCGTCTGCCGAGCGCGCTTGAGCTCCGCGTGCGCGGCTTGAAGACGCAGGTCCTGCACATACGCCATGGGCGTGGTCCGGCGCCATCGTTTGAATCCGTAGAAGAGCGACCTCTCGCTGACGCCCGCGGCGGTGACGATGTCTTCCAGCCTGATGTCGTTTTCCGCGTTATTACGGATGTATTCCTCGGCACGTTTCACGTAATATGGCGCGATCGTCGGGCCACGGACATTGAAGTCTTCCGACTTCGAGTGTGGCAGTCCCGAAAGCAGCATCGAGAGGATCGTTCTCTCCAGACTGGTCGCAACGCGCTCGTCCATGAGAATGGAAGGCTCCCCTCCTGTGCGGGCATACTCGTGTATCAACAAGCGCAGCCATGCGGCGATACCGCAATCCG
>DASYGA010000085.1:0-13502 GCA_036000265.1 Steroidobacteraceae bacterium | reverse complement strand
GGGCCGCCGCCGTGGACGAACACTACCCGCACTCCGAAATAGTGCAGGATCGCGATCTGCTCGATGAGGACCCGCGTGGAATCGGCGTCGGCGAACACCCCGCCGCCCGCCTTGACGACAAACGTCTTCCCCTTGTACATGCGGATGTACGGCGCGGCGTTCTTGAGCGCCCGGATCGCCAGGGCCTGATCGCCAGGATGCATGATCATGTCGGTTTGTCCTTCAGGTACTCTTCAACATGCGATAGAGGACCGCCATCTGCGCGGTGAGGCGGTTGTAGGCTTCACGCTGCACGATGCTGCGCGGACTGTCGAGCACCTCGTCCGCGACGGCGACGTTGCGGCGCACCGGCAGACAGTGCATCAGGCGGCAATCGCTGGCGGTATGCGCGAACCAGTCGTTGCGCACGCACCAATGCTTGAGCTCGCTGCGCAGCCGCCCTTCCGCCGCCTCATCGCCGTAGCAGGACGTCGCGCCCCACTCCTTGGCATAGATGATATCCGCACCCGCCAGCGCCGCGTCGCGATCGGCGGTCTCCTGCACGGAGCCGCCCGAGAGCGCGGCGGCGCGGCGCGCCTTCTCCATGACCTGCGGCGGCAGTGCGAACCCCTCGGGCCGCAGCACGATGACTTCCATGCCGCGCAGGGCAGCCATATGGGCGGCGGTGGCCGGCACGGCAAGCGGCAGCGCCCGGGGATGGTACGCCCACGAGAGGACGAAACGACCGCTGCGCGGCACGCCGAGATCGTCCATCGTCTTCCAGTCCGCGAGCGCCTGGCAGGGATGGCTGGTCGCCGACTCCAGGTTGATGAGGGGCTTGTCGACCAGGCTCGCCATCGCATTGAAGGCAGTCTCGGCGAGATCCGCGGCCAGATCCTTGCCGTCCGCGAATGCCCGAACGCCGAGAGCATCGCAGTACGACGCCAGCACCGGAATGCCTTCGCGCACGTGCTCCGCCGCGGCGCCGCTCATCACCGCGCCAAGCCGGCTCTCGAGCTGCCACGTGCCCTGCCCCGGGGTGATGACGAACGAGCTGCCGCCGAGCCGCGCCATCCCTGCCTGAAAGGAGGCGAGCGTGCGCAACGAGGGATTGAGGAAAAGGAGCCCGAGGATTTTGCCCGCGAGCGCGTGCGGCTCGGGACGCGCCTCGAGCCGCCGCGCCAGCTCCAGCAGCGCCAGCACTTCGTCGCGCTCGAGGTCCGCCAGGTCGAGGAAGCGCTTCATTCGGGCAGGCTCGCGAGCGCGTCGCGCAGCATGTCGACATGCTCCTCCTGCAGGATGAAGGGCGGCAGGAGCCTGACGATGTGGCTGTCGCTGGCGGTGCCGGTCAGGATGCCGCCTTCCAACAGCTCGGCCTGGATCTGCTTCGCCGGCCGGCTGGTGCGCAGCCCGAGAAGAAAGCCTTCACCCTGGCTGGCCGTCACCGGTCCGACGATGCAGCTGCGGCGGATGTAATCCGACACGCGCCGCACGTTCTCGAGCAGATTCTGCGATTCGATGGCCTCGATCACCGCCTCGATGGCGGCGCAGGCCATCGGCCCGCCGCCGTAAGTCGTGCCGAGGAGGCCAACGCCGAGACTCGCCGACACCTTGGCGGCAGTCAGCAGCGCGGCGCAGGGAAAGCCGTTCCCGAGGGCCTTCGCGACCGTGATCATGTCGGGCATCACGCCGTACAGATTGGCGGCGAAGGGCTGTCCGACCCGGCCAAGGCCGCATTGCACTTCGTCGAACACGAGCAGCGCGCCGACCTCGTCGCAGCGGCGGCGCAGCGCCTGGAGATAGGTCATCCCGAGGTCGACCGCGCCCGCGAGACCCTGGACTGGCTCTACGATCACCGCCGCAGTGCGCTCGGTGACGTGCGCGGCGATGGCTCCGGGATCGCCACGCGGCATGAAGCTGACATCGAACGGTTTCCGTGGGAAGCCATACCAGCCGTCGGAGCCCCACGTGACGGCCCCAGAAGCCGCCGTACGGCCGTGGAAAGCGCCCTCGATCGCAGCGACATGCGGCCGCGATGTCATGCGAAGCGCCAGCCGCAGAGCGTTCTCGTTGGCTTCCGCGCCGCTGTTGACGAAGAAGACGCTGGTGAAATCGAGCTGCGAGAAGCGCACCAGCCGCTGCGCGGCGCGCGCGCGGATGCGCATCGGGATGGCGTTCGTCTGGAAACTGCACGAACGAGCCTGCGCGCTGAGCGCCTCTGTCCAGCCGGGATGTCCGTAGCCGAGCGCCGCTACCGCATGGCCGCCATAAAGATCGAGCACCCGCTCGCCGCGGCCGTTCAGCAACCAGACTCCCTGGGCGGAGGCGACCTCGAAGGGATACTGGGCGAACACCGGCGCGAGGAAATCCCGGGTAGCGTCGTCGGGGGCAACTTCGCCTGCTGCAGAGCTCATGTCAATCTCACTCAGGTCCAGCCGGGCGCGCAGGCAGTGAGGCCTGTCGTCTCCGGTAAGTCGAACATGCGGTTCATCCACTGCAGGGCGCCGCCGGCCGCGCCCTTGTTGAGGTTGTCGAGCGCACACATCACGGCCACTGTGCGGCCATTGGCCACGGCCGAGAGCTGCGCGTAGTTGGTGGTGGCGACTTCCTTCACCCGCGGCGCCGAGTCCAGCACCCGTACGAACGGCGACCCGGCGTGGAACTCGCGCAGCGCCGCCAGCACCTTCGACGTGTCGACGGCCGTCTTCAGGGGCGCCTGCACCGTGACGTGGATGCCGCGGGCGAACGGTCCGGAGTGCGGCACGAACGCAAACTCCGCGTCCACGCCGGTCGCCGCACGCGCGCAAGCGGCGACTTCCGGTGCGTGCCGATGCGTCAGCGCGTTATAAGAATAAAGATCACTGTGGCGCAGCGGATGATGAGTGCCCTCTACCGGCTTGCGTCCCGCACCCGTGCTTCCCGTGATCCCTGTCACGAACAACACGGGCGGCGTGAGCCCCAGGGCAAGAAGCGGCACGCTCGCCAGCAGCGTCGCCGTGGCGAAGCAGCCAGGATGCGCAACGTGCGGCGTCTCCAGCTTGCGCAGATGCTCCGGCACCGCGCAGGTGAATTCCGCGAGGCGCGCCGGCACAGCGTGCGGGTGCTTGTAGACGGACTCGTAGTCGGCCGCGGAGCGGAAGCGGAAGTCGGCCGAGATGTCGACCACGCGCGGCCGCGTTCCGGCGCGTGAGGCGGCCTGCAACAGCGAGTCGATCAAAGCAGCCGAGACACCGTGCGGCGCGGCAGAAAAGACAGCAGTTTGCGGCGTGCCCGTCACCAGCGCCTGCACTTGCGCCTGCGACTGGAAGCGCGCGTCGCCGTACGCGGCGGCAAGATGCGGGAATGCCTTGGCGACCGACTCCCCCGGCTGACTGTCGGACATCACCGCCGCCAGCCCGAAGCGGGGATGACCCGCCAGCAGGCGCAGCAGCTCCCCCGCCACATAGCCCGTGCCGCCGAGCACGATGGTGGGAATGGGCATCGTTGCGGACGATTTTGTCACGCGGCCGACTCCCGGGCGAGGCCCACAGCCTGCATCACGCGATCACCGAGCGCGGCGCCGGCGCTCATCGCATTGAAAGCAGGCACGCCCATCTGCGTCGTGATGATCTCGACCCCCACTTGATTGTCCGTGGAAGGGCCGGTGACCACGCAGGGCTCGATCCCGAAGCGGTCACGCAACAGCTTCACTCCACCCCAGGCGGCGACCGGGTCGTTGGCCGAGAGCACGACAGCGGTCAGCGCCGCGCGGACGTCGGGACATTCCAGGATGGCATCGACGCCATAGGTGCCGAGGATGCCATCGCCGAGCTCGAACACGATCACGTCGGGCTTGCCGGCCGAGAGCTCGGTCAACATGGTGCGGGTGAGTGCCGGACCATTGGCCCGGGTGGTGGTGACGACCCCGAGGTCGGTGAAGATGGCGGAGCGGCGTGCACCGGCATCCTCCATCGCCAGGACGTCGCGGCGCAGTGATACGCCGGTCGCCTTGAAGGCGTCGATCACCAGCCCGCGGTGGCGCATCCGGCTGATGATGGCGCAAGCCGCGGCGGTTTTGCCGGCTTCCATGCAGGTGCCCGCCAATGCCACGACCGGTACCTGCCGGGCCTCGAGCTTCGCGTCGAGATCCAGCCGGCGCAAACCGACTCGCGCGGGGACGCCGATGCGCTCCCCGAGGTACGGGAACTGCAGTGCGACGCCGAGCACGCGGCAGTCGAAGGGCTTGCCCTTGTCGGGATTGATGGAGTCGCAGATGCCGAGCACGCCGCCGATGTTGAGCATCTGGATGGTGTCGCCCGCCTGCAGCGACGGCGGAATGTGCCCGGAGTAACCGAAGAGCGCCTTGCGGTGGCCGAGCGCGCCCACCACGATGTCGCCCTTGCCCACCTTGGCCATGCGGCCGCTGGTGAGCTCCAGGGTGTTGTACGTCGACTTGTTGGTCAGCACCTCGACGACCACTACCACCCCCTCCTCGGAGGGGATGTCCATCGAGATCCGCACCTCGCGCGACAGGCCGCAGGCCTGCGCCACGGAGGCGATCTTGTCGACGACCACGGTTCTCATGCCGCTCACCATGTCAGGTTTCCTTGGCGCGCTCGCCGGCACGCCGATGAAATACGCCCGTCAGAGCCACGATCTTGGAGAAGCCGAGTGCGTCCGTGGGCGTCCACTCCCCGGCCGCTTCGCCATACACGCCTTTCGAAGCGGCCATGAGTGAGTAGGGCGACTCCACGCCCTCGACGAAGAGGTTGCCGGGCCGAAGCTGGATGCGCACCGTGCCGGTTACGCGCTCCTGCGAGGAGAGGAGCAGCGCCTCGATGTCGCGACACACCGGATCCAGCAGCTGGCCCTCGTGCACGAGGTCGCCGTAGGGCGGCGCGACCGTCTCCTTGATGCGCTGCTGCCGCCCGGTGAGCACGAGCTTCTCCAGCTCCCGGTGGGCGGTGAGGAGCACCTCGGCGGCGGGCGCCTCGAATGCCACCCGGCCCTTCGTGCCGATGATGGTATCGCCGAGATGGATACCGCGGCCGATACCGAACGGCGCGGCGAGCGCCTCGAGCGCCTCGATGAGGGCGACGGGCGTGAGCGCCCGGCCGTCGAGCCCGATAGGACGGCCCTGTTTGAATTCGATGACGTGGGACTCGGGCGGCCGCGGATGAGCAAAGGCGTCGCGCGTCAGCACCCAGGCTTGATCGGGGATGCTGCCGGAGGAGCTCAGCGTCTCCTTGCCGCCGATGGTGACACCCCAAAGTCCACGGTTGATCGAATAGGCTGCGCCGAAGGGAGGCACGGGTAGCCCGCGGCTCTGCAGGTACTCGAGCTCCTCCTGTCGCTTGAAGGCCCGATCGCGCACGGGAGCGAGCACTTCGAGCTCGGGTGCCAGCGTGCGCATCGCGACCTCGAAACGGACCTGATCGTTGCCCGCCGCGGTGCAGCCATGCGCGATCATGTTGGTACCGAGCTTGCGCGCCATGTGCGCGATGGTCTGCGCCTGCATGACGCGCTCCGCACCCACGCACAGCGGGTACATCTGGCCGCGCTTGACGTTGCCCATGATGAGGAAGCGCAGCACCTGCTCGAAGTAGTCCGCGCGCGCATCGATCTGGTGGTGCGCCACCGCGCCGAGCGCCCGGGCGCGCTCCGCCAGGGTGCGCGCGGCGGATTGGTCGATTCCGCCGGTATCGACGGTGACGGTGATGACGGGGCGCCCGTGATTTTCCTGCAGCCACGGCACCAGGAACGAGGTGTCGAGGCCGCCGGAATAGGCGAGAACGATGGGCTGCTCGCCCTGCAGGAGATCGCGATTGGGCATGCTCAGACTCGGAAAATGGCCCGCAGCCGTGCGACGAGGGCGTCCTGCGCGCGGCCGTGGGCGGTGGCGATGAAAATGGTGTCATCGCCGGAGATGGTGCCGGCGACCTCGGGCCACTCCGCCCGGTCGATGGCAACGGCAACACTCTGCGCCGCGCCGATGGTGGTCCTGAGGATGGTGAGTGACGGGCCGGCGCGCTTCAGTCCGCGCACGAACTGCGCCAGCATGCCGAAGTCGCCATTGGTACGGGAGACCTCATCCGGAGGCAGCACGTAGCGGCCGGTGGCCTTCAGCACGCCGAGATCCCGCAGATCGCGGCTGACCGATGACTGCGTCACCTCGAACCCTTCGGTCTTGAGCAGGCGTGCCAGGTCCTCCTGCCGGCGCACGCGTCCGTCGCGCAGGATGCGCACGATCGCTTGGCGGCGCTCGAGCTGCTGGGCGTCCATATAGGAATCAACGGGTCAGCGGTCGTGCATAAAGTTGCGCGAATTCTGCATATTCATGCGGAAGCTGTCAAGGCCGGAGCGGCCGCTGCGGCCGTCACTGGCCGTGCAGGAGCTGCAGGAAGGCCGCGGCGGCGGGCTCGACCGGCGCGCCGTCGCGGCTCAACACCATGAGCGGCCGCACGATTGTCAGCTCGCGCAGGGGCAGCTCCCGCAGGGTGCCGGCACGCACCTCGCTCACCATGCAGATGCGCGGCAGCCAGGCGATGCCGCCGCCGTGCATGGCCGCGCGCTTCAGCGCCTCGGTATTGCCGAGCTCCATCGTCCGGCCCTTCACGACACCGTGACGGGCCAGCGCGGCCGCTACCACCTCGCGCGTTCCCGAGCCGCTCTCGCGCACCAGCAACGGCTGTCCCGAAACATCCGCAGGGGTCAGGCGGCGCTTGCGCAGCAGTGGATGGCCGGGCGCGGCCACCGGCACGATCTCATCCTGCTGGAAGATTGCCGCGTGCAGGCCCGCGCGATGCAAAGGACCCTCGATGAATCCCAGGTTGAAGCGCATGTCGTCGACGCCCTCGGATACCTGCTCCGTGTTGCCCACGAACACGGAGACCTCGACCTCGGGCCGCTGCGCCCGGAATGCGGCGAGCAGCCGAGGCAGCACGTACGTGCCGATGGTATTGCTGGCACCGATGGCGAGCCGGCCGCGGCGGGCGCCGGCGATCTCGCTCAGTGTCGTTTCAGCCGCTCGCTCCAGCTCGAACAGCCGCTTGGCGTAGTGATGCAGCACCTCCCCGGCCTGGGTCAGGCGCATGCCGCGCGAATGGCGCTCGAACAAGGTCACTCCGAGGCGCCCCTCGAAGGTCTTCAGCTCGCGCGACAGGGCCGGTTGCGAGATGTGGAGCTTGCGGGCCGAAGCGGTGAGGCTGCCGGTGCCCGCCACGGCGGCGAAGATGGACAGATGGTGCAGATTCATCATGCATTGAGTATATGACTCAGCTGCAATAGATGCATTGGATGAATAGCTCGGCCGGCCTCATCATTGCGGCTAAGACAATCCGCATAAGGCCCGCTTGCCCGGTGAGGACGGTTGCAAAGACCACCTGTTACATGTGCGCCTGCCGCTGCGGCATCAAGGTGCACCTGCAGGATGGGAAGCTCCGCTACATCGAGGGCAATCGCGATCACCCGGTGAACCGCGGGGTGCTGTGCGCCAAGGGCTCCGCGGGGATCATGACGGCGCTGTCGCCGGCGCGCCTGACCTCACCGTTGAAGCGGGTCGGGCCCCGCGGCTCGGGCAGCTTCACCGCGATTTCCTGGGACGAGGCGCTGCAGATCGCCACCCGGCGCCTGCAGGCGATTCGCGCCACGGACCCCAACCGTCTCGCGTTCTACACCGGGCGCGATCAGTCGCAATCGCTCACCGGGCATTTCGCGCGCATGTTCGGCACCCGTAACTACGCCGCGCACGGGGGCTTCTGCTCGGTCAACATGGCGGCCGCGGGCCTCTATTCGGTGGGTGGCTCGTTCTGGGAATTCGGCGAGCCGGACTGGGAGCATGCACGGCTGCTGCTGCTCTTCGGCGTCGCCGAGGATCACGACTCCAATCCCATCAAGCTCGGGCTCGGCAAGCTGAAGGAGCGCGGCGCCAAGATCATCTCCGTCAACCCGGTCCGCACGGGCTACTCGGCGATAGCCGATGAATTCGTGGCGATACGGCCCGGCACCGATGGGCTGTTCGTGCTCGCCCTGGTCCATTGTCTGCTCGAGGCGGGCAGCATCGACACGGAGTTCCTGGTCCGTTACAGCAACGCGCATCATCTGGTCATCCATGCTCCGGGCGACGCGGATCACGGCTTGATCGCCAGGGATGCGGCCGGCCGGGAGCTGACCTACGATCGCAAAACCGCTGCCCTTGCCGACGCCGATGCACCCGGCATCGATCCGGCGCTTCTCGGCGACTTCGCGCTCGCCGATGGGCGGCGCGCGCGTCCGGCCTTCGCCCTGCTGGCGGAGCGATATTCCCGGCGCGAGTATGCGCCGGAAGCGGTCGCCGCCAACTGCGGTATCGAGGCGCCGACCATCCGGCGCATCGCCGCCGAGATCGCCGAGATCGCCTTCCGTCAGGCGGTCGTGCTCGATCAGCCATGGATCGACACCGCGGGCCGCCGCCACGCCAGCATGGTGGGCCGGCCGGTCGCCATGCATGCCATGCGCGGCATCGCCGCGCATTCCAACGGCTTCCAGACCTGTCGGGCGATTCACGTCCTGCAGATGCTCATCGGCGCGATCGACACGCCCGGCTCCTGGCGCTACAAGTCACCGTATCCAAAGCCCGTTCCCGGCGGACCGCCTCCCGGGCGCGCGACCGCGCCGGGATCGGCGCTGGATGCGCCGCCGCTCGGCTTTCCCATGGGGCCTGAGGACCTGCTGGTCGATGAGGACGGTGAGGCGCTGCGCCTGGACCGCGCGTTCTCCTGGGAGGCTCCGCTCGCCATTCACGGCTTGATGCACATGGCCATCGCGCGCGCCTTCGAGGCCGGTGCGTCGAAGGTCGACACGCTCTTCCTCTTCATGGCCAACATGGCGTGGAACTCGGCGATGAATCCGCGCGAGACCACCCGGATGCTGAGTGAATGCGATGCGGAGGGTAACTATCGCATCCCCTTCGTCATCGTCGCCGACGCGTTCTCCTCCGAAACCGTCGCCTACGCGGATCTGGTGCTGCCCGACACAACCTATCTCGAGCGTTACGATTGCATCTCCCTGCTCGATCGGCCGATCGGGTCCGCGCACGGGCCGGCCGATGCGATCCGGATACCGGTGCTCGCGCCCGGCCGCGACGTGCGCCCCTTTCAGGATGTGCTCATCGAGCTCGCCGGCAGGCTGGGGCTCGATGACTTCGCCGATGCGGACGGCCGGCCGCTTTACTCCTCATATGCCGACTACATCGTCCGCCATCAGCGCAAGCCCGGCGTCGGTCCGTTGGCAGGCTTTCGCGGCCGCGGCGGCGATGAGGCCGGCACAGGCGCGCCGAATCCCGAGCAGCTGCGCCGATATGTCGAGAACGGCAGTTTCTGGATGCATGAGCTGCCGCCGGAGCAGCTCTACTTCAAGCACGCCAATCGCGCGTACCTCACCGGCGCGAAGGCCATGGGATTCATCGAGAGCGATGCCCGCATCGTGCTCGGCCTCTACTGCGAGCCGCTGCAGCGATTCCGCCTGGCGGCACAGGGGCACGGGCCGCGGCAGCCGCCGTCCAGGCTGCGCGCGCGGGTCGCGAGATTCTTCGATCCTCTTCCCTTCTGGTTCGTCCCTCTCGAGGAGGAGATGACCGACCGCAGCCGCTTTCCGCTGCACGCGATCACCCAGCGGCCCATGGCGATGTATCACTCCTGGGGCTCGCAGAACGCCTGGCTGCGGCAGATCCTGCCCGAGAACCGGCTGTACCTGCATCGCGAGCTCGCCCGCAGCATCGGCGTCACGGATGAAGACTGGGTATGGGTGAGGTCGCGCAGCGGCAACCTGCGCTGTCAGGTGCGGACCATGACCGGCGTGAATCGCTCGACGGTGTGGACCTGGAATGCGGTCGGCAAGCGCGCCGGCGCCTGGGCGCTGCACCGGGATGCGCCGGAGTCACGGCGCGGCTTCATCCTCAACCATGTGATCTCGGAATTTCTGCCGCGGCAAGGCGCGGCATCGCCCGCGTCGAACTCCGATCCGGTGACCGGACAAGCCGCATGGTTCGATCTGACGGTCGCGATCGAGCGTTGCGGGCCGGAAGTGCCGACGGAAACTGCCCCGCGCCTCGGGGCCAATCCCCTGCGCCTCGTGGGCGCCCCTGAGCCCGAGCGACGGAGCGAACGATGACCATGCTGCCGAAGCCCCAGCCGGGGGCGAAGAAACTGGGACTGGTCATTGACCTCGACACGTGTGTCGGCTGCCATGCCTGCGCCGTCAGCTGCAAGGAATGGAATACGCAAGGAGAGGCCGGGATCCTGCCGGACTATGACCGCTACGGCCCGAAGCCCGATGGTGTCTGGTTGAATCGGGTCCACTCGTACGAAACCGAGACGCAGGGCTGCTCCCGCACGGTCAATCTCCCCCGATCCTGTCTGCATTGCGAAGACGCGCTGTGCGTGACGGTCTGTCCGACGGGCGCATCCTACAAGCGCGCCGAGGATGGCATCGTGCTGATCGACCCGGAGATCTGCATCGGCTGCAAGCTGTGCTCCTGGGCCTGCCCCTATGGTGCGCGGGAGCTCGACGAAACCAACGGCATCATGCGCAAGTGCACGCTATGCGTCGACCGCATCAATGACGACAGCCTGCCGGCCGCCGAGCGCGAGCCCGCCTGCGTGGCCGCCTGTCCCTCCCGGGCCCGCCATTTCGGCGACCTTGCGGATCCAGACAGCGAAGTATCCCAACTGGTCGCCCAGCGCGGCGGCGCCGACCTCATGGCGGACCTCGGCTATCGGCCGACGAACAAGTACCTGCCGCCGCGCCGGGCGAGCATACCGACACCGCCTGCGAGCGAGCCGGAGAAACCCGCATTGGGTATCGGCTCCGCGCTCCTCAGGCTGCTCGACCGGACGCTCAGCCGGTGAGACCGTCGGCCTCGGTCCTGCTGCTCACCACGCTCACGGGCGGCGGTTATGGTCTCCTCGCCTGGATCGGCGCGGGAGCTGCCTTGCAGCTGCTGCCCGCGAGCAGGCCGCTGGCGCTCGGCGGCATCGCCCTGGCGCTGGCGCTCGCCTCCGCCGGGCTGCTGGCCTCGACGTTCCACCTGGGCCGGCCGGAGCGCGCCTGGCGCGCCTTCAGCCAGTGGCGTTCGTCGTGGCTGTCTCGCGAAGGCGTGGCCTCGGTACTGGCATACCCGGTCACCATCGCATTCGCGATCGCCGTTTACCAACATCCACATGGCATCCCAGCGCGGGTACTCGGCGCGGCGGCGGCTCTGGCGTCAGCAGGCACCGTATTCTGCACCGCGATGATCTACGCCAGCCTGAAGCCGATCAGGCAATGGCACAACCCGCACACGGCGCCGGGGTATCTCATCCATGCGGTGTTTTCCGGCGCGGTCCTGCTGGCGCTCCTGTCCACGGCCGTGCTCGGCGTGCCAGGGACCGCTGCCGCGGCGGCGGCCGTCAGTGCGGCGGTGGCGCTGGCGGCCAAGGCACTCTACTGGCGGCATATCGATCGCCAATCGCCGCTGGCGACCCTTGCGCACGCGATCGGGCTGCCGCGGGACACCGAGGTCAAGCCGCTCGACGCGCCGCATTTCACCGAGAACTACATACTGCGGGAGATGGGGTTCGCGGTTGCACGCCGCCATGCGGCGCGGCTGCGGCGCCTGGCCGTTGCCCTGGCTTTTGCTCTGCCCGCTGCCCTGAGCATTCTCGCCGGCCTGCGCGTGATGCCGCTCGCCCTCACGTCCGCGGCCGCTGCCTGCGCGCTGCTCGGGCTGCTGACGGAGCGCTGGCTGTTCTTCGCGGAGGCGACGCACGTCTCGGCGTTGTATTACGGCCGCCCTGTCTGAACGGCGGCGGGCGTGAGCGCCTGCCGATCGCGACGCCTACTTCTCGACGCTGAATACCAGATCCGCCCCCCTGATCTGCCCCGCCTCGGTGCGGATCGTCCAGTGATCACCGAGGCTGTACCGCAGGCGGATATCGTTCAGCTGCTGTGTGATCCCCACGCCATAACTGACGTATAACCGCGGCGAAAGATACTTGCCGAGGACGAGCGAGGTCTCGTTGTTGAGATCGGTCTCCAGGCTGATGTCGGGAAGACCGATGCGCGAGCCGAGTTGCTGCGCGAGGATCGCGCCGCCCTGGGTCAGCAGCTCGCTGGCAGCCGTGGCCTGCTGGCTCTGTGCGCTGTTGGACGTCGCCTGCAGCATCTGCAGCGAGCCGGCGCCACCGCCGCCGGAGAGGATCAGCGAGACGATCTGCGACTGCGGCAGCGATGGCGTCGAGAAGAATGAGATGCGCGGCTGCTTGAGGGTGCCGCGCACGTTCACGCCGGCGGTGACATCCGGGTAGCTCTTGATTGCGCGAATCTCGATTCCCGGATCATCGATCGGGCCGCCGGTGAATATAAGCCGTCCGCTCCGGATATCCAGCTTGCGGGCGTAGGCGGCGTACTGGCCCTTCTGCACGGAGAGCTGGCCGGTCGCACGAGTGACGGCATCATAGCCGCTGCGCACCGTGATGCTGCCGGTGAGCTGGCCTGTCAATCCCATGGTGTCGATATCCACGTCAGGCCCCAGCGTCATGGTGATCTGAGTCCGCACCTTGAATCGATCGGCGGGGTTCTCCGACTCCTGGCCTACGATGGTCTCGTCGGAGGAGGGGGTCACGGCTCCGGTGAGGTCGGTCGGGACGATCCTGGCATGAGGCACGGCCACCGTGCCCGTGATGCCGATCTCGCGCGCCGCCACCGTGAAGTCGAGGTCGGGCGAGGCGTCGATCTGCGCTTCCGGAATGTCCACCACCCGCAGGTTGGTTCCATTCAGGTGAAGCTGCCCGTAGGGCAGCGCATCACGCCAGCGCATCTGGCCTTTGGCGTGCACCGATCCTTTGCCGGCCTGTGCGCTGCCGTCGAATGACAGGCCGTCATCAGTCAGTTGCGCCGCCAGGCCGATCTGCCGCAGGTGCAAGTTGGTCTGATAGAGATCGACCTGCCCGCCGGAGATGCCGAGACTGCCGCTCAGCTGCGGCGCGCCCACCGTCCCCGCGATCCGGGCGCTCGCGGTCAGGGTGCCCTCGGCACGGTCGATCTGCGGGATATACACCGAGACGAGGTCGAGCTTGGAAGTCTGCGCGTGCAGCTCGCCCTTCACGGGCAGGTTCTGCCAGGACTGCGGACCGCGCCCGATGTCGAGGCTGCCCGCGAGCGTGCCGATCTCTCCGGAGGTCAGCGAGGCGTCGGCGCTGATCGCATCCGTGGTGGCGACCGCCGTGAGCACCCCCGATCCGATGGAAGTATGCTCGATCCGTCCGCTCACCAGGCGCCGCGACAGCACCGCGTCGTGCAGCTCGATGCGCAGCGCTCCCTGTGCCGGGCTGCTCGCGCTGCCGAAGAGGCGCGCGCCGACGTTGATCGTGCCCAGATAGGTGACTGCCGGGGTCCGTCCGGCGGTCAGCGTACTCAGCGGCAGCTGGCTGGCGGTGAGCGTGGTGGACCACGCCCCCGGCGTCCAGTGCCCTTCCGCGCAGAGGTTACCCGGGGTGCCGATCAGACAGAGCTGGTCGATGCTGCTC
>DASYGA010000439.1:0-3661 GCA_036000265.1 Steroidobacteraceae bacterium | reverse complement strand
ACCGGCGCTGCTCGAGTCTCAGGGAGGGGGAAGTCTCGAGCGCAACCGGCACACCGGGACCACAACGCAAATCGTGTGTGCCTCAATCCTCACTGGGTTGGACGCATGAGACGGGCGGAAGTTGAGCGGCTTTACCTTTCTTTGGATTTCTCGCAATTTGCTACCGTGGCTGTTGCCGAAAGAGGCAAAATCCGGCCATGGCCACGCTGCTTGCAAGAATGACCGCGGAGCGTGCCGGACGACGCGAGGCCGCCCGGCTGGAGGCGCGTGAGCGGCTGCGGGCAGCCCTGGCGTCGCTGCTGCCGGCGGGGAGCGAGGTTTGGGTCTTCGGATCCGTGCTCAGGCCGGGACGATTTCGCGAGGGCTCCGATTTGGACGTCGCGGTCGAATCCCTGCCATCCGGACTGTCCGAGGCTTGGCTGCAATACCAGTTGGCCCTGCTCACGGATCGCAGTGTCGATGTGTTGAATCTGCACGAGACCGGGTTGCGCGCCCGGATCGAGCGGGAGGGGGAGAAATGGACGCTGTAGGCCTCTCCGTTCTCATGCGCGAGCTTGCTGCGGATTGCGCGGTGCTCGCCGGTGCAGCGGCGAATGCCGCACGGTGGGTCGGTCAGCCCGCGGCAGGTGGGCTGCAAGCCTGCGCATACGAGATGAATCGGTTCTACACCACATTCGAGCGGATGCTCGAGAGGATCTGCGAGAGTTTCGAGAACCACTTGGAGAGGAGCGGTAATTATCACGAGAAGCTGCTGCAGCGGCTGACGCTCGATCTGCCGGGGCTCCGTCCGGCATTCCTGCCATCAGAGTCGCTGCCGCAGCTGACGGAGCTGCGCCGTTTCCGCCATCTCGTTCGCCATGCCTACGATCTGACGCTGCGCGCCGACAGGTTGGGGGAGCTGGTCGGGACGGCAACACGCATTGGCGCTGCGCTGCCGGCCTGGTGCGACAGGTTTGCCGCGGCCGTGCGGCGCGAGCAGGGCTGGCCGCAAGAGGGCGGGGGCTAGCGGTCCGGGAATCATGTATCTGCCCGACGCTTTCAAAGCCGATGACCGCAGCGCGCTCGACCGGCTGGTGGCCTACAACGCCTTCGGTACCCTGGTGTCGCAGCTCGGCGGCGCCCCATTCGTCTCGCACCTTCCTGTGTTGTATCGCCGCACGGAAGGGCAGGTGACCCTGACCGGCCACTGGGCGCGGGCGAACCCGCAATGGCGGGATATCGAGGGGCAGCGTGCGCTGTTTATTTTTCAGGGGCCGCACGCATACATCTCGCCGCGCTGGTATCTCGAGCCCGAGAAGAACGTGCCCACGTGGAACTACGCGGTCGCGCACGTGTATGGGCGGATGCGCGTCATTCACGATGTCGCGGAGGTGGAGCGGATCGTCACTGCGCTGGCGGCGCAGTACGAGGCCAGTGCGCAGGAGCCCTGGCAGTTCGAGAGCACGGGGGAGGCAGGCAAGTCGCGGCTGAAGGCCATCGTCGGCTTCGAGCTGACCGCGGACGAGGTCCAGGTGAAATTCAAGCTGAACCAGAACCACGTGGAGGGCAATGTGCGCGCAGCGATCGCAGGCTTGCGCGCCACCGGCCACGCGGAGTCTCTTGCGGTTGCCGACTGGATGCAAGAGGCTCTGAAGCACCGCACCTGAATGTCATGCAGACATGAGGTCATCGGACGCGAATACTCCGAGTCCTGCGCAGGCTGGATAGATTGGATGCCGCCACTTCGGTGAAGCAGATGGATGTGCCTGGCTTTGATTTCCACCCCCTGCATGGCAAGCCCCAGCGGTACTCTGTACACGTCAATGGCCCCTGGTGCCTGACGTTCGAGTTTGAAGGCGGAGACGCGCTGCGTGTGGACCTGGAGCAATACCACTAGCTGGAGAACCGCCATGGCCGAAATCATTGCAAAACGGAATCCGAAGCGCTGCCCCACTCATCCCGGTGCGCTGCTGCGCGAAGACATCCTGCCGGCGCTGAAGCTGCCCAAGACGGCAATCGCTGATGCGCTCGGCATGTCCCGACAGCACCTGTATGACATCCTGCGCGAGCGCAAGCCGGTCTCTGCCGAGGTCGCGGTCCGCCTCGGCGCGGCCTTCGGGGATGGCCCTGAGGTGTGGCTGCGCATGCAGGCCGCCTACGACGCGTGGCACGCCTCGCGCAAGGTCGACGTCAGCAGAGTTCCTCGTCTCGCAGCGTAGCCCCAGCGATTCGGGACCGAGCCCGTCTGGCGACGATCAGCGTGGTACCGGTGGTCGCTGCGCCTGGTGGTGGATGTTCCGCGTTGTTCATCGCATGCGCTTCGAATCGGCGCTCTCCTTCCCCGGGCGGCGCAGCGACTGCCTTGGTGCATCGCATGACAGTCGTGACACGCAATGTGCGGGATTTCGAGCCGATGGGTGTCGAGGCTCTCAACCCTTGGGAGTGGACGCCGGCGGCATGACTGCCCGATGCAATCCGGATGGCCGGCATCGCCGGAATCACCCGATCAGCGCCGGATCGTCCATTCGACCTTGCCGGGCGTGCGCTCGACGTCAACGCGCTCGCCGCCGGGCTGGAGGATGTAGGTGAGATAGCAGACGTCGCGCGGATCGCTCAGCGCCTCCCTCAGGAATACGCCGGCGATCTCGCCCCCGGCATGTCGCGCCGACCGGCTCAGCAAGCCCGGAAGCGCCGCCTGGCGCAGCTGCGCCCCGAGGCTCTGGCAATAGGAATAGTCGTCCGGATCGAGCATCCGCGGCTCTCCGGCGCAGCGCTCCCTCAGGTCCACCAGCATGGCGCTGCAGCGCACGCGGTGCACCCGCCGCTCCTGATAGATCGGCGTCAGGCTCCGCGCCGCAATCTCGCTGGCGAGCGTGTTGCGCCGAAAGTGATGCACCGTCTCACGGATCGAAGTCTCCAGCGTGCGCGCGCCGTACCAGACTCCGAAAGAGCCGTCCGAGTAGCGCGTGCGGCAAGGATGCTCGAACGGCCATTCGATGGCCGTCCGGATCGGATCGTAGAGCGCCGCCTCCTCGAAAGGCCGGTTGATGATGGGCAGCGACTCTCGAGCCGGTTTGGTCGCGAGCTCGTGCTCGATGAGGATATGTGCGTCGGCAGGGTCCGCCACCAGGTCCGCGAAGAGATCGACAGTCTTGCGCAGGCTGACGATGTTCCGCAGCCAGTCGCCAAGCGAGTCGTCGCTGACCTTGTAGTCCATGCGGCCTCTCGGCAGGGATGGGTCAGTTGCCCCGCATGATGTCGAGCGTGCCGCGCACCATCACCAGCCCGGGCAGCCCGTAGCGGCGGACTATCTCGATGGGGGTCTCTCCGCCGAAGCGCCTGTTGGGGGAGGACATCCAGCCGCGAACGATGTCCTCGTTGCGGGGGAAGAGAAGCTTCAGCGCCTTGTGAATGCCGAGAAGGTGGCCGGCGCGATCGAGCAGATCGCGGCTGGCGGCGAGCGGCTCGCCGCCAGCGTAGCGCTGCAGAGCGGTACGGTTCTCGCCCGAGAGTCCGAGCAGCGTCAGGCGATCGGCCGAGCCCAGGGCCCAGAGATCGAAGAGGCGCATGAGCGCCTGCGCCAGCACGGTGCGGTCGTGGCGCTTTTGCCGGTCGGGATGGGTGGCGGGCTCCATCGGCGGTCCAGTGAAATCACACGGAGCACAGTATAATTAACCGAAGC
>DASYGA010000421.1:0-5642 GCA_036000265.1 Steroidobacteraceae bacterium | reverse complement strand
CATAGCGCGGATCGAAGCGCGGATGGCGCTCGTCATCGGCGGGGAGCGGCGGCGGCGGGATGTCGTAGCTGCGGCGCCAGATCTTCACCTGTGCCTCGCCGTGCCGCGCGACGGTCTGGGCCTTGTCGAGGCCTTGGAGCGCGCCATAGTGGCGCTCGTTGAGCCGCCAGGAGCGCTCGACCGGGATCCACATGCGGTCCATCTCATCGAGCATGATCCAGAGCGTGCGGATGGCGCGCTTCAACACGGAAGTGAAAGCCACGTCCACCATGAGCTTTTCCTCGAGAAGCTGTCTTCCCGCCCGGGCCGCTTCCTCGCGCCCCTGATCGGCAAGGTCCACATCGGTCCAACCCGTGAAGAGGTTTGCGATGTTCCAGGCGCTCTGGCCGTGACGAACCAATATCAGCTTTCCGGTAGTGCTCATGAGTGATTGAATCCCGTATCTATTCCGCAAGCTTCCGCAACGATTCCACGCCGACCGTCAGCGTGGCGAAATCGGCGGCGCCGGCCGCGCGCATGTCGGTCAGGGTGCGCTGCCAGTGCGCGAGCTCCTTGCCCGCCGACTGCTCCCAAGCCGTCACGCGCTCCCCGGCGGTGCCGCCGCCGCTGCGACTCAACACGCGCTCAGCCAGCCGGCGGTGCAGCCGCAGCGCCGCATCGCGCAACCCCGTGCGCGCGGTCGCCTGCCACGGTCCTTCGACCGGCAGCCGGTCGATCTGCTGCCGCAGCCAGTCGAGACCCGTGCGCGCGCCAATCTCGAAGTAAAGGTGCGCTGCCTCCGTCACGCCGATGCGTTGCGAGCCGGCGAGCTCCACGATGTCGAGCGAGCCGTTGTGCGCCTCGAGACTCGCGACGCGCGCGGCGAGATCCGGCGGCAGGCCCGCCGCGAGGTGCTGTGCCCGGACCTGCTCGAATTGCTCGCGCCAGGAGCCGCAGAGCACCTGGCCGATGCGCAACTGCAGCTCGCGCACGCCGGCCTGAAACTCCGCCACCGCGGTGTCCACCTTGAGTGCGCGTCTGCGGGCGAGCAGCCAGTACGTGGCGTGACGCAGCAGGCGGCTCGTCTCGAAGGCGGCGGTGTACTGCACTTTCGCCGGCACGCGGTTGTCGAGCTCCTCGATCCGGGCCCAGACGGTGCGGATCTCGAAGATCTCGCGCGCCGCGGTGTAGGCGCGGGCGATCTGCGCCGGCTCCGCGCCCGTGTCTTCCTGCGCCCGCGGCACGAAGGTCGGGCCCATCCGGTTGATCAGGCTGTTGGTGGTCGCGGTGGCGATGATTTCGCGGCGCAGACGGTGGCGCGAGATGGCGCGCGCGAAGCGCCGGCGCACCGGCGCGGGGAAGTACCGCTCGAGCTCGGTGGAAAGATAGGGATCCTCGGGCACGTCCGAGGCGAGGAGATGATTGTTGAGCCAGATCTTGCTGTAGGCGAGCAGGATCGCGAGCTCCGGGCGGGTGATGCCGGCGCCCGCCTTGCGCCGCTCCGCGAGCTCATCGTCCGTCGGCAGGAACTCGAGCGAGCGGTTGAGCTCGCCCGAGCGCTCCAGGGAGCGGATCAGATGCTGGAACTCGGAGAGGCGCGCGCGCGCCTGCAGCTCGAGCGTGCTGATGGCCTGGCTCTGCAGATAGTTGTTGCGCAGCACCAGCGAGCAGACCTCGCCCGACATGCTGGCGAGGAGGCGATTGCGCTCGCCGGCGGTGAGCCCGCCCGCCTGTAAGATGGGGTTGAGCAGGACCTTGAGATTGACCTCGACGTCGGAGGTGTTGACGCCCGCGGAGTTGTCGATGAAATCGGTGTTCAGACGCCCGCCCGCGAGGGCGTACTCGATGCGCCCGCGCTGCGTGAAGCCGAGGTTGCCGCCCTCGCCGACGACCTTGGCCCTGAGCTCCCCGCCGTTGATGCGCAGGCCGTCGTTGGCACGATCGCCGACCTCGGCGTTGGATTCCCGGCTCGCCTTGACATAGGTGCCGATGCCGCCGTTCCACAGCAGGTCGACCGGCATGCGCAGGATGGCGCGCATGATCTCCACCGGAGTGTGGACGGCAGTCTCCAGGCCGAGGAGCGCGCGCGCCTCGGGCAAGAGCGTGATCGACTTGGCGGTGCGGGGAAAGACGCCGCCGCCCCTGGAGATGTGCGCGCGGTCGTAATCGTCCCAGCTCGAGCGCGGCAGGTCGAACAGGCGCTGGCGCTCCGCGAAGCTCACCGCCGCATCGGGGTTGGGATCGAGGAAGATGTGGCGGTGATCGAAGGCTGCCTGCAGGCGGATCTGCCGCGACAGCAGCATGCCGTTGCCGAAGACATCGCCCGACATGTCACCGATGCCGATGGCCGTGAAGGGAGTCTTCTGGATGTCGATGCCGAGCTCGCGGAAATGCCGCTTGACACACTCCCAGCCGCCGCGGGCGGTGATGCCGAGCCGCTTGTGGTCGTAGCCCGCCGAGCCGCCCGAGGCGAATGCATCGCCGAGCCAGAAGCCGTACTCGGCGGCGACGGCGTTGGCGATGTCGGAGAAGCTCGCCGTGCCTTTGTCGGCCGCGACCACGAGGTAGGCATCGTCACCGTCGCGGCGCACGACCTGGGAAGGCGGCACGACACGGCTGCCGGCGATGTTGTCGGTCAGATCGAGAAGTCCGCGAATGAAGGTGCGGTAGCAGGCGATCACCTCGGCCTGCACTTCCTCGCGGCTGCCCGCGGGCAGCCGCTTGGGCACGAACCCGCCCTTGGCACCGGCCGGCACGATGAGCGTGTTTTTGACGTTCTGCGCCTTCATCAGGCCCAGCACCTCGGTGCGGAAGTCCTCGCGGCGGTCGGACCAGCGGATGCCGCCGCGGGCCACGTAGCCCATTCGCAGGTGCACGCCCTCCACCCGCGGGCTGTAGACGAAGATCTCGAATTTCGGGCGGGGCAGCGGCAGGTCCGGTATGGCGCCGGGATCGAGCTTGAGCGAGAGATAGGGAAGCGGCCGCCCGTTGGCATCCCGGCGGTAGAAGTTGGTCCGCAGCGTCGCCTTGACGACACCGAGATAGGCACGCAGGATCCGGTCCTCGTCGAGGCTCGCGACCGAATCGAGGCTGGCGCGGATCTGCGCGGCAATCTGCTCCGATGAGTTATCGCGGCCTTGCGGCCGCTCCCTGGTCTTGCGGCGGCTGGGTGCGGACTGTGCCTGCGGATCGAGGTGCGCCTCGAACAGGCGCACCAGCCCGGCCGCGATCGCCGGATTGGCCGCCAGAGCGCGCTCCATGTAGGCCTGGCTGAACGGCACGCCGGTCTGCAGCAGGTAGCGGCAATAGGCCCGCAACACCGTGATCTCGCGCGCCGCCAGATCCGCGCCGAGCAGCAGGCGATTGAAGCCGTCGTTCTCCGCATCGCCGTTCCAGGTCAGCGTGAGCGCTTCCTTGAAGCGCTCGTCGATGCGGCCGATATCGATGGCGAGGCCGTCGCGGTGCTCGAGCTCGAAGTCCTGGATCCAGGCGGCACCGCCTTCGGGCCAGGCGAGCTCGTACGGCCTCTCGGCGATCACCCGCAGGCCGAAGTTCTCTAGGATCGGCAGCAGATCCGAGATCGGTACCGGATCGCCGAGCCGTACGATCTTCAGATGCATCCGCGCGGGCTTTTGCTGCTGCGGGCGGTGCAGGCTGAGCCGCCGCGCCGCCGGAGCGGCGCGCAGCTGCTCGAGGTCGGCGATGTCGGCCAGGGCATCGGCCGGCGCGACATCCTCCTCGTAGGCGAGAGGGAAGACGCGCCGATAGCGAGTCGCCAGCGCGATGCCGGCACCCTCGCCCGCGCGCGCCACCAGCACCTCCCGCAGGCGATCCGTCCACGTGAGCGCCGCTTCCGCGATGCGGCGCTCGATCGCCGCAATGTCGACGTCGCGCGGCCCTGGCGGCTGGGTGCGCACCACCACGTGCACCCGCGCGTGACTCGAGCCGGAGATCTGGACCTGACTCTCCACCGCACGGCCGGAGAATCCCTCGAGTACGATCTGCTCGATGCGCTGGCGCACCTCTGTGTTGTAGCGATCGCGCGGGACGTACACGAGGCAGGAGTAGAAGCGGTGATAGGGATCGCGTCGCGCCAGCAAGCGCACGGTGCGCCGCTCGTACAGATTCACCACGCCGCGGGCGATCCGGATCAGATCCTCGACGCTCGCCTGGAAGAGCTCATCGCGCGGGTAGGTCTCCAGCACGTTGAGGACCGCCTTGCCGTCATGTCCGTGCGGGTCGAGGCCGAAATAGCGGATGACCTGATCGACCTTCCGCCGCAGCACGGGGATGTCGCGCGGGCTGCGGTGATAGGCGGTGGAGGTCCAAAGGCCGAGAAACCGGTGCTCGCCGATGACCCTGCCGCGGGCGTCGAAGATCTTCACGCCGGCGTAGTCGAGGTACTCGGCCCTGTGTACCGTCGAGACGGAGTTGGCCTTGGTGAGGACGAGCAACTCCCGCTCGCGGGCACGGGCGCGGATATCGCCGGTCAGCACGGTGGCGGCGGCTCTGCCCACCGCGGCGCGCGCGCGCAGGATTCCCAGGCCGCTGCGCATCTCGGGAAGCAGGCGGTCCTCGCGCTCGCCGCGCTCGAGCCGATATTGCCGGTAGCCCAGAAAAACGAAGTGACGCTCCTCCATCCACTCGAGCAGTTGGCGGGCCTCCGCGATTTCCTCGGGCGGCAGCGGCGGCGGGTCGCGGTGCAGGTCCGCGATCAGGGAGCGCACCCGCTCGCGCATGGCGGCCCAGTCATCGACGGCGAGGCCGACATCCGTCAGTGTCGACTGGATGTCCTGACTCAGCCGCTCGATCGCCGCCGGATCGGTCTGGCGGTCGACCTCGTAGAGTTCCCAGGATTCCGCCTGATCAGGCTCGCCGCCATTGGCGCCGAGCCCGGCGAGGCGGTGGCGGCCATCACGGCGGACCTCGAGCACGGGATGGACGATGAGGTGCACGGCGAGCCCGGCGCGGGCGAAGGCGATGCCGACGGAATCGACCAGAAAAGGCCTGTCGTCCGTCACGATCTGCACCAGGGTATGCGGCGACTCGAAGCCGTCGCGCTCTGGATCGGGGTTGAAGATCCGGACCAGGGATTGTCCCGGCGCGCGGCGCCAGCCCAGCTCCAGGTGGGCGCGGGCCGCGTTGGCGAGAGTCGCGGGCGCGCGCTCCGCCAGGTCTTCCTCACCCACACCGCGGAAATAGGCTTTCAGGAACGGCTGCTGGATCTGACGGTAAAGAGCGGTATCCCCGGCGGTACGTGGGCCCCGCCGAGCCGCGGTGCGGGCGCGAGCGATGCGCTCGATCAGCGCGAGGCGGGCGGGGGGGATGCTGCGCAGCAGACGACTGTCGTCTGACGAAGGATCTGGTGCATGCATGATGGGACGCGATTATATAGATATCGGGCCGGCCTACGGCCGGACATCTGGGCGGCTGGGGCCGCATTGGCCCGGCGTCGACCTGCGGTCTTATCCCATGGCGCCGGCGGCTGCTGGCGCTATAATAGTTGCACGCGCAACCAGATGCGGCGGAGATGCAAATGAGCGAGTCGAGCGACAACCCGATGGGCACCGACGGCTTCGAATTCGTCGAATACACCGCGCCCGACCCGCAGCTTCTGCGCACGCTGTTCGAGCGTATGGGCTTTCCGGTCAAGGCCCGGCATC
>DASYGA010000403.1:0-3069 GCA_036000265.1 Steroidobacteraceae bacterium | reverse complement strand
GCGCAGGGACTCGCCGGCGATCGTCGTCCTCGAGGACCTGCAGTGGGCGGACGAGGCGACGCTCGACGTCATGCGATTGCTGAGCGGCCGGGTGGAATCCGCGCCGGCGCTTGTCATCGCGACCTACCGGGACGATGAGCTCGGGCGAATTCACCCGCTGCGCTTCCTCATCGGCGAGATTCCGCGGCACGAGTCGGTGTCGCGGATCAAGCTGCAGTCCCTTTCCGCCGGCGCGGTGGCGGCCATGGCGGGCGGTGCCGACGTCGATGCAGGAGAGCTCTACCGCAAGACCGCGGGCAACCCGTTCTTCGTCACCGAAGCTCTGGCCTCGGCACACGAGGACCAGATCCCGTCCACGGTGCGCGACGCAGTCCTTGCCCGCGCGGCGCGGCTGTCGCCGCAGGCGCGGGGGCTGCTCGACGCGGTCGCGGTCGTCCCTCAGCATGCCGAGCTGTGGCTGCTGGAGGCGGTCAGCCCCGAACAATTCCCAGCCCTTGGCGAGTGCCTCGATTCTGGAATGCTGGCCCGGCAAAACGGATCGGTCGCCTTCCGGCACGAGCTCGCTCGGCTCACCATCGACGAGTCGATCCCGCCCGATCGCGCGCTGCACCTCCACCGGCTCACGCTGAGCGCACTGGCGAGGCCATCCCTCGGGATGCCGGACGTGACACGCCTGGCGCACCACGCGGAGGCGGCCGGCGACCACTCGGCAATGCTCCGTTTCGGACGCGCGGCAGGCGAGCGTGCCTCGGCGCTGGGCGCCCATCGCGAGGCGGCGGCGCAGTTCACGCGGTCGCTGCGCGTCGCAGAACTGCTGCCACCGGGCGAGCACGCCGACCTGTTCCAGCTTCTCGCGCAGGAGCGGCTGCACACCAACCAGGCCGACCTGGCAATCGAAGCACAGGCCCGCGCGATCAACCTCTACAGGGAGGCTGATGATTCCTTGAACTGGGCGGATGCGCTGCGCCGCCAGTCGCGGCTCTTGATGTGCGGCGGGCGAGGTGCCGAGGCCGAGGAGCCGATCCTCGAGGCGATCGAGATTCTGGAAAAGCTGCCTCGCAGTCGCGAGCTCGCGCTCGCCTACTCCGGGCTCGTGATGTTCCACATGAATCATGACAACGCCGAGGGCGTGATCCGCACTGCGCCTGTAGCTCTCGATCTCGCCGAACACGTCGGAGACTCCGAAACCGTCCTGCATACCTTGAATTCGCTGGGAACCACGGAGCTTCTCAAAGGCGATGCGCGGGGCAAGGAGAAGCTCCTCAGAAGTCTTGACATGGCCGAAGAGCTGGGCATGGACGAGCACGTCGGCCGGGCCTATATCAACTTGGCGAGCGCCTCAGTGCAGGCGCGCATGTACGACGACGCCCTTGTCGAACTGATCAGCCGCGGTGTCGACTTCTCTCGCGAGCACGGCCTCGAGCTGTGGAGGATGTGGCTGCTTTCATCGCTGGCCGAGGTGTACCTCGACCGCGGCGACTGGTCGCGAGCGGTGGAGGTCGCCGACAGCGTGATGAAGGGCGAGAAGGGTCAGCTGCCGCGCGTGAGCGTGCTTCCGATCCTGGCCGTGGTCCGTGCTCGTCGCGGCGATCCTGACGTCTGGCCCTTGCTCGACGAGGCTCAGGTGATGGCCAAACGCGAAGGCGAACTTCAATTCGCGGTGCCGGTCAGCGCCGCGAGAGCGGAGGCGGCCTGGCTCGAGGGCCGCGTTGATGCGATTGGCGCCGAGACGGACGCCGCTTTCCAGAAGGCCATGGCTCTGGGTGCCTGGTGGCAGGTCGGCGAGCTGATGTGCTGGCGCCGGCGGGCGGGGCTTTGCGACGAGATTCCTCCTACGCTGCCAGACCGGTACAGGGCCGAGCTCCAGGGCGATTGGTCGAAGGCGGCGGAGCTGTGGGGTGCGCTCGGATGCGAATACGACGCGGCCCTCGCTTTGGCCGGAGCCGACGACGACGACCTGCTCAGGCAATCGCTTTTGAAGCTGCAGAGACTCGGAGCTCGGGCCACCGCCGCCGTGGTGGCGCGCAAGCTGCGAGCACGCGGCGCGCATGGGATCTCGCGCGGACCTCGTGCCTCGACACAGAGCAATGCGGCGCTGCTGACGGCGCGCGAGCTCGAGGTTCTCGACCTGGTGAAGTCCGGCATGAAGAACGCGGAGATCGCAAACCGCCTCTTCCTCACTCCGAAGACCGTCGACCACCATGTTTCGGCGATCCTGCGCAAGCTGTCGGTCGAGTCCAGGTCCCAGGCGGCTCGCGAAGCGACCCGACTCGGCTTGCTGAACTGAATCAGCTAGAGGCGGCCTCTAATGCCACGGCACCCGATCGGAGCTCGGAGCCGCTGCGCAGAGGGCGGTCGCGGAGCAGCAGGCAGCACGCCAGCCCGAGGACCCCGGACACGATCGTGATCCAGAAGAGGTCGCCGATCGAAAGCGCCAGGGCGTTGTTGGCACCCGCGATCACTTTGGGAATCAAGCCTTGCTCCGGCGCCGGCAGCAGGTGCTGCAGCAGGGCGCGGCCGTTGCCGACGTTCTGAAGCGCGCCGGAATACTTGACGAGGATTGAGATCAGCGGTTGCGGCACACCCTGCTCGTTCAGGTTCGCGGGCAGGCGGTTCGCAAAAGACGAAGAAAAGATCGTGCCCGCCGCCGCCAGCCCGACCGAGGCGCCGATCTGGCGCAGGAAGGTGAGCGTGCTGGTGGCCACACCGAGCCGGCTCATCGGCACGGAGTTCTGCACCACGACCGTGAAGCCGGCCATCGCCGGGCCGATGCCGAATCCCAGGACCAGCATCCAGGCCCAGAGCTCCCAGTCGGACACGCCTGCCGTCAAGTGCGTCATCAAGAAGCCGCCGATCAGCATCACCACCGCGCCACCGGTCATCAGCCACTTGTACCGACCGAGGCGGCTGATCAAAAGGCCGGTGCCGATGCTGCCACCCATCAGTCCGACCAGGAGGGGCCAGATGTAGTAACCGGAAGCGGTGGCGCTGATGCCGCGCACGGTCTGGTAGAAACGCGGCATGAAGATCACCGCGGCAAACATGGCGATTCCGAATGCGAACACCGCG
>DASYGA010000090.1:0-5600 GCA_036000265.1 Steroidobacteraceae bacterium | reverse complement strand
ACGGGCATTCCCGCCTATACGAACGGTGTCATGGTCCACCTTCCGGGCGGGCTGATCGAGATCGCGCAGAGCTGCAGCGGCCTGCACGAGTTCATCGTCGGACTCGCTCTGGCTGCCCTCTACGGCAAGCTGTCGGATGAGCCGTGGCGGCGCAGGCTGGGATGGCTGGCGCTCATGGGCGCTCTCTCTCTGGCGGTCAATTGGGTACGCATCTTCACCGTCATCGTAGCGGCCTACGAGACCGAAATGCGCAGCTCGCTGGTCAGGCAGCACTACTGGCTGGGTTGGTGGCTGTTCGCCTTCGTGTTCGCCGCGTTCCTGTGGTGGACGGGGCGATCCGCACCGGCCCGTCGCGCCCCGCCCTCCCCTGAAAACCGCGATGCCTCCGAGTCGCCGTCCACTGCCACCATGGGTGGCTTGCCTGTGATTTTGACACTCGTCGTGCTGGCTGCCATGCCCCTGCTCGCCTACGGGATGGACTGGGCCAATACGGCGGCCGGGACGGCGGTGGCGTTCCAATGGCCCGCAGCGCCGAGAGGATGGGCGGGACCCTCGGCCGCAGACGTAAGCGAGTGGCGGCCGCGTTTCTTGAGGCCGAGCGGTGAAGCACTCACACGCTATACCGATCCGGCCGGGGAACCCGTCGACGCCTTTGCGGTGGCCTACCGTGTGCAGACGCAGCGCGCGAAGCTGCTGGGCTACTGGAACGATCTGTTGGGTGATCCCAAGCAGACGCGGCAGCAATCAGTGCGGCTGGTGAATTCCCCGGCCGGGCGCTGGCAGCAGATCGTTGCTTTGAATTCCGACGGCTCGCGCGCGCTCGTCTGGAATCGGTACCGCATCGGAAGCCGCGTCTTCGTGCAGCCGCGCTTGTCACAACTCTGGTACGGGCTCGTAGCGATCGTGAAGCCGCCGATGTCATCTTTGACGGCACTACGCACGCAGTGCATGCCGGACTGCAACGCGGCCCGGGCCCGATTGTCCTCGGCCGTAGCGTGGTTGCGGCCGAACCTACAATAGACAGGAACGGCTACAAGCTGCGACCGCCATCGGCGGGTGCCGCACCGCTGCCCTTACCCTCGTAGCCGTAGTAGTAATACGGCTTTGCGCCTGACTGCCTGCTCTGATTGAGCACCAGCGATACACCCAGATGTCCCTGCAAAGTGCTCAGCGCATCGAGCAGCAGCGGTTGCGGCGTACTGTCCGCCCGCACGACTACGACAACCTGACCCGCAATTCGCGCCAGCGCGGGCGACTCGGTCGTCTGCAGAAGCGGCGGCGAATCGAATACCACGATCCGACGGCTGTCATGCTGCCCGAGCAACGCTGCGGTACGCTCCATCCGTGGGCTCGATAGCAGCTCGGTTGCGTCATCGCCGCCGGCGCCAGCCGGCAGGAACGACAGCGTCGGAACGTTCGTGCGGCGGATGAGGGATTCAACATCCCGAGCCGGATCCCGCAGGGAATCGAGCAGCCCCGGTACGCCGTCGAGCCCGAGAACCCGGCTGAGTTGCGGTTTGGCGACGTCCCCGTCCACCAGCAGCACTTCGAGGTCCTTCTCCAGCGAAAGGCTCAGCGCCAGATTGACTGCGGTGAAGCTCTTGCCTTCACCGGACATGGCGCTCGCAATCATGATGAGATAGCCCTTGGGCTCGCGCGGCACGCCGCGCCCGAGGGCCTTGGCGACCAGCGGATGTTTGATCTTGCGGTATTGCCGGGTGAGCAGGTCGATCTCCTCGTCCGGCGGCATCAACCCGAAGGATCGCAGCGTGGCGCGGTCGAGGGCCACAGGCGGCAGGCTGGGAGCAGGTGATGCAGCCGTGCGCGGCGCAGCCGCCTCGCCTGTCTGCAACGCCTCCGGGATCTGGGGCGGCGCCGGCGGGTGTGCCTCGCCCGCGGACTGCTGCCGCTGCTCCTGGAGCTTGCGGATCGTCTTTTCCACCACGCTCATATCAGAGGCTCCCGGCAGACATAGGCAACAGAGTAACGACGACCAAGGCCACGGTAGCGACCAAGAGTCCTGTGGAGAGCAATGTGTAGCGGACGGCGCTGCGACGCCTGTCGATGCGGTGCCTTTCGGCCCATGCCAGGCTCACCGCGCCCAACACCGGAAGGCCCGTCACCGTGGTGAGCTGCCTCGCGCTGACGATCACCGGTCGCAGCAGGTGCAGTAGGTATGCGACGCCTATTCCGGCGGCCAACGCCAGGAAGAACGCGCCGGGGACCAGCAGCGACCGATTGGGGAATACCGGCGTAAAACTCGCCGCCGGCGGATTGATCACCTGAAACCTCACCAACCCGGTGGAGGCGGCCTGCCGCCCCAGGCGCGCGCTGTCGAGCCGCGACAGCAGCTCATCGTAGGCCTTCTTCGTGACCTCATAATTACGCATCAGCTGCGCATACTCCGCCTGCACCTGCGGCGCGGAGCCCATCTGTGCCTTGAGAGCCGCGATCTGCTCCTGCCGATCGGAAATCTGCTGCTTCAGCGAGGCGATCTCCACCTGCTGCGCGTTGTATTCTTCCTCGAGCTTGAGATACACCGGGTTGGCTGACATCCCGAGCGAGTTGGCCGCGCCGACATCACCATGCCGGGCGGCCCGTTTTTGCTCTTTCTCGCGCGCCTCGAGGTCCTTGATGTTCTCGCGCAGCGAGATCACATCCGGATACTTGTCCGTGTACTTGAGGAGCATCGCATCCAGCCGCTGCTGGTCCTGCTCGATCTGCTGCTCCGTATCGAGAGGCGACCCCGGGGCAACCACGCCGCCCGCTCCCGCCGTGAATTCCTGTCCCGATCTCATCTCTTTGGCAATCTCGTCACGCTTGCGGATGGCGACATACAGATTCTCGTTGAGTTGCGTGAGATTCTGCCGGGCCGCCTGCACCCCGCTGAAGAAATCGCCCTTCTCACCCGGAACGAGCCCGATATTGGTCTTCTTGAAAGTCGCGAGCTGCTGCTCGGTCTCGTTCAGGCGGCGCGCATAGTCCGCGATCTGCTGGGTCAGGAACTGCTCGGCCACCTGCGATCCCTCGCTCTTGTCCTCCAGGGAGCCCTCGACGATACCATTGAGCAACCGATCGACCACGGCGATGCTGCGTGCGCGGTTTCCGTCTTTGTAAGTGATGGTGAACTTCTTGGGCGCGGAGGCGGAGTGCGGATCGTTCGGATCCACATCAGCCACGATGTCGATCCTCTGCCGCAGATCGTCGATCACCGCCTGCTGCTGCTGCGGGGTGACCCGACCGGCGAGGAGATTGGTCCCGCTGGCAACCTTGCGCAACTGCGGCGTGCCGAGCAGCGCCGTGCTCACCCGCTCGATCTGATCGGTGAGGTTGTCCTCCAGGCTGATTCCCTTGGTCGCCTGGCTGAGGGTGGTTCCCGTGTCGACGAAGATCGTCGCGCTGCCCTGATAGGTGTTCGGGAGCAGAAACACCACCGCCCAAAGAACGAGCGCAGTGCACCAGGCGACGCCGAGGGCAACTCGCCGGAATCGCCATATGCCGCGCAGCTGGTCCTGCAGGGCCGCCACATCGGAGAATATCGAGGATGTTGCCATCGTGCTTCTGATTCCTTAGCTTTTGACGCTCGTCAGCAATTGCCGCGCCTCAGGCCGACTGTCGAACGGCTGCCCGTCCGAAAGAATCTTGCCGAGGATCTGGCGTGCCTCCGCCGCCTGTCCGGTCTTGGCGAGCGCGTAGGCAAGGTGATACTGGACGTTCGCGTCGCGCGGATCGAGTTTGACCGCCTGCCTGAGGTAATCGACCGCCCCCGCCGGCTTGCCGCCGCGCGCCAGAATCCAGCCGAGTGTATCGTCGATGCTGGGGTCGTTCGGCGCTAAATCGTGGGCGCGCTCGGCAAACGCCTCGGCCCCGGGGTCGCCGGTCTCATTCAGCGCCCACGCCAGATTGTTCAATGCCACGACGTCGGTCGGCTCTGCGGCAATAGCCGCCTTGAATTGTTGCATCGCGAGGCGCGGCGACTTGCCCGCACCGAGGTAATACTGACCGAGTAAATCGCGAATGGGCCAGCTCTGCGGCTCGCGCGCCAGCCACTGCTCGAGCGGCTGTTGCGGCCGCGGCGTGTGACCCATGAGCCGCACGCGATAGAGGTTCGCGGCCACGCGCGCGCTCGGGCGCAACTGCTGCGCTTTGCTGTACGCCGCGGCCGCCGCGGCGGTCTGCTTCAGCTGCGCTTCGACGTCTCCCTCGAGCTCCAATGCCCCCGCATCGTCAGGCCCCTGCGCGAGGAGCGCCTGAACCCGGGTCAGCGCCGCCTGCCCGTCACCCTGATGCAAGTCGATCGATGCTTGCGTGGCGACCACCGGCAGCCATTGTGGGCGCAGCTGGTCCGCCCTGTTCAGTGACGAGCGTGCCGCCAGAGGCTGGTTCAGCGCGAGTTGCGCGCGTGCCGTATTGAGCCAGTACCCCGCATCCTTCGGGGCGAGCTGCGTCGCCTGCGCGAATCGCGCGAGCGCCGCGTCGAACTGGTTCGCCTTCATCAGCAGCAGCCCCGCGCCCTCCACCAGCTCGGCGCTCCCGGGCTGCTCGGCAACCGCCTGATCGAGCGCCGCATTCGCGGCCTTCAGATCTCCGCTGGCGAGCGCTACCTGTGCCAACGCGAACTTCGCGTCCGGACCCGCTTGCGGCCCGGCCGCCTCCAGGAGCGTGCGCGCACTGGCATAGGCCTTCGTTCGCACCAGGACATCCGCCAGCGCGAGACGGATCGGCAAGGCTTCAGGATGTGCCTTCAGAGCGGCTTGCAGACGACTCTGCGCGGCGCTCGCATCTCCGGCGGCCTCATCGAGACGCGCGAGGTCGACCAGGGAGGTCACCTCGTCCGGATCGATGCCAAGCGACGCGCGCAGCGCCGCCCTGGCGTCCTCGATGCGGCCCTCCGTCATGTAGTAGGAAGCGGCAAGATCGAGGACGCCCGGATCACGTGGGTGCGCAACGCGCATGCGTTCGACCTCGGCTCCGGCAGCCCCAGGCCCCTGTGCGGCCAGCACCGCGGCGATCAGTAGCCGGTCGCGGTGCGGATCACCATTGTCGGTGGTCTTCTCGATCGCCCCGAGCGCTTGCGCCGGCTGACCCGCGCCAAGATATGCCGCCGCGAGGTTGAGCAGCACCGTCTGATCGTCGGGGTGCTGGGTTGCGCTGCGTTGCAGGGCTTCGATGAGCGCTTGCTTGTCGCCTGTTTGGCTGGCCGCGGCGCCGTAGAGCGAGAGCAGCTGGGTATCGAGGGCATCGGTGGAGAGCGCCGGATTGAGAACGCTGAGCGCCCCCTCCGGCTGGCCGAGTTTCAGCCGCACTTCGGCGAGCAGCTTACGGGCCCCGAGGTTGTCGGGAGCTCTGTCGAGCAACTCCTGCAGCTGCTGTTGCGCCTGTTGTAGGTCGCCTCGCTGCAGCAGGGCCGCGCCGAGCAGGAGCCGCGCCTCGCTGAAGTCCGGCGCCTCATTCAGGATGTTCTCCAGCTCTGCGACACCACCCTGCAGATTCTTGCGGGCGATTTTGATCCGCGCATCCAACAGTGCCGCAGCGGGCGAATGCGGCTCGAGTTTCGCGACCGTGGCTTCGCTGCCCGCGGCGGCCTTGATGTTGCCCAG
>DASYGA010000363.1:0-2485 GCA_036000265.1 Steroidobacteraceae bacterium | reverse complement strand
GACTGCTTGAGCGTGCGCGAGAACAGCATCTCGCCCGCGCGGGCGCGCTGACAGAGGCGCGCGGCGACGTTGACGGTGTCGCCGACGAGCGTGTAGCTCATGTAGGCGCTGGAGCCGACGTTGCCCGCGACGACATCGCCCTCGTTGATGCCGATGCCGAGGCCCGCATCGACCCCGTACCGCTCCTTCCAGGAGTGGGCCAGTGCCTTGAAATTCTCCAGCATCTCCTGCGCGGCGCTCACGGCCCGGCGCGGGCTGTCGTTCTGCTCGAGCGGCACCCCGAAGCCGAGCATCAGGCAATCTCCGGCCATGTGAAACACCGTGCCCTCGTGGCGGAAGGTGATCTCGGTGAGGAGCGAAAAGTATTCGTTGAGCAGCGGTACGACCTGGCTCGGCTGCAGCCGCTCCGAGATGGTCGTGAACCCGCGCAGATCCGCGAACAGGACGACGGCGTGCGCGCGCAGATCATCGGTGGAGAGGAGGGTGTCGCGCAGCTGCGCGTCCTCCAGGATCTTGTCGGCGAGCCGTGGCGAGAGATAGCGGCGAAACGTGCGGCGCAGCACCTCTTCCCGGCGCCGGATCTCCGCCTCGAGTTGCGCCGCCGCCAGCTTGCGGCGCACCGACCCCGCACGCACCAGTTCCTCGATGCGGGTCTTCAGAGACTCATCGACCGGCAAGACTTCATCCCCGAATTATTCTGTGAAAATAAAAGGTTACCATAGTGCCGCCTGCGCGGCAGGCCTCCGGGCATAGGAAACCACGGCCGCCGCGCTCGATGGCGCGGGGCGACAATCGCCGAGCGGTTTGCCCCGTGCGGTATGCGCACTGGCAAGTGTGGAGCAGCGATATTACCTTTCGGAATAGTGTTTGGGAATCGGTATATGTCAAACGTTACGCGGCTCGCGAGGTCGTCGTTCCCGGCCGGGCTTGCGGCGGTCCTGGCCCTCTGCGCTTTGAGCGTGACGGCCGCACGTGCGGCGTGGGCCGATTCGGCCGCGGCGGCCATTCCACAGCCCAGGGATACCCGGTACCCCGGCACCATCCGCATCGAGGTCGATGCCACTGACACGGCGCAGGGCATTTTTCGCGTGCACGAGGTGGTTCCGGTCCGGTCCGGGGAACTGACGCTGCTCTACCCGGAATGGATCCCGGGGAATCACTCCCCCACCGGCCCCATCGACATGCTCGCGGGGCTCACCATCACGGCCGCAGGCAAGGTGCTGCCCTGGACGCGGGACGAATACGACGTCTACGCGTTTCGCGTGGCTGTGCCGCGGCATGTCTCGAGCGTGAATGTCGATTTTCAGTACCTCTCCGGTCGCGCGGCATCGCAGGACATCCAGATGACCGCGGAGATGCTGTCGCTCGAGTGGAACGACGTCAGCCTCTATCCGGCCGGGTACTACTCGCGCGACATCACCTTCGCGCCGAGCGTGACGCTGCCGCGCGGTTGGCAGTTCGGCACTGCGTTGCAGACGCATACCCAGTCCGGTGACACCACCAGCTTCGATCCGGTGACCTACAACACGCTGGTCGACTCGCCGATGTATGCCGGACGGTATTTCGAGCGTGTCGACCTCGACCCGGGCGCCGCGGTGCCCGTGCACCTCGACATATTCGCCGACGCGCCCAAGGACCTGCAGATGACGCCGCAACAGCTGCAGGTGCATCGCAACCTCGTGACGCAGGCGTACAAGCTCTTCAACTCGCATCACTACGACCACTACGACTTCCTCTACTCCCTGTCCGATCAGCTCAGTCCGAACGGCCTCGAGCACCACCAGTCGAGCGAGGACGGCACGCGCGCGAATTACTTCAGCGCCTGGGACGACACCGCCCCGGGGCGCGACCTGCTGGCGCACGAGTACACTCACTCGTGGAACGGCAAGTTCCGCCGCCCCGCGGACTTGTGGACACCCGGGTTCAACGTGCCCATGGGCGACTCCCTCCTGTGGGTCTACGAAGGCCAGACGCAGTACTGGGGCTACGTGCTCACCGCGCGCTCCAGCATGTGGAGCCCCGAGCAATTCCGCGATGGGCTGGCGCTGGTCGCTGCGAACTATGACCGCAATCGTCCCGGCTTCAAATGGCGCACGCTCGAGGACACGACCAACGATCCCACCGCGGCGCATCGGGCGCCGCTGCCCTACCGCAGCTGGCAGATGAGCGAGGAGTACTACAGCGCCGGCCAGTTGCTATGGCTCGAGGTCGACGCCAGGATCCGCTCGCTCACCGGCGACCGCAAGTCGCTGGACACCTTCGCCAGCCACTTCTTCGGCATCGACAATGGCAGCTTCGTCACCAGGACCTATACCTTCGATGACCTCGTCGCTGGCCTCAACTGGGTGGTGAAATACGACTGGGCCGGATTCCTTCAGCAGCGTTTGAATGCGCACCAGCCGCCGATGGGCGGCCTCGCGGCGAGCGGCTGGAAGCTGGTGTACAACGACCAGGAAAGCAACTTCCAGAAGCAATACGACTCCGG
>DASYGA010000354.1:0-20379 GCA_036000265.1 Steroidobacteraceae bacterium | reverse complement strand
GACTGCTTTCTGGACAGTCATCTCTTTCCGCGCCGGGCGACCAACTACGTCGCTCTCCCGCGAGAGCGCCGTCTCGAGCTCAGGAGTCGCGCACGAGCATCGCTCAAGCTTGTGGCTTAGCGATGCCGCGCTTCAGTATGCGTTGCGCTGATCGTGCAGGACGACGCCGAGCGTCTTGAAGAGGATTTTGACGTCGAGCCACGGCGACCATTTGCGCAGGTACTCCAGGTCGTAGCGCACGCGCTCGGACATCTTCTCCAACGTCTCCGTCTCCCCACGCAGCCCGTTCACCTGTGCGTAGCCGGTGATGCCGGGCCGCACCTTGTGGCGGATCATGTAGCCGTTGATCAGTTTGCGATAGAGCTCGTTGTGGGCGATCGCGTGCGGCCGAGGCCCCACCAGGCTCATCTTGCCCTGCACCACGTTCAACAGTTGTGGCAGCTCGTCGATGGAAGTCTTGCGCAGCATGGCGCCGATCCGGGTGACGCGTGGATCCTCCTTGGTCGCCTGCGTGACCACCGTCCCGTCCTCGCAAACTCTCATGGAGCGGAACTTGTAGACGACGATCTCCTCACCGTCGAGACCATACCGGCGCTGGCGGAAGAACACCGGTCCCCGCGAGGTGAGTTTTACGGCGGCAGCCACGGCGAGCAGTAGCGGCGAGAGGGCCAGCAGGGCCACGCTCGCGATCACCAGATCCATTGCGCGCTTGAACACCGCCTCCAGGCCGTGGAGCGGGGTTTCGCAGACCGAGAGCGCCGGCATCCCGTTGATCTCGACCAGACGGCCCTGGATGAGGTCGAATGCGAAGGCATCCGGCACGAAGTACACCGAAGCGGTGGTGTCGCGCAGGGCATTGACCAGCTCGCTCATGCGCGGAACGTTAGCCAGGGGCAGGGCGATGTAGACCACCCTGATGCCGTGCCCGCGGACGAAATTTGCCGTGTCCCGGCAGTGGCCGGCCAGTTTCTCCGGGTCGGTGACCTGCGCCACCCGATCGACGCTGCGGAAATCGAAGTAGCCCATGAAGCCGGCCGCCGGTAGCCGGCGCGCGAGCTCCACGCCCACGTCGTTCACGCCAATGATGATGTAGCGCGAGGCCGAGGCGCCATTTTCCGCGCGCCAGCGGACCCGCCGTCGCAGGAGGTGACTTCCCGTGAGAGCGAGCGGCGTCACCAGGATCCAGGTTAGGAGCGACTGGCGCGAGAAGATGTCGGTCGCCTTGAAGGTCAAGCCTGCGAGGAAGAGCATGCCGACGACCATGATCCACTGCAGCAGCAGCCGCGTGTAGCTTCTGCCGAAATCCCAGTTTCCAGCGGAGGCCGCTTCCGAGGCGCCGACGCGGTCGAAGAGCTGGCCCGAGATGACCCAGGTGAGGAGCGTGAGCATCACGAACGCAGGCGAGGACTGCTCGCCGAAGGCGCGCGCGCAGCAGAAGAGCGACAGCACGACGATGAGCGGATCGAGCTGCTTCAACAGTGCGACCAACGCCGGCTCGACATTACCCAGCCGGACTCGGCGGTGTGCAAACGATTCAGCGACAGACGACATTGACATCCATCTCGCGGCCCGAGCCGCCTACTTTGTTATCGTGTTCTTCTCGGATCGCCGAGCGCACCTGTCGGGGCAGCCTCAGCGAGTCCGCAATATAATCTCAAGCAGCTGTTATATCGGTGATCTGCCTGCATGGCGTTTCAACTTCTTATGGCTCGGCGTCGCCCCGCGCCAGAAACCTGGAGTGCCGCGGGCTCCGCGCTTCCCTGCACTGCGAAGCAGCTTAACATACGTAAACCATCCGATGTCGCTGCGCGGCGACAATTCTCTCAGGATTGGCCGGGTGCGCGCTGCGACGCAGCGCACAGCTCAGGATCGAGGTCGGATTATGTCAGCGCGATGCTTCAGGGCGGTTACGGCAAGATCGCCCGGGCCGGCGAATCGCCCACCGCGAGAGGGGTCGATTTGCGCAGAACCACCCGCGCCTGGCGCAGATGTCCGAAGATCCGGGGACCACGCACCAGGTAGCGTACCCAGAGCCGGCGGGGATCCTGTGCAAGCCGATAGAGCCATTCGAGCGACAGCTGCTGCATCCAGACCGGCGCCCGTCGCTCGCCCCCCGTCAGGAAGTTGAGCGATGCCCCGATGCACAGCGCCAGTCCGCGAGCGATCCCACGCTCCCTGAGGAGCGCCGCGATGGTCTCCTGTTGGGGCGAGCCCACCGCGAGGAAGCAGAACCGGAATGGGCTCGCTTGCTCGATGAAGCTCAGGCAGTCCTCGACGGCCGCCGGGTCGCCGATGAATCCCATCGGGGGATTATGGTGGCGTACATTGCGCAGCCCGAAGTGCGCCGCGACCTGCGCGGCCTGCTCGGGGCTGCCGCCCAGTAAGATAATGCGATCGTCCGGGCCGATGACTCTGCGAAAGAGGGTCACGGTGAGGTCCGAGCCTGTGCAGACCGGCAGGCGCAGGCCCTTCACGAGCCGCAGCAGCCTCGCGGCGAAGCGGCTGTCGAGCAGCGCGAAGTCGGCGGACGCGTACCGCGAACGGAAGACCGGATCCTCGTGGCAGCGGATCATGTGATCCACATTGGGGGTGACGACGAAGCCGAAGCGGCTCGAGCCGAATCGGGCCGCGACCGCGAGGAACTCCTCCAGCTCGAAGTCGTCGAGTTGGTGAATACAGGTCTCAGCCAGACCCGCAGTCAGGTTGGCGCTCACATGCAAACCCCAGTCTTTTGGAAACTTATAAAGTCTTTTCAGTTCTTCTGGCGGTTCTCGAGCCGCCTCGTAATGTTTGAAAGTATGACTCAGCTGCGGCCGGATTCCAACCCCGCCGTTGCGCAATCGCGCGGTATGTCACAATTGTCCGCGAGCCCCTCGCACGGGAGCCCCGGACATCACCAATGTGACAAAATATCGCCCGCAGCGCGTCCGGGCTCAGGTTACCGCAAGCCCCGGCTCTTGCCGGGCGGGGGCACACTCACTCGGGGTAGTTGGGAGCCGCCAGCGGCGGCGCACCAGGATCGGTCTCACGCACGATGGCACGCAATGTCCGCTTGAGCATGCGGATTTCAGCGGTGCCGAGGTTTCGTTCCGCGTCCGCCTCCGCCGCCTTGGCCGCCGCGACGAGCTCGATCACGGCCCTGCGGCCGGCTTCGGTCAGAGTGACCCGGACGTGCGGGTCGTAGCCCCGCAATTCCGCGAGTCCTGCTGCCGCCAGGCTGGTGAGGAGCTCATGCGTGATGCGGTGGCCGGTGTGCCAGAGGAGGCGATCCAGCTCCGCCACGCTGCGGCCATCGGATTCGCTCAGGATGCTGAGGGCGAACCACTGCGCCTCGGTGAGGCGATGCTGCTCGAGGTCGCGCCGCAGTGACAGGAAGAGTTGAAATTGCGCGCGGCCGAGGAGGTAGACGAGAAAGTCCCGACTGAAGCTGCTGTCGGGCTGGGCGCTCTCCGGCGCGGCCTCGGCGGGTGGCTCCTTCTGTATGGCGAGCGCGTAATGACCGCCGTGGAAGAGCAGCGGCGTCCGGTCCGACTGGTCGAACGACTCCACCGCCCCCACAAATATCACGTGATCGCCGCCCTCGTGCCGGAAGGCGGTGCGGCAGTGAAATCTCGCCGAGCAGCCGCGCAGCAGAGGCACGCTCGCCGGGCCGCGCTCGAGGTCGAGGCCGCCGAATTTATCGGAGCCGCGGGCGGCGAATCGCAGTGATAGCTCCTCCTGGTCTCCCGCGAGAACATGCACGGCGAAATGAGTCGCGGCGAGAAACGCCGGCAGGCTCCGGGCGCTCTTGGCGAGACTCCACAGGACCATGGGCGGCTCGAGCGAGACTGAGTTGAAGCTGTTCGCGGTCAGCCCGACATCGTTGCCCTCGGCATCGCGGGTCGTGACGATCGTGACCCCGGTGGCGAAGGCGCCGAGCGCGTTGCGAAAGCGGCGGGCGTCGTCCGGGCTGCGTTCGGCTGGCATGTTGTGCGGGAATACGAGGCTAGAGCCTCTCCAACCCCAGAATGATCCGCTGGTACAGCGGTGCGTCAAGCCTTTCGTAGCGCCCCTCCCGGGCGCTGTCGAAGTAGAGTGGGTCGCGCACCCGACCCGGATCGAATCCCTCGCTCGCGAGCTCCTGCTTCGTCAGCTTGAACGTGCCAGTGAGATCGAGCGCTGGGACGATGCGCAGGAAGAGCGGACGCGCATAGGCGGGAAGCCGCGCAGCCGCCTCCTGCCGGAAACCGTAGAGATCGAAATCGCCGTTGACGACCACAGCCGCCATTCCCGCCCGCCCCTCGGCTTGGGCAACTGACACTCCATACACCGTGATTTCCGTAATGCCGCGGCAGCTTTCCAGTATCGATGCGACCTCGCCCGTCGAGACGTTCTCGCCTTTCCAGCGGAACGTGTCGCCAATCCGGTCGACGAAATAAAAGAAGCCGTCCTCATCGCGGCTCATGAGATCGCCTGTGCGATACCAGGCATCACCGGTTGCGAAGACGTCGCGGAGCACCTTGGCGCGTGTGGCGTCCGCGTCCGCATAGCCCTCGAACCGTGCGCCGCCAGCCGAGCCGCCTTCCGCGACGCGCCCGATCGCCTCACCGACCTCACGGGGGCCACAGCGCACGCACCGGCCCTCGCTGTTGCGCACCGGCAATCCTGTACCGGGGTCGGATCGGACCAGCGCGACGGGGTAGCGATGCGAGAGAAACGGGGGGATACGACCGATCGAGCCCGGCCGGCCCTCGCAATTATAGAGAGAGAAAGTGCCCTCGGTGGCGGCATAGTACTCGAGGATCTGCGGCACCCGGAATCGCGCCTGGAAGTCTCGCCAGACCGTCGCCCGCAGGCCATTGCCGCACGCGAGCCGCAGTCCGTGAGCGGTGTCCTCGCCAGCCGCCCCCTGGGGGACATTCACCAGATATCGGCACAGCTCGCCGATGTACTGGAAGATCGTGCAGCGCTCTGCGCGGAGGTCTTGCCAGAAGCGGCTCGCCGAGAAGCGCTCACGCAGCACCACGGTGCCGCCGCCGACCAGGAGCGCACCGGTTGCCACCACGCCGCCGACGCTGTGATACATGGGTAGGCAGTTGTAGAGCCGGTCCGCGGGAGTGATATCCATGAGACCGGAGAACCAGTGGCTCCACTGCATCAGCCGATGGTGGCTGACGATTGCGGCTTTCGGCAGGCCCGTGGTACCGGAGGTATAGATGTACAGCGCCCGGTCCGATAGCGAAGGCAGTGCAATTTCCGCATCGGCGATGGGCTCGCCCGCGTGGTCGGCAGCCGCTTCATCGATTCGGGGGAAGCCGCCGCCATCCGCCCCGTGTGCCCAGCACGCAACCGCTGGCAGCTCGGCCCTCAGGGCAAGGATCGGCTCGGCGAAGCCGGGGCCGGCGATGACGGCCTGCGCAGCGGCGACGCGAATGGCATGTGCCAGCGACGGGCCCGACAAATGAGTATTGAGGAGCGCTACGGTCACGCCCGCCCGCGTGAGACCGAGCCAGATCGCGAGGTAGTCCGGGCAGTTGCCCATCAACAGGCAGACGACCTGGCCCGGCTGCTGCCAGCGTTGTGCCAGCGCCCAGCGGGCATAGCGGTTCGCGGTCTGCGACAAAGAGCGGTAGCTCAGTGCCACTCCCGGAGAAACGAGCGCCGGTGCGGACTCGAAGCGCTCTGCGAGCGAGTCGATCAGGACCGGCAGGGTGGTCCGCGGACTGCGCTCGATGGCGGAGGTGCGCTCCAAGGCTCTCACCCAGGCTTTGAGCGGTGAGCGCGATCTCTCATCAGGCGATCCAGGCATGATTTACGATAGCAGATCTGGCGGAGGTGTCATGAGCGGCCGAGTCGAATCCGTTACCCGTTCCGAAGGAATGTTGGAAACCACCGGCGAGTGGGCGCTACATCACGGCGGCAGCCTGCGTGACGTGCGCCTCGCCTGGCGACTCACGGGCGCCGCGGACGCGCCGCTCGTCTGTGCCATGGGCGGCGTCTGGTGCGACCGGCGCCTATATGAGCCGGACGATCCGCGGCGCGGCTGCTGGCGCGAGATCGTAGGGCCCGGACGGCCGCTCGATGCGGACCGGTATCGCATTTTGAGCTTCGACTACCTGGCGGGTCAGGGTGAGTCGACCGGACCGGCGCCGGGCGGCGAGTTTCCGAGCATCTCCACATACGATCAGGCGGCCGCCCTCGCGCGGCTGCTCGATCATCTACGATTGCGCGAGGTGCGTGCGATCGTCGGGGGCTCCTATGGCGGCATGGTGGCGCTCGCCTTCGCCGAGCGTTACCCGGAGCGTGTGGGCGCGCTCGTGACCCTTTCCGCGGCCGATCTGCCGCATCCGATGGCCGTTGCGTGGCACAGTATCCAACGGCACATCGTCCGGTTCGCGATCGGCTGCGGCCGCGGGCCCGAAGGGTTGCAGCTGGCGCGCGCGGTGGGGATGTCGACCTACCGCAGCTCGGAGGAATTTGCGGCCCGTTTCCCGGCGCTGCCGCGGCTCGAGAACGGGCGGTTCGTTTTTCCCGTGGAGCAATATCTCTTCGCGGACAACTCGGAATGGGTCGCCGGCTTCAGGCCCGAGGCGTTCCTGGCGCTATCGGAGTCCCTCGATCTGCATCGCGTGGATGCGGCCCGAATCTTCGTGCCGACCGCGGCGGTCGCTGCGCGTGAGGATCAGCTCGTGCCGCTCTCGGATGTGAGGGGCCTTGGCGCGCGGCTCGGCCGCGCCAGAGTGCACGAGATCTCATCCATCTATGGACACGACGCCTATCTCAGGGAGGCTGAGCAGTTGCGCAAGATTCTGGCCGCCTGGCCTTCGTAGCCTGCGGCGACGCATCATGAGCTCCCGCGACGAAGTTCCGGTACCGCCGGCGGCGCTGTTCCCCGACCGGGCGACTCGCGAGCGCGTAGACGATCGCCTCACGCGGGCGCTCGCGCAGGCGGGCGAACGCGTCCTGCGCGGGCCGGTCATGCCGGACATCGACATGATGGCGCTGCGCCGGGAGCTGTCAGCCTTCGATTTCAAGCAGCCGCAGCCGCTCGAGGAGCTGATCGACTGGGCAATCGGGAGTCTCGAGCACGGCGCGGTGCACATGACGCACCCACGCTACTTCGGTCTGTTCAATCCTGCGCCCAACTTTCCCTCGCAATGCGCCGACCGCATCTCCGGCGCCTTCAATCCCCAGCTCGCCAGCTCCGGCTCCTCCCCCGCGCCGGTCGCGATCGAGCAGCACGTGATCCGCGCGATGGCGGCGCGCGCGGGACTTCCGGCTGATTCCGCCGGGCACTTCACGACGGCGGGCTCCGAGGCGAACTACACGGCGCTGGTCTGTGCACTCACGCGCGCGGACGGACGCTTCGCATCCGATGGCGTAAGAGCCTTCGGCGGGCCTGTAGCCTTCTATACCTCCCGGGAGTGCCAGCCCGCGTGGCACAAGATCGCCCACCAGGCCGGGGTCGGCCGCTCGGCGCTGAGGCTCATCGCCACGGACGGGACCGGGCGCATGGATGCGCGCGCGTTGGCCGAGGCGGTGCGCGAAGATCGGCGCCGGGGCACGTTGCCGGTGTTGATTTCCACGACGGCGGGTACGACAGGGGCGGGCATGGTCGATCCATTGGGGCCGTGCGCGACCATCGCTCGCGAGAATGACGTGTGGTATCACGTCGACGCCGCGTGGGGAGGGGCGGCACTCTGCTCCGACCGCCTGCGCGGCGAGTTGGCCGGCATCGAGCTCGCGGACTCCGTGACACTCGATGCGCACAAGTGGCTGGCGACGACCATGGGTTGCGGTATGTTCATCACACGGCACCCCGCGACTCTGAGCGAGGCGTTCCGCGTCGGCGCCGAATTCATGCCGTCGAGCGCCACCAGCATCGATCCTTATCTCAACACCGTGCAGTGGTCGCGCCGCTTCCTGGGCCTGAGGCTCTTCCTTTCGCTGGGCGCGGCCGGGTGGCAGGGCTACGCGGCTCACGTAGAGCGGGCAGTGGACGTCATCGATTGCGCCAAGGTGCGGCTCGCCGCTCGGGGCTGGAGCATCGCCAACGACTCGCGGCTCGCGGTGCTCTGCGTGCTCCCGCCTGCCGGTTTTCCGCCAGTGCGCGAGATCGTACGCAAGGTGCTGGCATCCGGCCGTGCATGGGTGGCGGTCGCAAAGCTGGAAGGGCGCGAGGTGGTCAGAATCTGCGCCACGCACGGCGAGATAACCATTGCGGATGTCGAGGAGCTGGTGTCGGCGCTGGAAGCCGCCCGCTGAGTCTGTCCACGCGTGTCCGCCAACGCGCTCTCAGCCTGACCTTGCCCTGGACAGGTGGGTAAGCCAATTGCGGTAGATCGCGACGCCGGCGGGCCGCCAGGACGCGCAGACTTGCGCCGCAAGCTCTGCCATCGGAAAGGCGCCCAGGTGCGCCGGAGCACGCGCCTTCTCGGCTCCCGCGCGGTACTTGGCCAGTGCGGCGACACCCGGCGCGCGGAAGTAGCCCTGAGGTAGCGTGGGCCAGGCCGCCGCCTCGGCACGCAGATAGCGGCCGACATCGCGCCGGTATTCCTTGAGAAGCGCCAACTCGTCGTATTCCGGATGACCCTGGAAACAGACGAGTAGACTGCGGCCGGGACACACGAACAGATCCGCGCCGGTCTCAGCCGACAGACTCAGGATTTCGAAGCCGGCTGCTTGGAGTTTCTCGACGGGCAACTCGTTCCAACGCGAGTGCGGCGTCGGCAAAGCCGGCCCGACGCCGCGCAGCAACATGTGCTCACCGCAAGTTCGATGCTCGAAGACGCCGAAGCACTTCTCCGGCAGCCGCTGGCGGCGCACGCCGCGCAGAGACTGAGTGGCCGCGTGCGCCGCGAGACACGACCAGATGCTGGAGGCGGTGTGTGTCTGTGCCCATCCCAGCACCTGCACCATGCGATCCCAGTAGGGCTCTTCCTCGAGAGAAGCGGCGCGCGGCTCCATCCCCGTCACGATGAGCCCATCAGGCGGATCGGCGAGCAGCGCCTCGACGCTGAAATAGCGGTGGGCCAGGCGCTCGAGCGCCTGCGGTCCCCGAGGGACCTCCGGCAGCCAGGCATGGCGCAGCCGCACCGGCAGCGAGCCCGCCGCAGCGGCGAGAAGCGAACCGAACTGAGCCTCGGTGGCCTCGAGTGCCGCATCGGGCATGTTGTTGAGAAGGGCAATCACGAGTGCGCCGTCCCGCGGACGGGCTTGCGCGCAATCCTCGATTTCAAGCGGCATCGGTCTGTCGTTCCTGGTCGTGGTGACTGTCCTGGCGGTGCAGCAGCGCCCTCGCATACCCCACGAGGCGCAGCAGCAGCGCGCCGAGCCCGAGAAGCGCGAAGGGCGTGTACTCGATGAGGTGTCGGGTATCGAGGGCGAGCGGGTGCCGGATGAAATCCAGCAGGAAGGCGAGCGCGATGTATTCCATGGCGAGGGTTCGCACGGCGCGCCAGAGCGGCGGCGGCAGTTTGCGGGCGAGCGTGGGAATCGAGCAGAGCGCGAGGATGTACATGAACGCGGCCGCGATCAGGAAGAACATCGCCAGGGAGCGCGGCAGAGGCGGTGTCGGTGAGATGGCGTAGAGCCAGGCAACGAGCAGCAGATGGAAGCTCTGCGCCGAGGCGAAGGCGAGACCCAACTCCCGTGCCCGCCGCGCGAGGGGCCGGAAGAAAGGCCCGAAGGTGGCAGCGAGCGCGCCACCCGCGTATGCCGGCCAGAAAAAGCAGTAGGCCCAGCGCGCCGTCAGCCGCAGAGCGCCCTCGATGCCATGCGTTCCGGCACCGTGACGCAGCAGCTCGGCCGTGCCGATCATGGCGGTCGTGAGGACGGCGCCGCCCATCCAGGCTGCCGTGTGAGGTTTCTGCGCCGTAACCTGGTGGCCTTGCATATGTAATCTGCGATTCTAGGGCCGGCGCGGCCGCTGTGCCGCGGACGTTTCTCGCAGAAATGCGACACGATACCGCTGCCGCGGTGGTTTGCAGTCGCCCGGAGCGACGTATAAGATACCCAAAAGTACAACAAACCGAAGCGGCACTCGCGCAGAGTGATCCGCCGGCAATCGCGAGCTGACAATTCATGGCGGCCGTTCCCAGCACTGGCATTGCCGAGGCCCTGGCCTCGGTCGTACCCCGTGGCAACCGCGGGGGTGCGGGCGTTGAGGCGGCGCTGGCGAGCGATGCGGAGCCGCAACTGCTGCTGCTGTCGGCGCAGACGCAAGGGGCGCTGGAGGAGGCGAGCGTCGAGTTGCGCGGGTTCCTCACCGGTAATGCCGTAGCCGTGGCCGATGTGGCGCAGGCCCTGCAAGGGCGCAGCGAGGATCTGCCGTACCGAAGGATGCTGGTGTGTCGAGGGCGTGAGGATGCCCTGAGCGCACTGAGTGAGCCGCGGCCACACCGAGCCCCCTCGAGTCATGTCGTCACGGAGCAGCGCTCGACCGTGCTGCTGCTGCCCGGGATCGGCGATCATTACGTCGGGATGGCCGAGGGCCTGTATCAGGCGCGCGAGGGGTTTCGCGAGGAAGTCGACCGCTGCGCCGGGATCCTGAAGCCGCTGCTGGGAGTGGACATCCGGCAGGTGATCTATCCGGCCAGCCAGAGCTGGAAGCAGACCACGCAGGCGAAGGGAATTGACCTCAAGCGGATGCTCGGTCATTCCGCCGATGAGCCGCCGGATGCGGACACGATCCGGCTCGGCACGACGCTCTTCAGTCAGCCGGCGCTCTTCACGATCGAGTACGCGATGGCGTGTCAGTGGGCCTCACTTGGAGTGACCCCGAGCGCCATCGTCGGTCACAGCATGGGAGAGTACGTGGCCGCCTGCCTGGCGGGGGTGCTCTCGCTCGAGGATGCGCTGCGGCTGATCGCCGTGCGGGCGAAGCTGGTCAATGACCTGCCGCAGGCGCTGATGCTCGCAGTCATGCTGCCTGAAGAGGAGCTGTTGCCGCAGTTGCCGGCGGATCTGTCGGTGTCGCTGATCAATGGCCCCAGCCATTGCGTGATCGCGGGCGCTCCGGATGCGGTGGCGGCGTTCGAGCGCACGCTCACCGGGCGAGGAGTCATTGCGCGGCGGGTGCAGAACGGGCATGCCTTCCATACTCGCCTCATGGAGCCGGTGGCGCGGGCCTTCGAGGAGGAAGTCAGGACGGTCCGGCTGAATGCGCCGCAGATCCCGTATGTCTCCAATGTGAGCGGCACCTGGATCACCACCGCCGAAGCGCAGGATCCAACATATTGGGTGCGCCACCTCACCCACACGGCGCGCTTCAGCGCGGCGCTGCACGCGATGTGGCAACTGCCGCAGCCGGTGCTGATCGAGTGCGGCCCGGGGCGCACGCTGACCATCCTGGCGAACCAGCACCCGGAGCGTAAAGGGCCGCTGCGCGGGGCGATCAGCTCGATCCGCCAGCGCTACGAGAACGAGAACGACATGCAGGTGCTGCTCGGGGCGGTGGGGCGGGCGTGGCTGGCGGGCACGGCCGTGAGCTGGCAGGGGCTGCGCGGGCCGAATATCACCTTTGCATCGCCTCCTTCTGCGGTGTGGAGCGCCCCGCCGCCAGCGGCCGGGGCCGCTCCACAGCCATCGGCTGGCGCCGCCCCACAGGTATCAACCGGCACCGGCGCGCAATCTGCTGCGGCTGCGGCGAATGAAGCCGCGCGCGCCCCTGAAGCGGACGCGTCCGCGGCGAACGATGCTCCGCGCAACGAGCGCGAGAGGGAGCTGCTCGCGATCTGGAGCCGTGCGCTGGGGCGGGCTGACATCGGAGTCAACGACAGCTTCGGGGCGCTCGGGGGCGACTCGCTCAGCTCCATTGCCGTGATCATGGAGATGAAGCGTGTCGGCGTTCCCGATGCGCTGGCGCGCGGCATCTATCAGGACCTGACGATCCGCGAGATGGTCGGCCAGGGAGCCGATGCCGCGGGCGCCTCCCGTCAGGTCACAGCCGTCAACGGCATAGCCGTGTCCGCCGTCGAGACGCCGGTTTTCCTGCGTGCCCTGGGAATCTACCTGGTCATCGCCAGCCATTATGGCCTGACGATCTTCGAAGGCAATCCGGTGCTCATGGTCGTCTCCGGCCTCAGCTTCGCCAAGTTCCAACTGCGCACCATCGCCAAGGAGCGCACCATTCTGCCGGTCGTGCGCTTCTCGTGGCGGATCGCCCTGCCGGCGATCATCGATACGATCGCGCGTCAGATCGCACACCATTCGTTCGATCCGAAATCGCTCTTCCTCATCGACAACCTGCTCGAGCCCCATCCGTTCGGCGCGCACGAGTCGCCGTATTACATCGACATGTTGATTCAATGCCTGCTGATCGCGGCCATCCCCCTCGCCGTGCCGGTCATTCGCAGATTCGCAGTCGCCAGGCCGCTGCAGTACGGGATGATCGGACTGGCCGCCTCCTGGCTGGTGAGCATTCTCGTTCCGTTCTTTTTCGACCGGACCCACGTGTGGACCACCGTGCCGCATTCATATATGTGGCTCCTGGCGTTGGGATGGTGCGCGGCATACAGCGCCACGCGGCGCCAGAAGCTTCTGCTCACCTGCGCGTTCCTGGGCCTGAACCTGATCAGCTATTACGTCGGCGGCCGGTTGGGTTGGAACGGGTTTCCCGGCCGGGGTGTCCACGGCTACGTCGTGGTGACGACGTTGGCGCTCATCTGGCTCGATGAGATTCCCGTGCAGATTCCGAGCGTGCTGGTGCAGGCCATCAATGCCGTCGCAGCCGCATCGCTCTTCATTTATCTGACTCACATTGCCTTCAAGGACGTCGTGCAGTGGCTCTGGAGCCATCTCGCGGTGCACGGGTGGCCGAGCTTTCCGCTGTGGCTGATCGTGCCGATGGCCATGGCAGGGGGCTACTATGTTTGGACGATGTGGGAATCCGCAATGCGCTCGATGCGCGTGTGGCTGGGCCGCAGCAAGTCCGTCGCCCCGGCTCCGCCCACCGGATCGTGGTAATTTCTACCAGCTCGATCAATGGCTTATCGAGGGGTTCGCGGGTGCTGCGCGAGGCGATGTGTGACGTCCGGCACAATTATGTCTGGAGATCGACTCCTCCGACGCCACGCTGCTAAGATCCCGAGGAAAGCAATGCGGCCACTCGCCGAGAGTCACCCGCTGCGCTAGAACAAGATCCCGATACGGACCTTCTGTCATTCCGCGGATGGACTGGAAAGATCTCGAGGACATTCCATGATGATGAGTCGAGTCGCCGTGATAGGCGTGGGGAACATTGGCATAGGCGCCGTCACCGACCTCGTTCTGCACGGAATCGAGGCGATCGGCGTTGACGTGACCGAGGAGGCGCTGCGGCGGGCCGAGGAAGAGATCCACCGGAACGTGCGTTTCGCCCCGGTCCTGTCGAAGTCCCTGCCGAAAATGGCCAAGAGCCGGGTCGCGGAGCTCATGACGCTCACGACCGATCTGGCCGCGGTGAGCCGCTGTGACTTCGTGATCGAGAACGTCACCGAGAACTGGAGCATCAAGCGGGAGCTCTACGAGCGGCTGGATCGCATCGTGCCGGAGGGGGTCTGCTTCGGGGTCAACACCTCCTGCATATCGATTACGCAGGTGGGCAGCGCGACGCGCCGGCCGCAGGACATCGTCGGCATTCACCTGATGAATCCGGTGCATCTGAAGCCCACGGTGGAGGTCATCCGGGGGTTTCACACCAGCCAGAGCACGATCGACACGCTGCTCGGCCTCTTTGCGCAACTCGGCAAGCAAGCCGTCATCGTCGAAGACATGCCGGGCTTCGTCTCGAATCGTATCTCGCACCTCTTCATGAACGAGGCGGCCTTCGTGCTGCAGGATCAAGTGGCGACCCCGGAGAAGATCGACGCCATCTTCAAGCAATGCTTCGGGCATACCATGGGCCCGCTCGAGACCGCCGATCTCATCGGCCTCGATACCGTGGTGCGCTCACTCGATGTTCTCTACGAGAGCTACCAGGACTCGAAGTACCGCTGCTGTCCGCTGCTCAGGAAGCTGGTGCACGCCGGACATCTCGGGCGCAAAGCGGGCAAGGGCTTCTATGTTTATCCACAGAGCTAGGCTATGAATACCAAAGACTCAGGCGCGAGCGGCGACGTCAAAGAGACCCTCAGGGGCTTCGTCATACGCTCCATCAATTTTCCGGACCTCGGCGATGACGACGACTTGTTCGAGTCCGGACTGGTCAACTCGCTGTTCGCCATCCAGCTGATGACCTTCATCGAGAAGACGTTCGGCGTCGAGGTGGAAGCGGACGATCTCGACATCCAGAATTTCAGGTCGGTGAGCGCCGCGACGGACTTCGTCCTGAAGAAGAGCACGGCGACGGCGAGCTGAGACCATGGCGCGTCCGGTGCCGCACTGGTTGGACGAGGCGCAGCAGGCTCGCTACGCGCAGTTCAAGGAGTACGTCAGCGCGAACGTAGAGCCGTTCGCGGATGAGTGGGAGCGCGAGCAGGCGCTATCCAAGGCAGCGCTGTCGCAACTCGCTGCTTCCGGTTATCTGGGTGCCAGCCTGCCCGTCGAATACGGCGGCAAGGGCTGGGACATCGTCACCTTCGGGCTGCTGAACGAGGCTTTCGGGCGCGGCTCTCCGTCGCTGACCAGCGTGCTCACCGTGCAAGCGATGCACGCGATGGCCATCGTGCGCTGGGGCACACGCGAACAGAAATCGAAGTGGCTGCCGCGGCTCGCGAGCGGTGAGCTGATCGCGGCGTTCGCGCTCACCGAGCCGGACGCGGGCAGCGCGTTGAACACCCTCACGACCCGCTACAGCCGCGACGGCGGCGGCCAGAGCCTGCGCCTGAATGGCGTCAAGCGCTGGATCACGTGCGCCCAGATCGCCGACGTGTTCCTCGTTTTCGGCAAGCTCGAGGAGCAGCCCATCGCCTGCATCGTTCCGCGCGAGTCACCCGGGCTCAGCGTCGAGCCGATCCGCGAGCTCATGGGCTTTCGCGCCGCGGGCCTCGCCACCATCACTTTCCGCGACGTCGAGATTCCTCTCGCCAACGTCGTCGGCAAGGCGGGTTTCGGCTTCTCCCACGTGGCCCCCGTCGGCCTGCATTACGGCCGCATCAGCACCGCCTGCCATGCGCTCGGCATGCTGCGGGGGTGCGTCGAGGAGAGCGTCGCCTGGGCCGCCCGGCGAAAAATCGGCGACCAGACCGTGGGTGAGTTCGGCATGATCCGCACGCTCATCGCCAGAATGGCCACCGACCTGCAGGCGGCGACCCTGCTCTGCCTGAGCGCATGCCGATCAGACGACGAGCATGCCGCAGAAGCGTTCGAGGACGCCTTCACGGCCAAATACTTCACCTCGCGCGCCGCGGTCAGCGCGGCCTCCGATGCCGTTCAGATACGAGGCGCCGCCGGCTGTCACGAGTCATCGCCGACGTCCCGGTATTATCGCAGCTCCAAGATCACCGAGATCATCGAGGGCACGACGCAGATTCACGAGGACCTGCTCGGCAAGCTGATCCTCGGCCGGAGCGCCATGCTCCTGAAATCCAAAGGCGGAAAATGACGGAGTCGGAGACATCGCGAGCGGCAGGTGCCGACGACCTCCGTCGCATCGCATCCTTCAATGACACGGCGGCGGAGTTTCCACACCTCGCCACGCTCGGCGAATTGATCGAGGCGCGCGCGCGTCAGTGTCCGGATGCGCCGGCCGTGCTCTGTGAGCACGACCAGACGTTCGGCAAGCCTTCCCTGACCTACGCCGAGCTTTGCGACAAAGTCGATCATCTCGCCCGCCGGCTGCGCGACGCGGGGGCAAGGCCCAACGACGTCATCGCCCTGATGGTGGAGCGCTCGTTCGCCATGTCGATCGGCATCCTGGCGATCATCAGAGCGGGCGCGGGATATCTGCCGATGTCGCCCGAGAGTCCGCCGGACCGCGCCGAATACATGCTCCAGGAGGCCGGGGTCGCCATCCTGTTGGTTCACGGCAAGACGGCCGGCAAGGTGTCGGCTTTCAAGGGCACCGTGATCAATCTCGACGACCTGAGCCTCTATGACGGCCCGAGCGCTGCGCTCGACAAGATCAATGGTCCCCAGGATCTCGCGTATGTGATCTACACCTCCGGATCGACCGGGCGCCCGAAGGGCGTCATGATCGAGCATCGCTCCGTGGTCAACCGCTTGCATTGGATGCAGCGCGCTTATCCGATCGGCGCGGACGATGTGATCCTGCAGAAGACCCCGTACTACTTCGATGTTTCGGTGTGGGAGCTCTTCTGGTGGGCGTTGGAAGGCGCGCAGATGTGCTTTCTGCCGCCCGGAGCCGAACGCAATCCGATGGGGATCGTGAACACGATCAGGAAGAACAGGGTTACCGTTCTGCACTTCGTGCCGTCCATGCTCAGCGTGTTCCTGGAGTACCTCGAGAGCAAGGGCGATGCGGCCGCCTCGAGCCTTGCCTCCGTGCGCTACGTATTCTGCAGCGGCGAGGCGCTCTCCGCGGAGCACGTCAAGCGCTTCAATCGCTTTTGGGGCGGTCCGACCGGCGCGCGGCTCATCAATCTCTATGGGCCGACGGAAGCCACCGTGGACGTAACGTATTACGACTGTCTTACGAGCGACGACTTCAACAGCGTCCCGATAGGACGCCCGATCGATAATACGAAACTGTACATCATTCGCGAGGGACGGCAGGTAGCCGTCGGCGACGTCGGCGAGCTTTGCCTCGCGGGAGTCGGCGTGGCGCGCGGCTACATCAACAGCAAGGCGCTCACGGACGAGAAATTCACCGACAATCCCGCTAATCCCGGCGAGCGGATTTATCGCACCGGCGACATCGCGCGCTGGCTGCCCGACGGCAACGTCGAATATCTGGGCCGCGAGGATCACCAGGTCAAGATCCGCGGCCTGCGCATCGAGCTCGGTGAGATCGAGAACACGATCCGGCAGTACGGCGGTGTGGTCGAGTGCGTGACGGTGGTCAAAAGATACTCGGAGACGGTGATTCTCATCGTTGCGTACGTCGTTTGCCGGGACACTCTGCAGATCAACGAGCTGAAGGCTTTCCTCAAAACCCGTCTGCCGGATTACATGGTTCCCAACCATTTCCAGCAGATCCCCGAGATGCCCCTGACGCCGAGCGGGAAGGCCGATCGCAAGGCCCTGCCCGAGCCGTCATTGAAAGTCAGGCCCACGTAGATGGATTCCGAGCCGCAACTCCTGCCTCTTGCCGCGCAATCCCAGCCTGCGCTGGAGCAGTCGAGTCTCGAGCTGCGGGAGCTTCTCGCCGGTGACGCAGTGGACGTGGCGGATGTCGCCGCGCGCTTGCAGAGGCGCGTGGAGGACTTGCCGTACAGAAAGATTCTCGTATGCAGCGGGCGCGACGATGCCCTGGCGGCGTTCAGCGAGCAGCGCTCGCAGCGGTTGCTCGCGGGTCACGTGGACGGGCAGCGCACGCCCGTGTTCCTCCTGCCCGGGATCGGCGATCAGTACGTCGGCATGGGCCACGGACTGTATCTGGCGAGCAATGTGTTTCGCGAGGAAGTCGACCGATGCGCCTGGATCCTCGAGCCGCTGCTCGAGGTCGACATCCGCCAGGTCATCCATCCCGCCAGCCAGAGCTGGAAGCAGACGGTCCAGGCCAAGGGCATCGATCTCAAGCGAATGCTCGGGCGAGCCGCGGATGACCCGCCCGATGACGACAGCATCCGTCTCAACACGACGTTTTTCAGTCAGCCCGCGCTCTTCACGATCGAGTACGCGATGGCTCGCCAGTGGGCCTCGTTGGGAGTCACACCGAGCGCGATCGTCGGTCACAGCATGGGAGAGTACGTTGCCGCATGCCTCTCGGGGGTTCTGTCGCTCGAGGATGCGCTGAGACTGATCGCCGTCAGGGCGAGACTCGTCAACGCACTGCCGCAGGCCGTCATGCTGGCGGTCATGTTGCCGGAAGAGGAGCTGCTGCCGCAATTGCCCTCCGACCTGTGCGTTTCGTTGATCAACGGGCCCAGCCACTGCGTGATCGCCGGGCCGCCCGATTCGATCGCGACGCTCGAGGGCTCGCTGCTCGAGCGGGGCGTCATCGCACGCCGGGTCCAGAACGGGCACGCATTCCACACGCGCCTGATGGAGCCCGCCGTCAGGGAATTCGAAGCGGAAGTCAGCAAGGTCCGCCTCAGCCCGCCGCGCATTCCATTTGTATCGAACGTGACCGGAACCTGGATCACGGCCGCAGATGCGACCGATCCTTCGTACTGGGTCCGGCATCTCACGCATACCGCGCGGTTCGGCGACGCGTTGCACGAGCTATGGCAGCTGCCGGATCCGATGATGATCGAGTGCGGCCCGGGCCGCACGCTCACCATTCTCGCGAACCAGCACCCCGAGCGCAAAGGACCCCTGCGGGGCGCGATCACCTCGATCCGCCAGCGCTACGAGAATGAGAGCGACACGCAGGTCCTGTTGGGAGCGGTCGGTCGCACGTGGCTGGCGGGCACCCGCATCCGTTGGGAGGGGTTGCCGCGGCAGAGCATCGCCTTTGCGTCGCCTTCCTCGACAGAATGGAGCGCCCCTCCGCCGGCGGCGAGCGGACCCCCGCGTGCTTTATCGCCCGCTGTCACCGATGCGCCGATCGCGCCTGCAGCGAATGATGCGGCCGCCGAGCGCGAGAAGGAACTGCTCGCGGTCTGGAGCAGGGCGCTCGGGCGCGAAGACATCGGTGTGAACGACAGCTTTGGGGCTCTCGGCGGAGATTCGCTGAGCTCCATCGCCGTGATCATGGAGATGAAGCGCATCGGTGTCCCGGACGCATTGGCGCGGGGCATCTATCAGGACATGACGATCCGCGAGATCGTCACCCGGGAAGATGGCAAGAGCGAAAAAGGCGGAAGCTGGCTGCAGCTTTCGCTCATCGAGACTCCCATCTTCATCCGTGCCGCAGCGATTTTCATCGTCGTGGCGGGTCACTTCGGCCTGGCCGACATGTATGGCGCCTACACCCTGATGATGGTGTCCGGCCTCAGCTTCGGTAAGTTTCAGCTCAAGGCGATCGAAAAGGAGAACGGTGTCCGGCCGATCTTCCGGCTGATCCTCAAGATCGGAATCCCGACGCTCGTCTGGGTCATGCTGGAAGAGTTCACCTTCCATGCCGTCCATCCCCGGTCATGGCTCTTCCTCGATAACTGGACTGGCCCGTACTGGGATGCCCATTTCGGCTCCCCCTATTTCATCGATCTGCTGCTGCAGAACCTGCTGCTCGCGGCCATCCCGCTGTCATTCCCCGCGGTACGCAGGTTTGCCGTGAAGCAACCCTATAAGTACGCCATGACATTCTTTGGCGCGGCGTGGCTTCTCAGCGCCGTCATGCCGTTCTTCTGGGACACGACCTACCTGTTCGATCGAGTGCCCTACATGTGGCTGTGGCTCGTGGCCTTCGGCTGGTGCGCTTCCTTCAGCGCCACGATCAGGCAAAAACTCTTGAGCAGCGCGGCCGTCGTCTGCTTGAGCGCCATCAGTTACTTCCTCGGGCACAGCGTTCTATGGTACACCACGGTGGCTGCCATCTGTATCGTATGGCTGGAGGTCATTCCGATTCGCTTGCCGCGGTTCCTGGTTCCCATCATGACCGGGGCGGCCGGCGCGTCCCTGTTCATCTATCTCACGCACTTCCAGTTCCGTTCCCTGTTGCGGCATCTGCTCTGGTTTCATCTCGGCGGCGGCCTCCCGACACCCTGGCTTTCAGTCGCATTCTCGATGGTGGGCGGTTTCTTCGTCTGGCGGGCATGGAATTTCGCGTCGCAGCAGGCCGTGCGGCCGCTCAGAAGGATGGGCGTCCGCCTGCACGATGTGCGCATCCTCCCGACTGACGGCGGGCTCTAGTTGGAGCGGCGCATCGCCGCCGCTATACGTCACTTTCGCTGAGACGAAGATCGGCCCATCCACCCGGCCGGCGCAGCCATTTCAATGTGAGCTGCGAGATGAGATTCCAACCTTTCCAGACCACGAACCCGCCCAGCATGCCGGCGGCGACGGACAGCAGAGTCGGCGGTGAGCGTCGCAGCAACGAGAAGGGAACCTGCAACAGCTCGGCGAACTGGTAGTGCATCAGATAGATGAAGAGTGATGCCGCGGCGGCACCCACCAGGATGTTGACTGCAACCTGTGGCAGGCGTGCCGGAAGCTCATCGAACCACGTGATCGCGAGCCCCGCCAGGGCGACATACCATCCGACGGGAAGTCCGACGTGGCCGTAGTAATCGATGACATTGAGCGCCACGAACGCAATGCTGGTAATGAGCTTCTGTCTGTTGGTGGAGCTGTACGCCGCGCACCAGCCGATGGCGAACAGCCAAAGGTACATGTACGGCACGGCCAGCCACACGCGTCGCGGATCCCAAATGAGCGGCACGACCACGCTCAGCAGCCACGCGACCGAAAGGAGCG
>DASYGA010000268.1:0-8614 GCA_036000265.1 Steroidobacteraceae bacterium | reverse complement strand
GCCTAAGCATTTCGCGCATATGCAGCTCTGGCCCGCAGCTTTCCTCGGCCGCAGCATGTCACTACTTCGGCGGCGGGCTCGACTACAGTCTCAGGCTGAGAGTCGCCTGGAGCTGCCGACCAACGGCAAACGCGTAGAACGTCCCGTCGAAGTCAGTGAGCGGGCGCTTGTCGGCCAGATTGAAGGCGGCGAGTCTGAGCTCGACGTGGTCGCCGAATCTGTAGGAGACCGTACCGTTAACCGTGCCGTAGCCACCGATCCACGTGGCTCCATCGCCGCCCAACTGCGTACCAATGTATTTCTCATATAGCGAGCCACCCCAATGCCCCTCCTGGTAAAGCAATCCGAGAGCGCCGGTGGCTTCCGGGGCATTCGCGAACTCCATTGGCGGGGATCCGTTCCCTGGATTGGTATCGATGGCTCTGTTGATCGAGCCGTTGGCGAAGATGGCGAGTCCCGAGCCTATGGTGTAAGCGCCCTCGAACTCCACGCCGTAGTAGTTTCCGGTTCCGAGATTGCGGTAGCACTTGCAGGCGAATCCGGTCTCGTTGAAGAGCACGTTCGTCGCATGAATCTTGTACACGTCCGCGTCGAACGTTGCAGCGCCATGCGTGATGACCGTTCCCAGCTGGGTGGTGAGACTCTGCTGCGGCTGCGTATTGGCAGCCGCCCCGCCCTGCGCGGCAAGTGTCTTCAGCGGAGGAATCAGCAGGGCAGTCGCTGCCTGCGCATACACCGACCAGAAACTCGTCAGCTTGTAGTTCGCGGTCAAGAAGTAAGTCGGTTTGTGGTAGTCCTTGGTCCCGTACGCCGGGAATCCGTCCGGCTCCGCCGTGGCGATTATGGATCGTTTCTCGTACTGATACTTAATTCCTGGCGTCACAGTCAGGCGGTCGAGCGGACGCCATACAAAATCAGCAAAAAGCTGATACTGGAGCCACTTGGACCCCTCGTCATATTGGGCATAGCCGTTCGTCCCGCCCGGATTGGCGTAGTCCGGGTGGTTCGCCGTGAGGTCCCAGTTGAATAGATACCGATAGCTGGTCGCCCTTTCGAGCAAGACGCCGGTTCGCAGGGTCCCGTACCGGAAATCGTCATTGAACCGGAAGATATTGCCGGTAACGTGGTAGTGAAGAATTTTGTAGTACCCGCCGATGTCGGTCGGCAGCGTTGAATCGATCGGCGCAGAACTCGGCGAAATTTGCGGACCGGGGCTCGGGTTCACGAGGTCGGCGACCGACTGCGGCGACTCCGTATTGTTGTCGTAGTCGTACCAGTAGAGATGGTCCTCGATGTACTTGCCATTGGAGACCTCCCACTTCAGATTGGCGTAGGTGAATACCGAGCGCCGATTCTGGTGGTTATATCCCTGATAATGCTCGTCGTACGGATTGTTGTTGAGCGCAAAATCCTTGCCGTAGAGCGCGAGCTGGTCAGCGGTCACACCGACGCCCATCGCCTCACCGACGTCAGTCATGTGAAAGCGCGCGTAATTCCAGCTCGCAAACAGCGTGAGTATGGCCTTGTCCGAGATCGGAGTCTCTATTTTGAGCAGCTGATTGTACTGGGCGCCATCCGAGTAGCTCAACGCGCCATTGGACCGGCGCTCCTCGAGGCTCACCAGCGCCTTGGTCCCGTGCAGGCGATCGATGGAGCCGGTCTGGACCTGTGTTACGTAGTCCTGGGTATTGAAGGTTCCGTAGGTGAGGTCCTGACTTGCTTGGAACTCGTCGGTGACGACCGGCGAGAACAAGTGCACCGAGCCGCCGAAATTGGCCTGTCCCATGTCGCCGGCCGAGCCCGGCCCGCGGTCCACGACCGCCGCCCCGATCGTGGAGGCTGGAAAGAACGCGGAGGCATGGTGCGTCAGATCGTTCGAGTCACCGAAGGCGATTCCGTCGTACGTCATGTTAAATTGTCCGTCCTGGAACCCGCGCAGCGTCGAAGTATTGGTCTCGCCAATGCCGCCGCCCATGGAGGTGATGCCCGAAACGGAAGGCGCAATCTGGATGGCGGTGGTGTAGTCGCCCGCCGCGGGCGTGGCCTTGGTGATGAAGCTGTGCGTGATGATCGACTGGGGCTGAGTCTCATCGAGGGGGGCCTTGGTGGGAGCCATTCTGGCGGCCTGGTTGCGCTCGGCGCTGATCACGATCGCCTGGATGACGGTTCCTGCTGTGCCCGTTCCGGTGTTGATCGGCTGCTGTGCATTCGTCTTTGAATTAGCCGTCGACTGCGCGCCCTGGTCGGCGCTGCCCTCCGCCTTGGTGTCCGATCCGGCCTTGACGTGTGCCTGCGGGCCACCCGCCGAGGTCGCCTGCGCTTGAGCAACTCCGCCGAGCGCGGTGAGGACCGCGAGGCCTCCGCCAATCATTTGCTTCGAGAACCGCATCTTGAGACTCCCCTTATGCCAGTACGGAAATGAGCGGCAGCGTCGCTGCCGAAAATTCGCAACTGGATTTATGCAATCAGTTAAGCAGACTCGGCCTTTTCGCATTCAGAGTGGCTACCTGGAGTAGACCGCGGGAATTGTAATTTGACGCGGTATTTTTCCTTCCGCCTCTTGTCCGGCGCCAAGCTCAGCGACATCGACAGAGATCTGCCTTGTGAAGATATTGGCTTTGACCGCCGAAAAAAGCAACAATTATTTCCACGAGCATCGGCCAGCACATCGAAGGAGCCGATAGCGACCACTGCCTCCGGGAGCCGCGTTCAGCGGCTGGCGCGGAGGTGCTTCTTCTTCAAGCAGGTAGCGAGGTCCCAAGCGGGCCGCGTGACCGCAATGCGTCCATACCCTTCCGCGCTAAAGCGGGCGTGCTAGGATGGTTGCGCTAACGTATCCGCTGCTTCGGGCAGGTTGCTCGAGAGCGGTGCCAAGCGAGGTTGCTCGGGGCATTCCCCGCTTGTGAGCGTGATACGATATTGTTTGACCGCGAGTGATTGATACGGCATCCCGCGACGATATCGCCACACGTAATCTGACTTTGATGGCCTGACATTTTGGCAAGTGCAAGTCCTCTTCCCCTGCGCATAGCGGATGACATCCGGGAGCTGATCAGGAGCGGCCGAGTTCCCGTGGGAACCCACCTCGGTACGCAGCAACTCGCCGATCAATTCGGCGTGTCCCGCTCCCCGGTGCGGGAAGCCTTGCAGCTTCTGACCGATCAAAAGGTCCTGCAGCGCCACGCCAACCGCGGCTTCTTCGTGCGCTCGTCACGCACGCCCGCGGTCAAATCGGCGAGTGGCAACCCCGAGATGCCCGAGCGATCCACCGCATACCGCAGGTTCGCCGACGACTGGCTCGATAACCAGATCGGCGACGAGGTCACGGAGCAGTTTCTTCGCAACCGATATCGCCTGACGAAGGCGCAGGTGACGGATCTGCTCATGCGGGCGGTCCGTGAAGGCTGGGTCGAGCGCAAACCGGGCTATGGATGGCGGCTGCTGCCCGTCGCGAAAACGCAGGAAGCGTTCGAGCAGATCTATCGGTTCCGGATGCTGATCGAGCCCGCGGCAATGCTCGAGCCTAGCTTCCGGATTGACCGCACCGCGCTGGCTGAACAGCGCCGCATCCAGCAGGAAATGCTGAGCTCCGGCGCGGCGGGCATGCCCGCCGATCGCGTCGTCCTCAACGGCTCGCTATTCCACGAAGAAATCATCAAGATGGCCGGCAACCCCTTTTTCTTCCGCGCGCTGGAGCAGGCGAATCGCATGCGCCGGTTGCTGGAATACCGCGCCAAGGTGGATCGCCAGAGGTTGCGCTCTCAGTGTACCGAGCATCTGCAGATCGTGACCCTTCTCGAGAAGGGTGACGTCATCGAGGCGTCCTACCTGATGCGCCAGCACCTCAGCGGTGCGCTGGCCAGAAAGGCTCCCCGGGTCCATGGACCCGACGGCGAGTCCCCATCGAAGCAGAGTTGACCTGAACCGTCGACCGGTTACCGTCGCGGCCATCGACGGGTCGGCTGATCACAGCAGATTAGGGACGGTTCGCCTGGGGTCGCGCGACAACAGTGCCGATCACGTCCGCCTCGGTTGCGGTTTCGGATTCCGCGAAAAGTCGAGCAGCATCACTAGCACCGAAGCGACGATCAGAAAAGCCGCATATGCGAGCATCGCCCCGGCGAAGCCGGGCGAGATGGATCGGACCCAGCCAGTCAAGTACGGTCCGAAAAACCCGCCGAGATTGCCGATCGAATTGACCAGCGCGATGCCCGTAGCCGCCGCCTGAGTGCCAGCCAGCAGACTGGCGGGCAGGGTCCAGAACACTGTGTTACCAACCCACAGTCCGGTATTTGCAATCGTGATTGCAATGATCGCGAGCAGCGGATTGCGGATTGCGGCGGCCGCACAGAAGGCGGTCGCACCAATCACCAGAGGAATGACGATGTGCAAACGCCGCTCACCGGTCCGATCCGAGTGCCGACCGATGACGATGCTGCCGATGGTCGCGAACACGGATGGGATGGCGGACAGGAAGCCGATCTCCATCGTACTCGCGTGGGTCATTCCCTCGAGTATCTGCGGTAACCAGAGCGTCAGACCGAAGAAACCGAACAGGACCGAAAATTTAACCAAGCCGAGAAGCCACGTTCCGCTGGTGCGAAACGCATCGGACATTCGGGCGAGGTCTGGCCTATCGTGGCGCGCCTCCTCCTGCGCAAGCCGCGTGACCAGCCAACTGCGCTCTTCCGAGGACAGCCACTTCGCCTCGGTGGGTCGCTCGGTCAGCCACACATAGGTGACGACTCCCAGCAGAACAGCCGGGACCCCCTCCAGGACAAAGAGCCATTGCCATCCGGCGAGCCCCAGAACCCCCTTGAAGCCGAGAATCGCGGTGGAGATGGGAGCTCCGATCACGACAGCGAGCGGATTGCCGATCATGAACACCGTCACGGCGGTACCGCGATATTCGTCAGGGAACCAGTGAATCAGATAGAGCATCAGCCCAGGGTAGAATCCGGCTTCCGCCAAGCCGAGAAGAGAGCGCATCGCGTACAGCGACGTCGGCCCGACCACGAAGGCGTTCGCCATCGCGCAAACGCCCCATGTGATCATGATGCGCGCCAGCCAGACTCTCGCGCCAAATTTCTGCAGCCCTATATTGCTCGGGATTTCCAGTAAAGCGTACCCCGCAAAGAAAATGCCGGCCGCCAACCCGAACTGTTGATGGCTGAGCCCGAGGTCGCGCGTCATGTCGAGGGCGGCAAAGCCGATGTTCACCCGGTCGAGGAAATTGATCACAAAGGCCGCGATCATGAACGGCATCAACCGCATCCCCACCTTGGACATGGTTCGCCTGCCGAGTTCTGTATCCCCCACCATTTATCCTTTCCGACCCAATGAGCGCCAAAGTCTGCATGTTCGGTCAGCTGGGATGATGACGCCTCATTCGGTTTTGTCAACCGTAAAAGCCACTTTAAGGCTGCAGCACGATGCAAATCGCACATTTGGGCACGCGGCGGCTCTACGCGCATCGCTCCGAAGCAGCTCAGATGCCGTCCTCGGACCAGATCCGGGCAAAGGTCCGCGCCCAAGCGGCCTCGAAACATCTGAGAAAAAGCACGAGCACTATTTCCCTGCCCGCGATAGGGTTGCAGCCGGCGGGGTAAGCTTCGCGCATCGCCGCCGCCCGGCGACTCTCGACCAACCGCGCAGAGGCTTGCCTTTATACACTATAAAAGCCAATATAAGGGCCGTTCGAAGTCTACCCGTGACTTTCATCCACACGTCGTACATAAGAAGGCGCCCCTTCATGCGGATCATCGTGTTGCCCGGGGACGGTATCGGTCCCGAGATCAGTGAGGCCACCATTGCGGTGCTCGAGGCCGTCAATCGCCTCTTTACGCTCAATTTGTCGTTCGACTACGACGATGTGGGCTTCGAAAGCCTGAAGAAATACGGCACTACCTTGCGTGATGAGATCCTCGCCAAGGCGCGTACCTACGACGGCATTATTCTCGGCCCGCAGTCTCACATGGATTACCCGCCGCGCGAGCAGGGCGGCCGCAACGTTTCGGCCGGCTTCAGGGTGGGCTTGGACCTCTACGCCAACGTGCGCCCGGCGCGATCGCGAGGCTTCCTCGACCGTGGCGCGAAGAACATGGACCTGGTGATCATGCGCGAGGCGACCGAGGGCTTCTATCCGGATCGCAACATGTTCAAGGGCATCGGTGAGTTCATGCCGACGCCCGATGTGGCGCTCTCGGTTCGAAAGCTCACTGCCCACGCCTGCGAGCGCATCGCACGGGCCGCCTTCGTGCTCGCATTGAAGCGGCGCAAGCACGTCACCGCCGTGCACAAGGCGAACAATTTCATCATCACCGACGGCTTTTTCCTCGAGAAGGTCCGCAAGGTCCATGCGGAGTTCCCCGAGGTGAAGCTCGATGATGTCATCATCGATGCCATGGCCGCTCACCTGGTGCGCGATCCATCACGTTATGACGTGATCGTGTCCACCAATTTCTACTCCGATATCCTCTCGGATCTGGCCAGCGAGCTCTCCGGCAGCCTCGGCCTTGCCGGATCGATCAATGCCAATGCCGAGGAGGGACTGGTCTGCGCTCAGGCGCAGCACGGCTCTGCGCCCGACATCCAGGGCCGCAATATCGCCAACCCGACCTCCCTGATCCTCTCGGCGGCGATGATGCTCAGCTGGCTCGGCGAGCAGCGCAAGCTTCCGGCCCTCGAGGCCGCGGGCCAGGCGATCGACGCGGCAGCCGATGAGGTGCTGGCCGATCCCGCCTCCCGCACCCGCGACCTCGGCGGCTCCATAGGCACTCGCGAGTTCGGTGAGCGCGTGGCAAGGGCCCTCACTTCTCCCGCCGCGAAGATTCGCTAAGAGCTCATGGCAATGGCAGCACGGCCTCGCATCGGGCTCATTCACGCAACCCCCGTGGCAATCGAGCCCATCCGCGCCTCATTCGCGGCTGCGTGGCCCGACACCGAGCTCGCCAATCTTCTGGATGACAGTCTCACGCCCGATCGGGCGAAGGTAGGGGAAATCACCCCTGCGCTCACCGACCGGATCGTCACTCTCGCCCGCTATGCGCGGGCGATCGGGTCGCATGCCATTCTCTTCACCTGCTCCTCGTTCGGCAGCGCCATCGAGCAAGTCGCCGGGCTGCTCGACGTGCCGGTGCTGAAACCGAACGAGGCGATGTTCGAGGCCGCCATCGCCACCGGCGGCCGGCTCGCGATGATCGCGACGTTCCAGCCTGCAAAAGCGAGCATGGAGGCCGAGTTCAGCGAACAGGCGCGACGCATGGGCTCCAGTGCCACCCTGACGACCTTCGTCGTCGAGCCGGCAATGGCGGCATTGAGACGTGGCGATGCCGAGGCGCACCATGGACTCGTGGCGAAGCAGGCGCAGGAGCTGACTGGCTTCGACGCGATCGTTCTCGCCCACTTTTCGACAGCTCCGGCCGCCGCCAAGGTCCGTGCCGCTGTCAGTGTCCCGGTCTTCACCAGCCCGGACGCAGCGGTCGCCAAACTCCATCGCCTCCTCGGCCCCTGAGCGCGCGATGCTGCTCGGAGTCATTGCCGACGACTTCACTGGCGCGAGCGATGTCGCGAATACATTGGCGCAGGGCATTCCGGGCCGGGGCGGCCTGCGCACCGTGCAGTATATGGGCGTACCGACTCAACAGGCGGAAGGGAATATCGATGCTGGGGTCATCTCCCTAAAGAGCCGCTCGATTCCCGCTCCCGAAGCCGTAGCCCTCTCGCTCCAGGCGTTCGCGTGGCTCAAGGACCAGGGCTGCCGGCAATTCCTGTTCAAATACTGCTCGACCTTCGACTCCACTCCGCGCGGGAATATCGGGCCCGTAGGCGAAGCCCTGGCCCGGCAATTGGGAGTCAGAGGCGTGGTCGCCTGCCCAGCCTTCCCGGCCGTTGGCCGCACCGTCTATCAGGGCCACCTCTTCGTCCAGGATCGCCTGCTCAGCGAATCGAATCTGCGAGACCATCCGCTCAATCCAATGACCGATCCGGACATTCGCCGGTGGCTGAGACTGCAGTGCTCGGCGCCGATCGGCTGGGTTTCGTGGTCCGTCGTGTGTGGGGGGCCCGCGGCTGTACGCACTGCACTCGACGACGCGGCAGCACGCGGAGAGACACTGGTGGTCGTCGACGCTGTGTGCGACGACGATCTGCTATCGATTGGCCGAGCATGTCACAACTCGCCACTCCTCACAGGCGGGTCCGGCATTGCGCGCGGCCTTCCGGAAAACTTCCTGAGTGACGGCTTGGCGCCGGGGACGCATGGCCGCAGCGTCGGCGTTCCGGGACCCGAGGCAATCCTCGCCGGCAGCTGCTCCGAGGCAACGCGCGAGCAGATAGTCGTGCACTCCCGAAATCACCCGACACTCAGAGTCGATGCCGAGTGTGCCGTACAGGGAGCGATAGCGCCCGAGGAGCTTGCCAAGTTCATTCGAGCACACCCGGGCGAGGCGCCACTCATCTATGCCTCCGATGCGCCGGAGCGGGTCGCCACCGTGCAGCGGATGTTCGGCCGCGAGCGCGTCGCCGAAGCGTTGGACATGTTGTTCGCAACCACGGCCCGTACACTGGTCGCAGGAGGCATCCGGCGCCTGGTGGTGGCCGGGGGCGAGACTTC
>DASYGA010000245.1:0-5764 GCA_036000265.1 Steroidobacteraceae bacterium | reverse complement strand
CATGTGGCGCAGCGTCGTGCTGGTCGCGACGGCACACGACAGCCTTTACGCTTTCGATGCCGACCGGAGCCAGTGCGTGCAGCTGTGGAAGGTCAGCCTGATCGACCGGCACCATGGAAGCGATGGCGGCGAGGCGTCCGTGCCCTCCGGCCCCGAGCGGCATCTCGTCGGCCGCGGCGATGGCGATATGACGCCGGAGACGGGTATCACCGGAACACCGGTGATCGATCCGACGACGGGCACGCTTTACCTGGTATCGAAATCGGTGATCTATTCCGCCGGACTGCGCTTCCACCTCCGGCTGCACGCGCTCGACCTCGCCAGCGGCGCCGAAAAGCCCGGATCCCCCGTGCAGATCAGCGCAACCTTCCTCACCCACGGCGGCAAGACGATCCGCTTCGATCCCCGCACCGCGAACCAGCGCGCCGGCCTCGCACTCGTCAACGGTACCGTGTACGTCGCGTTCGGCTCCCACGAGGATGCCGGGCCGTTTTATGGCTGGCTGTTGGGATACCGCTACGACGGCTCATCGTGGCGGCACACCTATACTCTCAATGCTGCGCCCAACAGCGGCGACGGGGGCATCTGGATGGGCGGGGCGGCGCCCGCCGCCGATGACAAGGGCGACTTGTACGTCGTCACCGGGAACGCCGGGTTCGATGCGCAGGCGACGGATCCGCCCAACGACGACTATGGAGATTCGCTCCTCAAGCTGTCCGGCAGTCTCGAGGTCCTGCAGTACTTCACGCCCTCCGACCAGCAATTCAACGATGTGCAGAACAATGACTTTGGCTCGGGCGGCGTGGTGCTCGCCCGGCTGCCGGCCGGCGGCTCCATCGGCGGCGTGGCGCTGGCGGCCGGTAAGGACGGCGACCTTTTCATGCTGGACCGCGATCATCTCGGCGGCTACGGCGACGGGAAGGCCAGGCAGGAGTTTCGCGCCGGCACCGAGAAGGATGTCTCCGGCGCCTATCCCGGCGTCGTCTTCTCGGAAGGGGCGTTCTGGAACGGCCGCTACTATGTTGCCGGCGCCGGGGAGCCGCTCAAGGCCTATCGGCTCGATCCGGTCAGCGCCCATCTGAGCTTCGAGGGAGCGGCCTCGGAGCCGCGCGGCTTCGGTTATCCGGGCAGCACGCCCGCGGTGTCTTCCCTGGCGGATGCGAACGGCATCGTCTGGGTCCTCGATAACCGCCGCTATTGCACGCCGGGGTCGCAGGGCTGCGGCCCAACCGTGCTCCGTGCGTACGATGCCGTGACGCTGCGTCAGATATGGAGGAGTCCGCTCTCCGGCCCCGATGCCGCCGGCAACGCGGTCAAGTTCACCGTGCCAACGATCGCCAACGGGAGGGTCTACGTCGGTACGCGCGGAAACAACACCGGGGGGCCGTACGGCTCGACCGGCATCTCGGGTGAGCTCGACGTCTACGGGCTCAAGCCGCGCTGAGCGGCGATCTCTGCGGCAACCGCCGCGCATCGCCGTCGCGCGGCTCCTGCAGGCAGGCAAGGGCGAGCCAGCCCGCGAGCAGGCAGCGCACCAGCCAGCCGACCGCGATGCCGCCGAGTACCCCGACCAGCCCCCAGGGAATTGCCAGGAACGCGCCGGCGACACTGACCCCGAGCGTGCCCCAGCAGATCGCGCTCAGCAGACCCAGCCGCCGCTCCTCGCCGCAGGAGACGACGACCGCGGTCAGGAATCCATTGAGGAGCTTCAACCAACCGGCGGCGAGCGTCACCGCGATCAGCGCGTCGCCGAGCTCGTAGCGGCCGGCGAGCAGCCAGTGGGCGAGCGGCGGTGCCACCAGCCAGAGAGCCGCAGACCCGGCCGCAAGCGGCACGGCGATGAGGGCGGCCTCGCGCCGTATCAGCGCGCGCCGCGCCTTGGCGTCACGCGCCTCGCGCAGCCGCGGGATGAGCGTGAATTGCACTGCGGCCTGCAGCAGTCGAAACGGCGAGCTGACAAATGCCGCGAGGACACCGTAGGTCGCAAGGTCGTGCAGGCCGACCGTCGGCCCCACCAGCAGCCGCTCCGCCTGGATGAACGTCGAGCCCCCCGCCTGCGTGGTCGCTAGCGACGCGGCCTCACCGCGCGCCTTCCAGGGGGAGAGCTGACGGCTATCTGCGTTGCCAACACGGATCACCCGCCACCAGACGGCGGCCGCGCCGATCACCGCAGTGACGCTCATCAAGCCGCAGACCGCGGTGGCGCTGACGAGCCCCAGGGCAGCCGTCACGAGCGCGATCAGCGCAATCGTGCCGTTCAGGAGCTGCAGCACCCACACCGCGATGCCGAAATGGCGCTGACCCTGGAAATGGGCGCCGACCGATTGCGCGATACCCATGGTGAAAGTCATCACGGCGACGCTCGCCATCAGCGCCGTCGACAGATGATAGATGAGGCCGGAGAGCCCACCGGCTGCGAGCGCCGTCACCAGCGATGCGCCGAGACTTGCGTGCCGCCAGCGGGCATCGAGCGGGATACCGCGGCGCAGCACCACCTGGTCGAGACCCATGGGCGCCGTGTTTCCCGCCACCGCGATGATGCCGAGCACGAGGGAGACGAGGGCGTACTCCTGGGTCGGCAGCTCCCGCGCGAGTATCAAGCCGCCGACGCTGAAGCACACGCCGCCCACTCCCATGGCGGCGGCCGTGCGCAGAGAAGGGGAGCGCAGCAGCGCCTGCAGCATCAGGAGGCCGCCCGCAGAGCGGGGCCGGCCTCGAGCTGCGGCGTTGCCGCGGACGCGGGTCGCAGGAACTGCCGCTCCCACAGTGCGAGGTTGAGCAGAGTCCAGAAGAGGTGACTGTGGTTGTGTCGCCGGGACTGATGCTCACCCCAGAGCCGCTCCAGGGCGTCGCGGCGGAAGTGCTCCGTGACGAGCGGCGATGAGAACACCGAATCGCGCGTGAGCTCAAACAGCTCGCCGCGAATCCAGTTCTTCATCGGAATGCTGAAGCCCTGCTTCGGGCGCATCGCGATGCCGGGCGGCAGGCGCTGGCGCATGGCGTGCTTCAACAGCCACTTGGTGGTGAGGCCGTGCAGCTTCAAGTGGGTCGGCAGCGAGTAACAGTACTCGACCACCCGATGGTCGAGGAACGGCGGCCGCACCTCGAGGCCGCAGGCCATCGACATCTTGTCCACCTTCATGAGCACGCTGTCCGGCAGCACCGTGTTGAGCTCGACGTACTGCTCCCGCCGCCCGCGCTCCCTCGGCGCCTGCGCGGACCAGCGCTTCACCGGCGTGAAGGGGTCCGTGTCGATGTCGCGCAGGAACCCGGGCTGGAGGATCTCGGCGGACCGTGCCGGATCGCTGAAGTACTGCCAGCGGATGTGCTCGCCGTCCGCGCTCAAGAGCGCCCCCTGGAGGAAGCGCTTGAGGACGTTGCTCGCGCCCTTCTTGCGCTCGTTGTCGGGCAGGCATGCCACGACCGCGCGGTAGAGGCGCTGCCGCTGCGGCAGCGGCAGCCGGTCGAGCCAGGAGTTGGCCTTGCTCGCCCGGAAGCGATCGTAGCCCATGAGGAGCTCATCACCGCCGTCGCCGCTCAGGCACACCTTGACGTAGCGGCGCGCCTCCGCGCAGATCAGCATGAAGGGGAGGTTCGAAGGATCGGTGGTCGGCTCATCCAGGTGCCAGACCGAGCGCTCGATCGCCTGCGCATCGACCGGACGCACCAGCAGCTCGGTGTGCCGGGTGTGGAAGTGCTCGGCCACGAGGCGCGCGTACTCGAGCTCGCTGAAGGAAGCCTCGCGATAGCCGAGCGCGAAGGTCTGCAGGCCGGCGGGCAGGGAGCGGCTGAGAAAGCTGACGACCGTGCTCGAGTCGACTCCGCCCGAGAGGAAGGCGCCGAGCGGTACGTCGCTCATGGTGTGCTCGGCACAGGAGCGCTCCAGCAGCTCGGCCAGCATCTCCTCGCCGCCCTCGACCTCCCGGGGCTCGAGCGACCAGTAGCGGGTGAGTCGCGAGCGCCCGTCTGCTTCCAGGGTGAGGATGCAGCCTGGAAGGAGCTTGCGCACGCCCTCGAACAGGGTCGCCGGCGCCGGTACGAACTCGTATCCGAGGAGGTCGAGCAGACCCTGCCGATGCAGCGCCCGCGGCAGGGTTGGATCCTCGAGCAGGGCTTTGATCTCCGAGGCGAACCGCAGCCGGCCGCCCTCCAATGTGTAGTAGAGGGGCTTCAGGCCCAGCCGGTCGCGCGCCAGCACCAGGCGCCGCCGCGGTGCATCCCAGATGGCGAGCGCGAACATGCCGGTGAGGTGACGGGCGAAGTCGAGGCCATACTCCTCGTACGCATGCACGATGGCCTCGGTGTCCGTGCGGCTGCGGAAGATATGACCCTTGGCCTGCAGCCGCGCGCGCAACTCCAGATGGTTGTAGATCTCCCCGTTGAAGGTGATCCAGACGGTGCCGTCCTCGTTGCAGAGCGGCTGTCGTCCGGCGTCGCTGAGATCGACGATGCTGAGCCGGCGATGGCCGAAAGACACCCCCTCCGCCACGTGGCTGCCGTGATCATCCGGGCCGCGGTGGACCAGCCGTGCCTTCATCCGCTCGATCAGGCGCTCATCGCTCCAGTTGAACCCGCATATACCGCACATGACTGACTCCCCGTTATCGTTCGCCAGCTCGTTTGCTAGCGGCGCAGCGCCGCGGCGCTGGGCTGTGATCGATTCGCCGACAGCGCCAGGTCGAACGCCTCCAGAACGCGGCGGGCGGCCTGCGGCCAGCCGAAGCGGCGCGCGCGCTCGATTCCCGCAGCGCGCATCTGCTGCCTGAGCGCCTGCGAGCCGGTGACTTCGAGGAGCGCCCGCGTCAGGTCTTCCTCGCTGTAAGGGTCGATCAGCCGCGCGGCCGAGCCTGCAACCTCAGGGCCGGCACAGGTATTGGGCACGATGGCCGGGCAACCGGTGGCGAGCGCCTCGAGGATCGGCAGGCCAAAGCTCTCGCACAGCGTTGCGAGCACGAAGCACTCGGCGAGCTGATAGGCGGCGTGCAGCCGCTCGTTCGGCACGAAGCCCATGAAATGCACACCCTCCAGATCGGCCGCAGCGAAACCGTGTGCCAGCAGATACTCCCGCACGCGCTTGCCCGCGACGACGAGCGGCAGCGGGTCGCGCGCCCGGCGGCGGTACTGGCGATAGGCGCGCAGCAGCCGCTCGTTGTTGCCGCCCGGATATTCCGGCAGGCGGCAATCGCCCGTGTGCAGCACGCGGGCGACCGTGAGAATGAAGCGCTCCGGCAGGCCATGGTCGCTGCGAAACCGCGACAGCTCCGCCGGATCGGCCTCCGCGGTGAAGCGCGGGCCGATACCGGCATGGGTCACCGTCGCGCCGGGGAGCTTCAGCCCGTGGCGGGCAAGATCATCGAGCGCCGCCTGCGAGATCGCCAGGATGGCCCGCGCCTTGCGGCAGTAAAGCGGCAGCATGGCACGGATGTAAATGTTGTCCCACCAGGGATAGTTCCCCGGGTTCACGTACCAGTCGGAGCTCTGGAGGATGAACACCCCCGGCACGGAGCAGATGAGAGGCAGTGAGAATTTCGGGTTGAAGAGGAGATCGATACCGAAGCGGCGCACCGCCCGGGGGACGAGCACCTGATCCCAGATCAGGCGGTTGCCCGATGCGAGCACACAGGTCTCGACATTCCTCGCGTCCGCGAAGAGCGTGCGCGCCGCGGGGCTGGCGAGGAAGATCACATAGCGTGAGCCGCAATCGAGGCTCACCAGATGGTTGAGCAGGTGGCGGGCGTAGAGCCCCAGGCCATCGGCCTGATCG
>DASYGA010000154.1:0-18657 GCA_036000265.1 Steroidobacteraceae bacterium | reverse complement strand
CGGTTCCTGAACCAGGTGTGCACGCACATCGCGGACCTCGATTTCCAGCAACTGAAGGTCTATCCGGGGAACTACGACGACTTCATGCTGGCCTCGCTCCAGGCACGCCAGCGCGTCGAGGCCACGAATGCCAAGGCGCAGGACCGCATCTCGGATCTGCAGGAATTCGTGCGCCGCTTTTCGGCCAACGCTTCCAAGGCACGCCAGGCGACCTCGCGCCGCAGAGAGCTCGAGAAGATCAAGCTCGAAGAGGTGCGGCCTTCATCGCGGCAGAACCCATACATCCGCTTCGAGCAGCGCAAGAAGCTGTTCCACTCCGCCGTCTCCGTCGACGCTCTCTCATTCCGATATCCGGGCTCGGACGTCGAGGTTCTCAAGAAAGTGAGCTTCAACATCCGCGCCGGCGAGCGGATTGCCATCATCGGCGCCAACGGGGTAGGCAAAACGACGCTGGCGCGCTGCTTGGTCGGCGAGCTGAAACCCACGGCGGGCCGGGTCACCTGGGCGGAGAACGCCGAGCCCGGGTACATGCCGCAGGATGCGCAGGCGGACTTCGCCGAGAAGGTCGACTTGTTCACCTGGATGTCGGAGTGGACGGGCAAGGCGGACGATGACATGATCGTGCGCGCCACGCTGGGGCGACTCCTGTTTTCCGGCGATGAAGTGAAGAAATCGGTGAAGGTGCTGTCGGGCGGCGAGAAGGGCCGCATGATCTACGGCAAGCTGATTCTGACCAAGCCGAACGTACTGGTCATGGACGAGCCCACGAATCATATGGACATGGAAACCATCGAGTCTCTGCAGACAGCGCTCGAGCTGTATCCCGGAACGCTGGTTTTCGTGTCCCACGACCGGGAATTCATCGGCGGCCTGGCGAAGCGCATCATCGAGCTGAAATCCGACGGGACGATCGAGGATTTCGCCGGGACCTTCGACGAGTACCTGGCAGCACATCCCCTGGCCGCGTAGCTGCGGGCGCGGCGACACCGTCGCACCGGGGACCCTCGTCGTCTTACCGGCACGATAACGAGTCGAGGTGAACCGAATGCTGCCCGCACTCTTTTTCGGCCACGGCAATCCGATGAATGCCGTCACGCACAACGACTATACCGAAGCGTGGCGCCGCATCGGGCAGACCACGCCGAAGCCAAAATCCATCCTCGCCATCTCCGCTCACTGGTACGTCGCCGCAACCGCTGTCACGATCTCTACAGCTCCAAGGACGATCCACGACTTCGGCGGCTTTCCGCCGGAGCTGTATCAGGTCCGGTATCCCGCGCCCGGCGATCCCGTATTGGCGCAGCGGGTTCAGCAACTGCTGTCACCTCTGGAGGTAAGATCGGATCATTCCTGGGGCCTGGATCACGGAACATGGTCGGTGCTCCGTCATGTCTACCCGGCGGCGGATATTCCAGTGGTGCAGCTCAGCATCGATGAGACCCGGCCAGCTGCATTTCATTTTGCGATTGGCGAGAAGCTCGCTCCGCTGCGAGAGGAAGGCGTCCTGATCATCGGCAGCGGAAATCTCGTGCACAATCTCCACGCCTATGGATGGGGCGAGCACTCGCGCAGTCCCTACGATTGGGCCGTGCGCTTCGAGACTGCGGCCCGGCAGCTGATGCTGGCCGGCGACCTCGCGCCGCTCGTCGATTACGAGAGACTGGGACCGGACGCGGTGCTCTCGATCCCAACGCCCGATCATTACCTGCCGCTGCTCTACGTGCTCGGCACCAGGCGCGAAGGCGAGCGGGTTCGCTTCCCGGTGGAGGGGGTCGACGGCGGCTCGATCTCCATGCTGGCGGTGCAGGTCGGAGGGGGTTGAGCCGCGGCCGGTGCCGGGCCGCTCGTTCAAACCTGCTGGCGATATTCGGCCACGGTGATGATCCGGCTCGCGGCGCGGTCCCACAGGATGCATTTGAGCGCGGCATGAACCTGCGACAGCGTCAACCGGGTGACATCATCGTACAGACTCTGGTATTCGGCGTGGCACCTGCGCAGGCGGTAGCCCGGAATGCTGGCCGACAAATGATGGATGTGGTGGTAACCGATATTCGAGGTAAACCAGTTCATCCAGCCCGGGAGCACCAGAAAGCTCGTGCCCGCGATCGCCCCGGTGTCGTGGTCCCAATGCTCGCTATCAGTCGCATAGGCATGCTCGAAATTATGCTGCACGGTGAACAGCATGATCCCGATGGCACCGGCAATCGATACGCTGAGCAGATAGACGGTGAAGAAGAACGTTGCACCGCACGCCCAGGACATCGCAGCCCAGAGGCTCAGCAGCACGAGGTTGTTCCACAACATGTGCCGGTACTCTCGGGCCGTCTTCCAGTAGCGGGTTTTATAGCTCGCGGCATGCGCTCGCAGCGATATGCCGGGATGCTGCAGCTTTTGGCGGATAACCCAGACCAGGAGCCCTACCGTGCCTTTCATCCAGGTCAGGCGCGGATTGATGATCAGGTAGATGAGCCCGGCGACAGGCGCCATCGGGGCGCTGCATTTCTGCCTGTACAGGCGCTGCCGCGCGCGGCTCAGGGCCGCATATTCATCCACTGACAGTGTCGCGTAGGGACCGCGGTACTTTTCCCAGTCACCGTTGTGCGCATGATGGTAGTTATGGTGTTGCGACCAGACGTACTGCGGCATGCCAGCGACGACCCCGAGGACAAACCCGGCTGCACGGTTGAGCCAGCAACTGCGGAACAAACTGCCATGACCGCACTCGTGCATGAGTGCGAATACGCGCAGAGTGAACAGGGTGATCAGCGGCACGCAGGCCGCGACGAGCCAGTAAGAGACTGCGGCAGCCGCCACGGCGCCCCACCAAAGCAGTGCCAGGGGTACCAGCGTCACCAGGAATTCCCTTGTCCCGGCGATGTCGCTGGACTGGGCATGCTGCCTTATCATTGCCCCTTTCTGCTGGCGGACGCACTCGATCGATGCCAATAGGAAAACCCCGCGCCTTAGCAATCATAATTATCGAAACAGTGCTCAGCGTAACAGAATGTCGGTCGGCATCATGCGACGTGAGTAGGGTATTTCGAGCGCCACGCCGCCCATGGAGTTCCCTTGCGCCTGCCGGCAGCTTCGCCATGGCGGCGGCTGCTGTCGTTGTCTAGGCGACACATTTGCGCCGCGAAGCCCTAAATACGCAGCTTCCGGCTGTTGCGCATCCAACGTCGATCGCATGCTGAGCGGATGCGCTCCTTCCCTTGGCGCAGCATGGTCCTCGCCCCTCGCGTCCGGTCGCGGCAAGGCGTCCCCCGGGTATGCTACACTGGTGAATTCACGTCCTCGACGCGCTGGCTTACGCGCACCCTCCCAAACGAGCTTCGCGGGCCGAAAATACCGCGCCCACGAAGAGCATGAAAGTTCCCAAAGGCCTGCAGCCACTCATAGACGACGGCGTCATCGACGAGGTCGTGCGTTCACTGAAGAGCGGCAAGGAAGCCACCGTGTACATCGTGCGCTCGGGTACCCACCTGCGCTGCGCGAAGGTCTATCGGGACATGACCCAGCGCAGCTTCCAGAGGCGCGCGCAATACCAGGAGGGGCGCAAGGTACGCGGCAGCCGCGAAACCCGCGCCATGAGCCGCGGCAGCCGCTTCGGCCGCAAAGAGCAGGAGAACGAGTGGAAGAACGCCGAGATCGAGGCGCTCTACCGCCTGGCGGCAGCCGACGTGCGCGTTCCCCGGCCCTTCGGCGATTTCAACGGCGTGTTGATCATGGAGCTGGTCACGGACGAGTCGGGAAACCCGGCGCCGCGGCTGGGTGACGTGGCGCTCTCGCCGGAAGTCGCGCGCGAATATCATGGCTTTCTCATGCGGCAGATCGTCTGCATGCTGAGCCTGGGGCTCATCCACGGCGACCTCTCGGAGTTCAACATCCTGCTGTCGCCGCAGGGACCCGTCATCATCGACCTGCCTCAGATCGTCAATGCCGCGGGCAACAACGCCGCTTTCGCCATGCTCGAGCGCGACATCAACAACATCAGGTCAACGCTCGGCCGCTTTGCGCCAGAGTTGCTGCAAACCGAGTTCGCCCGCGAGATGTGGGCGCTCTACGAGCAGGGTGAGCTGCACCCGGGCAGCCCCCTCACCGGGGTCTTCATCCTGGACGAGCCAGCGGTCGACGCCACTAGCGTCATCCAGGTCATCGACGATGCACGGGAAGAAGCGGTCCGCCGGCGTCTCGGCCGGGAAGAACAGACCGGGTGAGCCACGGCAACCTGTCGTCTGTCCCCCAAATGCGCAACCCGCGAAGCCCGGGTTTCGTCAATACGGAGCTTCGGTAAGCTCCGCGGATCCTGTCAAGCTCGTCCCTGCTTCGCCTCCGCGATCCAGCCGCTCCAGCGACGCACGGTGGTGGTCGCGCGCATCTCGGCTGGCAGATGACTCAGCAGCGCTGCGGCTTCGCGCAGCAGACCCGAGCGGCTGTTGGGCGACGCGAGTGCATCCGTATACAGCGCCGCCGCCAGCTCGACGTGCTGCCATTCGTCGCCGTGATTGCGCGCGGCGAGGCCGCGCTGCAGCGCGATCACCGGCCCGATCGTGGCTTTCGCCTCGGGCAGCCGGTGTTGCCGGGCGAGTGTGAGCGCCAGCCAGGTCGAGATCTGGCCGATGTCGCGCTGCTCGTCGATGTTGTGATCGCCGACCGCTTTGCGGCTGGCCAGCGCCGTGCGCAAGCTGCTCGCCGCCGCCGCGTAATCGCCGCCGACGGTCTGCGCCTCGCCGAGCACCAGCAGGCTGCCGCCGAGGAACGAATCATGGATGCTCTTTTGCGTGCCGCCGTCGGGATGCGTCGCCCGCATGCGTGACATCGCGGCGCCGGCGAGCCGCACAGCCGTCGCGGTGTCGCCGCGCTCGAAGGCGATGTCGCCCGCAGCCAAGGTCGGCGAGCAGAACGCCAGCGCGGCGGCGAAGCCGCCTTTTGCCTGGGCGCGGGCGAGCGCCGCCTTCTCAGCCGCACTCGGCGCCAGTGCCGACAGCGCGCCGGCGAAATCGCCGGTGCTCGCACTGTGGTACGCCGCAAGCCACGCGTAGAGCCGCTGCAAAAGGGCGAACTGGGGGCCACCGGCGATCGCCGCATCCTGGTCGGTTGCCGCCAGCCGGTAATAAGTTATTGCCTTTCGAAGGCTGCCCGTCGCCCAGTACGCGTCCCCCATTGCCGCATGCACCACAGCGAGATTGTTGCGGGTAATCGTGTTGCTCGGATCGAGATGTATCATCGTCATCGAGGTCGCAAGCCCGCGCTGCAGGAACGGCAGTGATTCGCGGGGCTTGAGCTCGGTGGTCAGCGAGTTCCCGAGGTCCGAGTCGATGACCTGGGTCGCGTGCAGCGCGAGCCGGTATCCGGGCCGCTGTTCGAGCAGCTTGTCGGCCACCTCGTCCCCGTCCCCGCCGACGCGCAACGCCTCATCGTCTCGGCCGAGCGAGAGCAAGTCCCCGACCTGCCACGCGGTTGCCTCGGCGTACTGCGCGGCCATGTCGACGTGCGCCAGCGTCCTCGCGCCGTCCGCGATCGCGATCCGCTTTACCTCATCGAGCGTACTGAGCGACTTGTCATACTCAGCAGCATTGACCTCCTCGAAGCCGACGCGTACGAGCGCATCGACGTACGCCTCCTGTGCCGCGAGCGAAGCATGCGGTCCGGTCGCCAGGGGCTCGAGGAGAGCGGCGGCTCGCTGTGCGTAGGCCGCCGCTTTGGGGCTGAACTCATTGTCGAGGATCGTCGCCTGAACCGTGGTTCCCATCGCCAGCGCGATGGTCGTGGAATCCGAGCGGTCGCCGCCGCTGCGCAGATTCTCGAGCAGGCCAACTGCCTCATCGGCGCTCTTGCGCGCCGCTGCGAGATTGCCTGCGAGACGCTCCGCCCGGGCGTAGTAGAGCATCGCGAGCGCGCCATTGCGGACGGTCTCTCCATCCTTCAGATCGGGCGGGAGCCTGCCAAAATACTCGATCTGGCGCTGCGCGAACTCGGCGATGACGCTGAGCCGGCCGAAGCTCTCGAGCTCGCGGACGAAATGATCCGACAGATACCCGAGCAGGTGCTCGGCCTGGCTGCGTGCCTGAAGCGCTTCGGCACGCGTCTGCTGCGCCTCGCGCTCGGCGCGCTGGGCTCGGCGCGTACTGACGAAGCCGAACACCGCCGCAGCGAGCGCACCGACCGCAAGCAGCACACAGACCGCGGCCACCTTGCGTGCCTGCACGAGCTGGCGCCGTGCGGCGCGCTCCCGCTCGCGCTGCTCGGCCAGCAGCCGCTCGGTGGCCTCGAGCGCTTCCCGCTCCTTGCGCAGATCGCGGCTCGCCTTGACGACACCGCAGAGCACGTCATGGGTGAGCTCGACCCGACGCACATCGAGCCGTTCCTCGATCCGCAGCAGCCGGCGGTTGACCAGCGTGGCCAGCGCCGCCGGCGAGGCGCCGGCCGCGATGAACGAGTTGCGGACGCGCTCCTCGGCGACGTTCTCGCGAAAACCCGACTCGGTCAGCAGCTCGTCCTCGATGATCCGCCGGACCGCCGCCGGCTGGTCGGCGAGGGCGCGCTCATAGAAGTTCGAAAGAATGGTGGCGTGCGAGCCGGCCAGGAGGTCGAGCGAGATCTCGTTGCGATGCTGCGCGATCCGCGCATCGTTGAGCTCGCGGCAGATCAGGCTGAGGAGCGAGGGCTCCACCTCGGAGTGCTCGATCTCGGTGCCGCCGGCGACGAAGCGCACGATCGCCGCGGCGACCTCCTCGGTGACGAGCCGCTTGCCGGGCTTGAGCACCGCCGCCATCGCCTGTGTGCCGGTCATCGGCGCGAGCCGCAGCCGGTTCTGTGTCACGCTCGGCATGACCGCTTTCAAGCTCTCGAGCGGCGCAAGATAGTCCTCGCGCAGCGCGATCAGCACACGGTAATCACTGCGCGCGAAATCGAAGCGCTCGGCCGCGGCATCATCGGCCTCCAGACGCGCCTCGAAGGCCTTTGGCGGACGGTTCTCGACCAGATCGGCGAGGTCGGCGATGAAGCGCTGCGCGCGTGCACGGCCGAATTCATCGCCCTGCGCCAGCGTGAAGATCTCCTCGAACTGATCGAAGATCAGCAAGGGAATCAGCGTCGCGCCATGCTCGTCGCGCAGCACGTCGTCGCGATGGTGCAGGAACTCCCATAACGACTCGCCCTGGACGGCCACGCCGGTCCGGGTCCATTCGCCCGAGCGGCGCGCCGCCTCGGCGATGGCCGTCTTGATCTGCTCGGCGGGCTCCGGCGCGCTCTGCGCGTAATCGATGCGTACGTAAACCGGGCAGTAGCCATGACCGCGCAGGCGCGGCACGAGTCCGGCGCGCAGGATCGAAGTCTTGCCGAGGCCCGACTGGCCGAACAGCACCGTCAGGAGCTTGCGCTGCACGCGCCGCGCGAGCTCGGCGGTCTCCTCCTCGCGGCCGTAGAAGTAATCGCGCGTCTCCTCGGTGAACGAGATCAGACCGAGCCAGGGATTGCGCTCATCCAGCATCGGCGCATCGGCCGAATGGGCGGCGTGCTCGAGGACCGCGTCGTTCATTGCCGTGCCCGCATGAAATCACCCAGCCGCTGCGCGAACTCCGGCGCCACCGCGCCGCCCGGCAGCGGCGAGAAGTGCAGCGCCTTGAATTTCTCGGGCACCAGCGCCTCGGACGGGCTCGTCGCATCGATGGTGACCGGGAGGATGAATACCGCGCCGTCCGCCATGTTGCGGGCGCGGTCGATCGCATAGCTCCACTCGCGGCGGAAATACGCTTCCAGACGCCGCTGTGTGGTGGCCGAGATCACCGGCACGAAGTAGGAGCAGCGCGCGATATTGCGCTGGATCTTGCGGTCGTAATCATCGCCGATCTCCAGCCTGTCGATGTCGAACCAGGTGGTGATGCCGGCGGCCTCCAGGCCCGCCTTGATCCGCTGCACGGCAGGCAGGTCCTCGCGCGCATAGCTGAGGAACACCGCCTGATCCGGCATCTCGCGTGCGGGCGGCGCAAAGCGCGCCGGCGCCGCGGCCGGCGCATGCGCGGAGGACTTTTGCCGCGCGGTCCAGCGCCTGTGCAGCTCATCGACGAAGCGCTCCGCGCCGATATAGATCCGGGTCCGCACGCTGACCTGCTGCAGGAAAGCGATCAGGCGGTCATCCTCGTCCGTATGGTCGCCGGCGAGCACCTCGCCGACATCGCGCGGATCGGACAGCCGCTGGCGTTTCGCCATCCGCAGGAACAGCCGCGCCAGCCAGTTGGTGAAGCTGCTGCCGATGAACAGCAGATGATTGTGCTCGAGCTCGTGGAACAGCCTTTCCGGCGCCAGATGCTCGCTCTGCAGCGCGCAGATGAACTCGAGCAGATCCTCGTCCGAGATCACGTAGGTTGGCGAGGCCGACAACCGCCCGAACAGGTGATAGACGACCGGACGCTGCAACTGATCGCGCTCTGACGGCAGGTCAGCAACGCGGTTTGGCGCGTACGACAGCACCTCCGTGGACGGCGCTCCGCCGAAGCGCTCCTGGTTGATCGCAGTTTCCAGCAGCGAGTCGAACGTCGTCGACACGAACAGATCGAAGTCGTTGATCGAGGCCAGGCGGCGCAAGGCGGGCGAGGGCTCGAAGTTGCCGTCCTTGACGATTCCGCGCAGGCGTACATAAGCTTCCTCGCGCCGTCCGCGCGCGGCGAGAAACCAGCAGACCACGTCATTCAGCGTATAGGCGTGTGGCAGCTCGTCGACAGGGACGTTCAGCCTCGCCGCGAGCTTTTCCGCGAGCCAGTCGTAGAGCAGCCGCGGCCCGCGCTCGGTCGTGACCTGGAGCAGCTCGGGGCCGACTATCGGAATGACGCGGCGCTCCTCGATGAAGCTGAGCAGATCGTCCCAGGCGTCATCGTCCAGCGTGGTCACCGGCAGGCCTTGGATCGCGGCGCTCACGGAAGCATTGCCATGACGGCGAACGCCGCACCAGCTGTTGAAATTACGATTGCGTTCACCATTGCGCGTTGACGCGCCCTGCGGAGCTTCGCTTTGCAGCTGTTATGTTGCGATGAGTTCAGGGTACGCGCCGGACGGAGTTCCCGAGGACCCGTCTCGGCCCAGCGTGCTCATCGCCGTTACGTGTATTCTCGTTATGGGGAAGGTACCGGCCGAGCCTCAACCTGCCCTGCCGGTAGCCCCATGTCAAGGACCTTTTGAGGTCGGCAGCCTGACCGCCGATCAGCCCCGGTATCTGCGCCGGCTCAGTCCGCCAGCTGAAACCGCTCGAACGAGTGCAGCGCGGCATCGACCGCCGCCTGCAGCACCCGCCCCGGACGCTTGAGCATCCACGTCCACTTCTGCACGCGCAATCGGCGCAGGACCCGGTCCGTCTTGAGGTCGAGGGCGGCGACGATGCGGTCGCCCGCGAGCACCGGGCATGCGAAGTAGCCGAGCACCCTTCGAGCGGCGGGAAGGTAGGCCTCGAAGCGGTGCTCGTAGTCGAAAAAGAGCTGCAGCCGCTTGCGCTGGCAGACGAGCGGATCGAACGGCGAGAGGATGTGGACCCTGAAGGGGTCGGGTTCCAGCCCGGGATCGAGAGTCTCTGGTCGCATCCAATGCGCACAGGGGCCCGCTCCCTCGAAATCGACGGCTACCAGCTCGCCGCGGCGCACCCTCCCCTCGATCAGGCGCCCGATCGCCGGCCTGGGCGCAACGCGGCCATAACAGACCGAATCCAGGCTCACCAGGCCTTGCGAGCGCAACGCCCTGTCCAGCAGATAATTCAATGACTCCGGCAGCGTGGCGGCTGCCGGCAGCCGCTCCCAGCGGAAGTGCCTGGTCACCAGGTCGTAGGACTTCAGCATCCCGGTGCGCTGGCTGACCGTGACTTGCCCCTTGAAGAAGGCGAGCTGCAGCGCGCGCTTGGAGGGCTTCCTACTCGCCCAAGGGTGATCCTTCTCCACCAGCACATCATCGTCGATGTCGCGGATCGTGAGTGCGCCGCCGCGCCGGATGCGCGCGAGCACCCTGCGCACATCCGCCGGTGCAACTGATGCGAACCATCGACCGTGGCTGCGCGGTCCCTCGCGCATGGCGCGCACGTAGTACCTGAAGTCATCGACCGGCAGGTAGGCGAGCGCATGGGTCCAGTACTCGAAAATGCGCCGCTCCGTGGCCTGCGCGCGCTGCAAGTGCTCGCGCCGGTAGTCCGGAATACGCGTATAGAGAATGTGGTGGTGGCACCTCTCGATGACGTGGATGGTGTCGATCTGCACATAACCGAGGTGGCGCACAGCGGCCGGGGTAGCCTCTGGGCCACCGCCGAAGGGCGCATCGACATCCAACCGTTGAGCGCGCAGCCAGATGGCCTTGGCGTGGCTGCGCGTCACCCTGACAGGGGCAGCTTTCATGGCGGCCATTATCCGCGATATGGCCGGCCGGCGCCGCCTGCGCTTTCGCGCCGGCGGCCGGGCTCCTGCTGACTAGTGACGGGGCGTGCGGCTCTCGGCACCCTTCGGTGCACCGCTCCCGGGCTGGCTGATGCGCCCGTGATTGTCCTCGATATCCACCTGCGTGCGCCGCACGGTCTCCTTCACCGGCTGCACCCGCTCCTCGGCATGCTTGCGTATGGCCACCTCTTCCTTGACTCGCGTCTCCTTCTGAATGACGGGCTCTTCGCCGCGCTCGCGCATTTCCACGGTGCGCTCCTTGAGCAGATCATCCCGGCCCGCGGCACTCGTCTGGGTCGCCGGGCGCCGCTCCACATCCACGTGCTCCTCCCGCAGCCGCACGTCTTCCTGCACGGGCTGCTCGACGACGTAGGCGCGCACGCGCACTCCGCCCCGCTCCACCTGCCGTTTGCTCACCCGCAGTTGCTCCTCTGCGACCGGAATCACTTCCTCGCACTCGCCGTCCGATCGCCCGCGGGCTGTGCCCGCCGCGGGCGTGGACTGCAGTGGGCTGCTCCAGCCCGACTTGCGCCACTCGGCGGCGCGCTCGCTGATATCGATGGGATGGCATTGCTCGAGCGCCGCTACGGTGCGCTCGGTCAGGGAATCGTCGACGGATGCGGTCAGGAGCGAGCCGCCGCGGCGTATCCCTTCCTCGTACTCCGAGCGCTCCGAGTCCGACATCAGCAAGTGCTTGAATTTCTCCCAGCTGCTCTCCTCTCGCGGTGCGGTCTGCGTGCCCGCCGTTTGATCCATGATCTCGATCATTCCCGGGGATATCCCGATCTGCGCCAGTTGCTGCCGTCCCCGCTCGGCCTCCGCATGCGAATCAAACAGCGCCGTCAGTGTTCGTGTCGACATCGTGATCTCCTTTGCCAGTGGTCTCAGTGTCCGGCGGACGCATATCACGTTCCACCACGGCCTCCATCGACCGCAGCTTGATCGGCTCCTCGACTCTCCTGACCCGCTTCTCCTTGCGCACGTGCAACTCCTCCTTGAGAAGCAAGCGCCGCTCGACGACCAGGATCTCCTCCACGAGAGGAATGATCGTCGTATCTCCGTCCTGCCGTACCGGAGGCACGCTCTGGACTTCGCGATTGACCGGCACGCGCTCGACGAGCACGTGCTCGCTCTCGAGGGACTCGCTCAACCAGCGGGTGGTCTCCCCGGCAACCGTTCGGATCCGCACGCGTCCCTTCTCCACCGTGCGCTTGTGCACGGCCGCGTGCTCCTCGGCGAGGGGCAGTCGCAGTTCACGATCGGGAGGCTCGGGCATGGGAATGCGGCGAGAGGCTTGGGGGATATCTCAACTTGCGCCCGCGCGGCCGGTTCCCTGGACTCAGAGCATGCTGCCGATGTCCGAGGCGCCCGTGGGATAGGCGAAGATCGCGGCCTTCAGCTCCTCTGCGGTCATGCCCTGGCGAATGGCGAGAGCGAACAGGTTGATCACCTCCTCCGCGGCGGGACCGACGAGGTGTGCGCCCAGGATCCGGCCGCCGTTCGCCTCGATCAGGATCTTGAAACCGTATACGGGCTCGGCGACGCGTCGCGCCGTGTACCAGTCCGAAGCCTTCCGGCAGCTCACACGCACGTCGAGGCCACGCTCGCGTGCAGCAGCCTCGGTAAGGCCCACCGCAGCGATCGGCGGCACCGTGAAGGCGACACTCGGGACGCCGACGTAGCTCGGTCTGTGACGGTTGCCTTCGAGCAGGTTGGCTGCAACCAAGGCGCCATCGCGAGCTGCGACCGGCGTGAGCGGTGGGCCGGCCCCGGCCGCATCGCCCGCGGCATAGACCGCCGGATTGGAGACGCTCTGCAGGAATTCATTGAGGGCAAGCTTCCCATGCTCCACGGCGATGCCACCGGCCTGCAGATCGAGCGCATCGAGCGCGGGAGCCCTGCCGGCGGCATGGATCACGCAGTCGGCCTCGAGCGTGATCGGCCCCGAGCCGGTGCGAGCCCGTACGCGATGGACTGAGCCGATCTTCTCGATCGCTTCCACGGCCGTGTGGGTCCGCACCTCCACACCGATGAGGCGAAACGCCTCCGTCAGCCATCCGACGAGGTCAGGGTCGAAGTGCTCGAGCAGACGCTCGCCGCGCTGCAGCACCGTGACCTGAGCGCCGGCCCGGGCCGCGATGTGCGAGAACTCCGCGGCGATGTAACCGCCTCCGACCAGCGCGAGACGCCGCGGCAGCTGCTCGAGCGAGAGAAACTCCTCGTGTGTGGCCAGATACTCCTCGCCGGGTATGTCGAGAGTGATCGGCTCGGCGCCGGCCGCAATGAGAAAGTGACGGCCTTCGAGCACATTGCCGTCGACGGCGAGTGTGCTGCGGCCCGTGAATCGGGCGCGGCCATGGAAGGTGTCGATTCCCCGCTCGGCATAGCTCGTCGCACGCTGCTGCGGGATGGGATCGGTGAACGTGCGCTTGAACGCCAGCAGCTCACGCCAGTCGATTTCCGACCCACCTTCGATGCCGCGGCCGTGCATCCGTCGCAGGCCGGCGATCGTCTCGGCCGCCCCGGCCAGCACCCTTTTGGGATCACAGCCCCGCAGCGCGCAGGTCCCGCCGAAGGGGCGATGGTCGATGATGGCCACATTCCAGCCGGCAGAGCGCACCGGCGTCGCTGCCGCCCCGGCAGCCGCGCCCGTTCCAATGATGACCAGATCGTAGCGGTGGGACATGGCGGAGATTCCGGGCTGCGCATCCCCTTACGGGAAGCGAGGGCTGGCGAGTAGCGAGATTCCCTCCTGGCCCTGCGACCGTCACCGCGAGCGTGGCTTTAGCTGCCAGCTCTGGCGCGCAGGTCTTGAATTTCTTCGGCTCGCCCCGAGTCTTCAGCGCGCCCAAGTGGCCCATTGAATCGATAGGAGGTGCTGATATGTTCGGTAATCCGTCGAGTATGCCGATGCCGGGCTCGGTCTTCGACGAGCTCTGGCGGTTGCAGCAGGAGGTCGATGAGCTTTTCGGCAGCTGGAGCTCGCCCCTGGGGATCCGTTCGCTGCCGCGTGGAAGCTTCCCTGCGATCAATGTCGGTCAAACACCCGATCGGCTGGACGTGTATCTGTTCGCTCCCGGCATCGACCCGAAGAGCCTCGAAATCTCGATACAACAGAATCTGCTCACGGTAGCGGGAAAGCGGGACGGCGGGCTCGCCAGCGAAGCCGACTACTATCGCCAGGAGCGCTTCACCGGCGAATTCCGGCGGGTGATCAGCCTGCCCGAGGACGTCGACCCGGAGCGGGTGCAGGCAAAATATGCCGATGGCATCGTGCAGATCGGAGTTCAGCGGCGCGAGTCCGCGCGGCCGCGCCAGATCGAGATCCACTGAAACCCAAGCGGAGGTCGCTCACATGGCAACCAACACCGAAGTCACGCGGCACGGCGCAGCTGCCGCGGCCCAGGCATCGTCCGGCTCAGCGGCGCAACGGGCGCAGGCCGGCGAGGCGCCGATCCGTCCCCCGGTGGACATCTGGGAAGACAAGGAGGGCATCACTCTGTGCGCCGACATGCCCGGAGTATCCAGGGAACGCCTGAACGTGCGTGTCGATGGTAACAACCTGATCGTCGAAGGCCAGGTGCAACTCGAGCTCCCGGAGAACGCGGAGGCGCTGTACGCCGACATCCGCTCGGGCCTCTATCGCCGCACCTTCTCGTTGAGCGGCGAGCTCGAGACCGGAAAGATCGAGGCGAGCCTCAAGGATGGCGTGCTCACCGTGCGCATTCCGAAGCGCGCGGAACTTCGTCCGCGGAAGATCGAGGTTCGGGCTTCTTGAGACCGCTTCGCGGGGCCACGGGCCGAGCGGCTCGTGGCCCCGTGGCGCGCGGGCCGACAACTCTCTAGCTCCGGACCCGCCAAGGCGCCGCCGTTTGCGGCTCATGGAGCAGAATCTCCCAATGCCAGGGCGATGACGTGGTCGCGGACATCGGTCGGCCACGCGCCGACCCATTTGCGCAGGCGCCCCTCGTCCATCGCAAACAGTGCGCGCGCCGCTTCTTCGAAGCCCGGCATGTCTCCGGCCATATGATTATCCGGTTCAATGAAAGAGCTTCACGGCATTGCGCAGCGTCTGCAGCACGCCCCAGAGGAGCGGAATGCCGACGAAGCTCCACGCTAGTATCAGCTGCAGGGTACGGGTGCCGCTCGGGCGCTGGCTCGACATGGGTGCTCCGCGATCATTGTGCCAAGAGCGTCGCTTCGCCCTCGACGGCGGGCATGTGATGCCGCTCGTGTACGGGACGTACGAACAGATTGCAGAAGAAGCCGACGACCAGCAGCGCCGCCATCAGATACATGGTCACGTTGTAGGCATCCGCTTTGGGCACGCCATGCGCGATCTCGTACGCGCGTATGTAGTTGACCAGTACCGGCCCGAACACTCCGGCCGCGGACCAGGCGGTGAGCAGCAGGCCATGAATCGCACCGACGTACCGCGTGCCGAACATGTCCCCGAGGTAGGCGGGCAGCGTGGAGAAGCCGCCGCCGTACATGCTGATGATGATCACGAAGAAGAGCACGAACAGGCCGACACTGCCTACCCGGCCCGTGTTCGGCACCAGCGCGTAAAGCACGGTGCCGAAAAGGAAGAAGCAGAAATACGTGTTCTTGCGTCCGATCGCATCCGAAGCCGAAGCCCACAGGAACCGGCCCGCCATGTTGAAGAGGCTCATGAGACCGACGAAGCCCGCCGCGGCCACGGCGCTCACCCTGCCCGGAAACATCTCCTGGCTCATGGCCGACGCCTGGCCAAGCACGCCGATGCCGGCAGTGACATTCAGGCACAGCACCCACCAGATGAGCCAGAACTGGGGCGTGCGCAGAGCCCGGTAGACGTACACGTTTGCGCGGGTCACCAGCTTGGGCTGCTGCGCCGGCGGACTCCAGCCCTGCGGCCGCCACCCGGGCGCCGGAACCCGCACGATGGCGGCGCCCACCATCATGAAGATGAAGTAGACGACTCCGAGCACGATGAACGACTCCGCAACGCCAACGTGAGTCGGCGTCGAGAACCGGGCCATCAGCCAGACCGAGAGCGGCGATGCGATGAGTGCCCCGCCGCCAAAGCCCATGATGGCCATGCCGGTCGCCATTCCCGGTCTGTCGGGAAACCACTTGATAAGCGTCGATACCGGAGAGATATACCCGACGCCCAGCCCGATGCCGCCGAGCACGCCGTAGCCGAGGTAAATGACCCAGATCTGGTGGGCGTAGACTCCGGCCGCGGAGATCAGGAATCCGCCGCCGAAGCACAGGGCCGCGGCGAACATCGCGCGGCGCGGCCCACCCTCTTCCACCCAGCGGCCAAACACCGCCGCGGATACGCCCAGAAAGAAGATCGCCAGCGTGAAGATCCAGCCCAGGTCCGTGAGCTTCCAGTCGCCATGGGCCGAATTGGTAACGCCGATGAGCCGGGTCATCGGCAGGTTGAACACGCTGAAGGCGTATGCCTGCCCGATGCATAGATGCACGCAGAGCGCGGCCGGCGGCACCATCCAGCGGTTGAAGCCAGGACCGGCCACCGTGCGGTCCCGGTCCAGGAATGAGAGCGGGCGCATGCGGGAAGTCTACTCGCGGCGAGTCCCCGTCGCCCCACGGATGCGCGCCGCCTGCATCCGATGTCCGCCGCAGCGTTCACGGGACGGTACGACACTGTTCCGCTTTTGAGCGTCTGCCAGGGCGGCCGGCGCTCCAGCCCCCGGGCAATCATCGCGCGCTGCAGCTCGATCGAGGGCGGTCGGCCCGCCGCCAACCGCTGGACATAATGCAGCTCGGGTGGCGCACGCCGATGGCCCGCCGCCGGCCGCGCATGCTAGAGTTCCGGACGAAGGGACCGCCTGCTCGCCGAGCGGCGCGGTGCACAGCCAACGAAGAACAAAGCGCCGCCGGCGTCGGCGCGCGCCATTGATATAACACCAACAACGGGGATGAGATCCGATGACCAGAACGACGATGATCGCCGCGGGGCTGCTGCTCTGCGCCGGCGCGCTGCCCATTGCCCATGCCGATTGCGGGCCCGCGCCGCAGCCGGCGTTCGCGATCCCGGATGGCGCCCATGCCAGCAAAGACGAGATGAGTGCGGCACGGGACAACCTGAGCGATTACAGCGCGCAGGTGGCGGCGTACGCGTCCTGTCTCGATGCCGAGGAAGCCGCCAGCGGGCGCAGCGCCGGCACTGACACACAACACCTGCAGAGCGCGAGTCTGCACCGGGGCGGCGCCGCCCTGCTCAGGCTCGCCTCGATCGTGAGCTGCTTCAGCCAGCAGGTGCAGGCGTTCCATACCACCGGCGGCGGCAACGACGCGACTGCGGCGGACTGCTCGCGCCCCGAGGCGCGGCGCACGGCCGACGGCCTGCAGACGGCGCCAAATCAGCCACGCTGATCTTCACGGCCACGGACGGCCGCTCGCCTCGCGCTGCTCGTGCCTCGGGCCGCCGGCGGCGCGGATTGCTTTGTCGTAAATAAAAAAACAATCTGCGGTATGATGCCTGGTGCCTCAGCAGGAGATCACCGCCATGTCCGCCAGCGCCAGGCCGCCGGATGCCTTTTGGATGCCCTTCACGCCGAATCGCGCGTTCCGGCACTCGCCGCGGCTGTTCGCCCGCGCGCAGGGCATGCACTACTTCACTCCCGAAGGCCGCCGGATCCTCGATACCCTTGCCGGGCTCTGGTGCGTGAACGCCGGACACACCCACCCGCGGATCGTGGGTGCCATCCAGGCACAGGCCGCGGAGCTCGATTTCGTCTCCTCGTTCAACATGAGCCACCCGCTCGCCTTCGAGGCTGCGACCCGGCTGGTGAGCCTCGCGCCGGCCGGCCTCAGCCGCGTCTTCTTCAGCAATTCAGGATCGGAGGCGGTCGACACGGCGCTCAAGATCGCCCGCGCCTACCATCGCGCCCGCGGCGAGGGCGGCCGGATCCGCTTCATCGGCCGCGCCAAGGCCTATCACGGTGTGGGATGGGGAGGACTCTCCGTCGGCGGCCTCGCCCGCCACAAGCGCGAGTTCACGCCGCTCCTGGGCGACGTCGATCATCTCTCGCTGCCCTACGATCCGCGCCGATCGGCCTTCACCGCCGGCCAGCCTGAGCACGGCTCGCATTTCGCCGCTGAGCTCGAATCCCTGCTGACCACCGTCCATGATCCGGCGACGGTCGCCGCGGTGATCGTCGAGCCGGTCATCGGCGCCGGCGGGGTGTACCCGCCCCCGCAGCAATACCTCGAGCGCCTGCGCGCGATCTGCGACCGGCACGGCATCCTGCTCATCTTCGATGAGGTGATCACCGGCTTTGGGCGCCTCGGCGCGCCGTTCGCCGCCCGCGCCCTCGACATCACGCCGGACATGATCTGCTGCGCGAAGGGGCTGACCAACGGATCGGTCCCGATGGGCGCGACGATCGCCCGCGAGGGCATCTTCCAGGCGCTGGCCGACCGCCCGGCCAGCCAGATCGAGCTGTTTCACGGCTACACCTACAGCGCACATCCGCTCGCCTGCGCGGCGGCCATCGCCGCGATCGAGGTCTACGAGCAGGAGGACCTCTTCGGGCGTGTCAGGAAACTGGCGCCCGCCTGGGCGCTGTCGGCCCACTCCTTGAAGGGAGCACGGCACGTGTCCGACGTGCGCTCGATCGGGCTGCTCGCGGGCATCGATCTTGAGCCCAGGGAAGGCGCCGCCGGCGTCCGCGGCGCCGAAGCCGGTCAGCGCTGCTTCGAGGCGGGGATGCTGGTACGCAACTCGGGCGATACCCTGCTGCTCTCGCCGCCCCTCATCATCGACGAGGAGCAGATTGCCCACGTGTTTGCGACCCTCCAACGCGTGCTCGCGGCGCTACCCTGACGGCGGCGCCCTGCGGCGCAACCGCCGTCACTGCAGGTACTTCCCCAGCCAATCGAAGATGCGCCGGCCGATACGCATCCGCGCGCTGCGGCGTGTCGCGTGCAGAAAGATATGCCCGCCGGGCGCGTTGTCGTAGATCTTCAACTCGAATACCTTGTGATCGGCCTTGAGCAGCTGGATCAGCCGCCCGGAATGCAGCTCGAGCGGCGCGATCTCATCGCCCGTGGTCGCGAGCACGAGGAGCGGTGCCTGGATGTCGGCGACATAGTTGACCGGCGAGACTTTCAGGTATTCCTGCAGGTCATCGAACGGCATCTTGCCGCCGAAGCCCTTCTCGCCCGCCACCTCCTGACGGCGGTACTCGGGCTTGTAGCTCATGTAGGCGATGAAGTCCGCCAGGCCCACCACATC
>DASYGA010000091.1:0-18253 GCA_036000265.1 Steroidobacteraceae bacterium | reverse complement strand
GTCATAGCTTCGTGGCGTATCCCTCACGAGCTCGAGCACATGGCACTGCGTGCACACCATCTGCAACGAGTGATACTCCTGCGCCAATGAGCGGCCGCCTTCAGCGCCCGCAGCCCTCGCGGCGAGGGGGAAGCCAGCCGCGAGGATCCACGTGGCGCCGAAGGCGGCAGCTGCGCCAAACAGCTTCACCGGCACTCTTTCATGCATGAGGTGCCGGCGCAGGTTCACTGACCGGGTTGCGCCGGGCCGAGGGTGATCGGCGCACTCCCCGGCATGGGGGTCACCCGCGGGCCGACGCCATCCTCGAAGGCCGTCACGTAATCGCCGAACTGGTTTGCGAACTGATTCGAGACGCGCTGCAGGTGGCCGTTGATGAACGTCATGTCGAGCAGCTTCTCGCTGTACATCGGATGACCGTACTCATCCCGCATCTGCCCGACTATCTTGTGGGTCTTGATGTCGATGATGTCGCCGGAGGACACGTACGCATACTTCGCATCGAGGCCGAACGTGATCCAGAAGGGTCCCGCCGTCGTGTTGATGGTGGCGATTTCCTGCGGGTGATCGGTATTCGAGAAGATGTGGATCCTGTTGAACATGCCGTCGTCCAGCCAGATCTCCTTGCCGTCCGGAGTGATTGCGATGCCGTGGCTGGGGCAGCCGTGCGGCACCCGCGGACGCGGGCTGGTGAACCACTTCGAGCGCCAGTCGACACTCGTCACTTCGACCTTCCGGATGACCTTGCCGGTCTTCACATCCGCGACCACGTACCCCAGGAAATTATTGATGTTGGAGTAGATCCGCGTCGCGTCCTTGTTCAGCACGAAGACGCGGATGTTGTCCGGAAAGCGGATGGTCTTGACGATCTTGCGCGTCGCGATGTCGGAGATCGTCATCACCTTGTTGTTGGGCGACATGAAGGCGAGCTTGCCCTCCGGGCCCAGGTTGAGATTGTGCGATCCCTGGCTGTCCGGTGCGTTCAGCAGGCCGATCAATCTACCGGTCTTCGCATCCACTTCGTACCAGTAATCCCTTAAGTCTCCGCCGACCACCACGATCTTCCCGTCCGGGGTGACCTGCGGGCGCTCGCAACAATGGCCGTCGAGCGTCACCGACCACACCATCTTGTCGGTGGCCAGATCGATGGCGCCCAGGCGGCCGCGGGCGGCTACATACATGAGATTGGTCACCGGGCTTGCCGCCACTCCGGATACCTGCTCCGGGCTCATGCTGGCAGCGTACTGCCACGTCGGTATGCGCTTTACGAAACTGTAGCCGTTTTCGGGGTCGAGAACGATCGCACCGATGCCGTTCAGCCAGCCCGGGCGCTCCAGCGAGCCGGGCATCAGCACGTAGAGCACGTGGCGGAAACGCGGACGGAACGCGTCAGGCGGCCCCTTGTGCTTGTGGGGGGCGGCAACGGATGCCGTCTGCGCAATGGCCGGCATGGGCGTCTGCGTGAGCGCACAGAACGCGCATGCGAGGGACAGGGCGCCTATCAACGAAGTCGGCTTGAATTTCATTGCTCGATCTCTCCGGAAATTGCCGGCGCCGTCTCAGGCAACCAGATAGGGCTTCATGTAATCATTGAGAGCCCGACGGATTTCCGCCTTCTGCGCCGCTGTGATCGGACCGGTGGGCTGATGAAACATCGCCTTCTTCATGCCCGCCGGCATCGGATTCGCCCGCATCACGGCATCTTCCGGAAATACATCCCGGGCCGCCAGAACGTAGTCGTTCGAGCGCGGAATCGAGTTGAACGCCAGGAAGCGGCCGAACGCATCGAACGCTTCCGCCTTGCGGCCCTCCTTGTAGAGATCGAAGCAGCGCTGCAGAACATCGGCCATGCCGACATACGGGCAGGTGCCCTCGAATCCGAGGTCGAGCTCGGCGAAAAAGGTATGCCCGCCGCTGCCGGAGAAGTTCTCGAGCTTATCGTGCGTGCCGGCCTGCAGAAGCGGTGCGCGCTGCAGGGGATCCCCTGCCTCGTCTTTGACGGCGACCAGAGAAGGCACCGCCTCGGACAACCGGATCAATGTCTCGACACTCACGTCACCCACGGCCTGCACGAGCAATGGAAGATTTGACGCGGCGGCCAGCGTCTTGAAGTAGGAAATGATCTCAGTATCCGATGCGCCCGGCTGCGTCAGCGACATGACGGCGTCGGCACCCTTCGATCCCGCGTAGCGCGCGTACTCGGCCGACCTCTTGATGTCGAACCCGACGGTCTGTACCCCGAGGACCACCGCCCCGCCGCCCTTCACCGAAAGCAGCGCATCGGCGCCCTCGTGCCACTCCCGCGGCGACAGGGTTTCCCATCCGCTCGCGTTCTGCGGCCAGGCGATGCCCGCGACCTTGCCACGGTTGAGGAAGCTTCGCTGCGCCGCCATGGCCTGCTGATCGAGCTTGCCGTCGGGCCTGCAGGGCGTCCAGCCGATCGGAAACACTCCCGCGAGCGGTTTGCCGTGCGGCGATCGCGGTACCTTCGCCCCGCGGGCCAGACCGACACGTGGCAGACTCATCGCGCCGGCAACCGCTCCGGCAGCCACAAGGAAATCACGCCGATTGGTCACGCTGGATTCTCCGCGATTGGCTGTTGAGCTGTTCTTTTGCGCCGGTGCGCGCCGCCGCCGCGACATCAGGAGCAAGGCTGACGTTCGGTATCACATTGTACATGATTATCCCAATGCCTTCGGGGACCATGCTCTTACCAGCGTTTGCTCAGGCTGAGGCGGAAGAAGCGCCCGAGCGGATTCGCCGACTCCTGCGAGAAGCCGTTCGCGACCATGACCAGCGGCGGTGCCTGGCTGAGCAGGTTGTAGATGTTCAGCTGCGCGCTCAGTCCCTGCGTGTACTTGTTCGAGTCCGGGAAGAAGTACTGCGCTTCCCAGTCGACCGTGAAGAACGAGCCGACCTGCTGAATGTTGTGCTCGCCCGCGCTGCTCACGTAGCCGAAATTGTAATGACCGGTGTAGTTCAGGTTCGCCTGGGTCATGAACTCCGCACCAGCCTGCCAGCCGATCGTCCCGCGCACGTGCCACGGAATGACGTTGTACGCACTGGTGTCGCTGGTCTGATAGCTGTTGCCGTTCACCAGATTGTCGGCCCAAGGGGTTCCCGGACCACTGTTCGTCTCGAACTCGGTCAACCATTCGCCGCTCAAGCCCAACATGATCTGTCCGTTTGGAACCGGGTGACGCCAGCCGAAATCGAAGTCCCAACCGTCAACCGACGTCGCGCCGATGTTTGCCCGCCGCAGGTCGATGATCTGGTACAAAGGCGGGAACGGCGTAGTGGCCAGCAGGCCCGTGAGCCTGACGCCGTTCAGAGCCTGGGCGATCTGCGCCGGAGTGAGCGGCGCGAGCGGATCGGCCGGGTTGCCCGTCGGATTGATGTACGCGAATCGACTCTCGAGCGCCGGCACCAGGAAGAGCTCACCCGGTGGCGGGATCTGCACCTCGTTGGTGAAGCGAACCAGGAAGTAGGTCAGTGAGGCGCTGAAGCCTGGCATCGCCTGCGGCTTCCAGTCGAAGCCGAATGAGGCGTTCTTGGCCGTCTCCGGCTGCAGACCCGAACGGCCGCCGGCGATGTAGGCGGTGGTATACGGCGTTCCTGGCGGCAGCGTGTAGCCGGGCGGCGGCGAGCCCGGTCCGCCCCCGCCGGCGCGGGTGTCGATTCCGTACACATCCGCGAGCTGCGGGGCGTGGAAGGACGTCCCGTAGCTTGCGCGCAGCTTCAGGCCGTCGAAGGGCACCCAGTTCAAGCCGTACTTCGGGTTCGTCGTGCCGCCAAAGTCGCTGTAGTGGCTGTAGCGTGCAGCCACGGAGACATCGAGTCGCTTCACCCCGGCAACGGAGTTCGATGAGCCGATGATCGGCACTGCGAGCTCCGCATCCGCGGAATAGATCTTCCGCTTCGCATCGACGAAGTTGTCGTTGTAACCGGGCATCCCGGCCACACCGATCGGGTTGGAGCCCGAATACTTCTCCTGCCGGGCGGTGGCTCCGACCGCGAGCTTCACCGGCCCGCCGGGCACGGTGAAGATCGTGCCGTTCGACTGCAGATCCAGCCCCAGCAGCTTCTGGTCACCGTAGAACCACAGCGGGTTGTCGAGGATGTTCGCGGCAACCTGCGGGTCCGTCGGGCCGAACGGGTTCAGCGCCGTGCCCGGCGAGGTGCCGTTCACGGCCGCGGCGAGGTACGTCAGATTGACGCCGCCGTTGTCGGGGTTGAGCGTGCTGCTCGAGCTCCAGGAGTAATCGAGATTGGCATTGAGATCCCAATCGCCGCCCAGGCGGATGAGCGCGCCGAGGTTCGCCATTCCCGACCTGGAACGGAATTGATCGTACAGAGTGCCGAGCGAGCTCGTGCTCATCAGCACGTTCTCCGAGGTTGCGGCGCTGCCCGGCGGCTGCACGAAGTAGGGGTTCGTGTTCGGCACGGAGATGATCGGTCTACCCGCGGCATCATGGCCCGTGGCGACTGCGACCGTCGGTGTCTGTTCCTTTGTCAGCTGGTCGGTGTATTTGCCATCGAAGGACAGCCGCACCCTGCTGCCGAGGTCCTGCCGCACGGTGGTAATGAAGCTGTACCGCCGATTCTGGTTGTACATGTCGGCGTACGCATTCGGGTCGCACTGGGTCAGGGGCCCTGGCGTCAGCGGCGATCCGCTGTAGGTCTGCGAGCCGACCTCCACGTTGGGCGGAGAGCAGTTATAGTTCGGCACGTACTGCAGGCCCGCGGGAGCGTACTGGTAGAAGCTGCGCGACCTGTTCTGCAGGTCGGAATTGGACTCGTACGCGCCGGAGAAAAGGAAGGAGCCACCGTGCCAGGTCTTGCCGAACGTCTGGTTGAAATCCAGCGTGTTGTACGGATTTGCTTCGCCGTAGCTGACGTTCGTCTGTGCGCCGTTGAAGTGGTCCTTCAGGATGATGTTGATCACGCCTGCGACAGCGTCCGAACCGTAAATCGCCGACCCCCCGTCCGCGAGCACTTCTACGTGGTCAATCGCACCCGGCGGGATGGAGGACGGGTCCGGCACGGTGAGGAGCGGCGTGTCGCCCACCGCGCGGTGGCCGTCGATGAGCACCAGCGTCGCGGTGCCCGGCAGGCCGTGCATGCCCGGGGTGGATGAGCCGCCGCTGTTGAACTCCGACTGGCCGCCCTGGGGCGCGATGTTGAAGCTGTTCAACATTGGCATCGTGGCGAGCAGGTCCGCAGTATTGGTCGTGCCGGTGTTGACGATCTGGGCACTCCCGAGCGTGGTGAGCTGCGAGCCTATCGGCGCAGCCTCACCGCGGATCAGAGTGCCGGTCACCACCACGGCCTGCAGCTGGGTGCTGGATTCCGAAGCGGCAGCGGACGAGTCCGGCGCCGTCGGGCCGGCAGTCGCAGCATTCTGAGCTATTGCCGCCGTGCTCGCGGCGCACAGCAGTCCGGTAAGAATCGCGTTACGCATACGAACCTTTTCTAGATTTGCGATGGCCGCCTGCGCGGCGGATCGGCGTGGACCCGTCTCGTTTCACAGGACGCCTGCCCGGGCGGCGCCTATATGTGGGACTTTATCCTATATCTTGCAATGAAGTAAATACTGTTCTGCTGCGGCGAAGCGCCGCGCTTGCGCGCTCATCGCGCTCCCTGTGCGGCGAGCGCAAAGGAGAGGATGTTCGGCCCCGCTGCGATAGCGACGTACTGGCGGCCGGCGACCGTGTACGTCATGGGCGAGCCTTTGATCGGCTGATTGGCCTCGAAATGCCACAGATACCTGCCGTCGGCCGCATCGACGGCTGCAATTGCGCCGCTGGTCTCGCCGAAGAAGACCACGCCACCGGCGGTGCTCAGCACTCCGGAGTAATTGAGATCGGGCGCGCCGAGCAGCGGCACCTTCCACGCGATCTCGCCACCGTCCACCCGGATGGCCCGCAGCACTTTCTTCGCCGGGTGCAGGGGATCGGTGATCCAGGTGTAGCCACCGTTCTGGGCCTTGCGGTAGATCGAGCAGTCCTCGACGCTCATCACGTAATAAAGACCGGTGGCCGGATCGTACGAAGTGGAGTACCAGTTGGTTGCGCCTCTGACCGCCGGACAGGTCTTCGTGCCCCCCAGGGTCGTCTCATTCGCCGGCAGGAGGATGGGCCGACCGTCCGGGCCAATCCCCTTCGCCCACGTCAGCTGGTCGACGAAAGGAGTCGCCTGCAGCAACTTGCCGTTGGTTCGATCGAGCACGTAGAAGAATCCGTTCCTGTTGGCATGCAGCAGGAGCTTGCGCGTGCGGCCGTGGAATCTGGCGTCCACCAGCACGAGTGGCTGTTCTGCATCCCAGTCGTGCAGGTCGTGCGGCGTGAACTGGAAAAACCAGCGAAGCTTGCCGGTCCGGGCATCGAGGGCAAGGTCACTGTCGGTATACAGATCATCACCGGGGCGATGATCGCCGTCGGTGTCGGGATACGGATTGCCGCTTGCCACATAGAGCAACCCGCTGCGCGCGTCGTAGCTGCCGGTCGTCCAAGTGGTGCCTCCCTGCGGCTGCGGATCGCCATGCCAGCTGGGATAGGTCGGGTCTCCGGGCTTGGGCACGGTCCAGAACCGCCAGACCTGCCGGCCGCTCGAGGGATCGTATGCAGCGACGAAGCCCCGCACTCCCTCATCTCCTCCCGATACGCCCGCGATCACCAGATCTCCGGCGATGAGCGGGGCCGAGGTGCCACCGTAGTGGCCGTGAGAGCCGGGTGCCGGCATTGCCACTTCCCACAACAGGGCGCCGGTGACTCGCTGCAGGCAGATGAGGTGCGCGTTGTCAGTGATGAAGAAGAGCCGGTCTCCGAGCACCGCCACGCCACGCTGCGCGCCCTTGGCGGCGTCTCCCGAGATCTTCGTGGCATCCGTGCGCGGGCGGGAGTAACTCCAGATCTGGCTTCCCGTGCGTCCGTCGAGCGCGTGGATCTCATTCGGCCCGGTGACATACATGATGCCGCCGACCACCAGCGGGGTCGTCTCCAGCGGCGAGTACGGCAGCGGATGCACCCACGCGGCCTGCAGAGAGGCAGCGTTCCGCGCGTTGATCTCGGTCAACGGGCTGAATCGATTGCCATCGACGTTGCCGGAGTACGTCGGCCAGTCGCCGGGCTTCGGGGCGATGACGGCGGCAACCGCCGCGGGGCTGACGCTGCCGCGAGCTGCCGGATCCGGGCCCACGGCAACGCCGTTTTGACGGCTGAGGAATGCGATGAGGTCGCGAAATCGTGCGGCCGACCCCTGGTATGGCCTCATCAGGGAAGCGCCTTCAGGGATGATCTGCCGGTACTGTGTATCGCTGAGCGGATGCAGGCGTCCGTCGAAAGTCTGCAGGTCGAGGCTGTGCTGTGTCTGGTTTCGGGCGAAGCCGCGCAGCGACGAGCCGTCGTTCAGCCTCACCGTGACGACTCTCCATCCCGGGGGAGTCCAGAAATGCGGATGTCGAATCGCATCATCGAGCTGGGCGAGCGTCATCAGGGTGCCGATGCTCGAGAGGTCGGGACCGTTCGTGCCTCCTCGCCCTTCTGCGGTGTGGCAATCCGCGCAGTGCCCGGCGCCGAAGAAGATGCGCCTGCCGTTCGAGACATCGCCCGCAGGCCGCATGTCGAAGGCATCCGCGTTCAGCGAGCGCACGTATGTCGCGAGCCGCGTTATCTCGTCCCGTGGCAGGCCGGCGAAGGCCGGCATGTCACCGCGGCCATGCTCGATGATCGCGGCGATGTCCGCGACGCCGAGTCCATGCAGCAGTCTGTTGCCGGCCAGTGGCGGCGCCCGGTCGGTGCCCTCGGCAGAACCGCCGTGGCAAACGGCGCAGGTCTCGCCGAATCGCGTCGGTTGCGGCACCGTCGCGGCCTCGGCACCCCGGACGGCGGTCGTCGAGCCGCCGCAGAGCAGCAGAGCACAAGCCGCATGCAGCGCGAGCCATGTGTAGGTTTTCCTGCGCACGGAGAAGACCTGCAGAGATCGCTAGTAAGTGAGCCGGCCGCCCGAGCAATCGAACACGGCCCCGGTGGTGAACGCGCACTCGCGGCTCGCCATCCACGCGATCATGGCGGCATTCTCATCGACCGTGCCGAAGCGCTTGAGGGGAATCTTCGACAGCATGAAATCGATGTGCTGCTGGCTCATTTGATCGAAAATCGGCGTCTTCACGGCGGCCGGTGCGATCGAGTTGACGCATACGCCGCTTCCCGCCAGCTCCTTGGCCAGGGACTTGGTCATGCAGATGACCGCCGCCTTGGAAGTCGAATAGGCCGACGCGTTGGGATTGCCCTCTTTTCCGGCCACTGAAGCGACGTTGACGATCCGCCCATAGCCTCTCTCGACCATCGAGGGGACGATTGCGCGGTTCACATAGAACGGGCCGTTCACGTTGACATCCATCACCCGGCGCCACTCATCGCCCGGGTACTGCGCCAGCGGAAGGTTCGGGCCGGTGATACCCGCGCTCACCACGAGCACATCGATGGCGCCGAACTCACGCAGCGTCGACTCGGTGGCGGCGGCAACCGATTGCTCGTTCGATTGGTCCATTACCACGCGGTGGGCGAACTCGGTTGCAGTCGCATCGAGCGACGACTCGGAAATGTCCCAGGCGCTCACCTTGGCGCCCTCAGCCGTCAATCTGCGCGCTGTGGCGAGTCCGATACCGGATCCCGCGCCGGTCACGACGGCAAACTGGCCGGCAAATCTTGCTGTTGTGCTCATGGGCGGGCGCTCGCGACACTGCAGCCTGAAGCGGGATGCGAGGGCGGCAGAGGACGATGGCTCATTTCGATGGCCGCACGGCTTCCAAATTGAATGTTAATCCCATATCGAACCTTCATTTGGCCGAAGGCAAGGCGGTGTATCACGTAGTTCTCCACATTGTGGAACCGACTCTTGCATTATGATATTCGAGATCGTACCGCTGCGTACGGTTTTTTTTGATGCGGGCGCCGGCGGACCCGGCCCGCGCGCACCGCGCTGCTCGGCACTTTGGACCGGAGTCCAGTGCAAGACGGAATCATTCCAGCAGCGGCGCTGTGGGCATCTCTCGCGGGACGGTGCGCCGTGATCCCGGGAAGCGGACCCGCCCCCCACAAGAGGGCTTCTGCCGCATCTCAGATAGTGGTGATATATTAAACGATATGAGAGCACGATGGGACGCCGCTTAGCAGCAGGCATGCACGATCAGCGTGCACTATAATTTCTTCGCAATGGCAGGCGGCCGGCACGATGCGGCACGGTTCGCGCACTCAGGGGCGGGAAGCATATGACCAAGCTATCCAAGAAAAACACGGCGCCGAGAGGTGGTGCGGGAGACGGCCTGTCGACTCCGAAATCCTCCACGGCGGGCACTCAGACGTTGGTGCGAGGACTCGAAGTCATCGACGCGGTTGCGGTGGGCGTCACCTCTCTGGATGATCTTTCGAGCAAGATCGGCCTGACCCGCAGCACCACACATCGGTTGGCCTCGACGCTGGTCGACCGCCGGTACCTGGAGTTCACGCGCGGTCGCGGATACGGACTTGGTCCAAAGCTCCTGGAGCTCGGCCACCTGGCGGCCAGAAAATTGGATCTGACGCGAGTCGCGCGCCCGTATCTCGAGGAGCTGTCCGCCAGCACCGGGGACGCCGTGCACCTTGGCATACTGGACGGGGCGAGAGCCCTTTACCTGGACAAGATTCAGGGGGGGCGGCGGGTGGAAGTGAGCTCCCGCATCGGCGAGCGCCAGCCGCTGCGCTCGACAGGGCTGGGCAAGGCGCTGATCCTCGACTCGGGCGAAACGCAGTGGCGCGAATATTACGACTATGAAGCGCGCCTGGGTGCGGGATACGACGTTCCGCTCGACACGTGGCTCGCCCGTATGCGGGAATACGCATCCATGGGATACGCCTTCGATCTCGAGGAGAACGAGGATCGAATCCGTTGCGTTGCCGCACCCATCAGAGGCGTAAACGGCCGCATCAGCGCCGCAATCAGTGTTTCGAGCGCGGCTCAATACATGGATGACCTGCGCATGCGCGGCTTGTCATTCCAGGTCCGCGACGCCGCCGATCGCATCAGCGCAGCGCTCGGATACAATCCCGCCACGGCGGGACGGAGCGCCACCGCACCAAAAGGCAAGGTGGAGCGTCCAGGCGCGAAGACCGCAAGCCGCACGGGCGCCGCGCCCAATGCGCCGAGTGCTTCGCGCTAGGAACGCGAAGCACTCCGGCCCCTCTTCCCATGCAGCTCTGACGCAGCGTTAGGGGGCTCAGCCCCAGGCGTGCTAAGCTCAATATCGTCGCTCCAACTTCTATATAGCCCAGCGGTATCCTTCAGGAGTGCCCGTTAAGGCCGAGGCGACGAATGAACCTGCTGATCCGGCTCAACGTGGTGTTCGTCATCACCTTTGCCGTGGTGGGCTGGGCCGCGCACAGGGTCTGCGCCTCGCTTCAGCAGGCGGACGCGCGCCGAGAGGTGCTCAGCACGGCCGATCTCATGCTCGATAGCGCAGTCGCGAGCCGAACCTACACCGCCAACGAGATCGACCCCCTGCTGCTGAGTCATATGCAAGATGGCTTCCCGCCGCAAAGCGTTCCCTTCTATGCGGCCACCCAGACGTTCGCCGCGCTGCGCAAGCTGCACCCCGATTTCACGTACAAGGAAGCGACGCTCAATCCCACCAATCCGCGCGATCGCGCCACCGATTGGGAGGCGGACGTGATCGATCAGTTCCGCAATCATCCCAAAGCGGAGCAGCTCTCGGGCGCGCGCTCCACCCCGATGGGACGTGCGCTGTATCTGGCCAGACCCATCCGCGCGCAGCCCGAATGCCTGGCTTGCCACGGGCTGCCGTCCGCAGCGCCCGCGGCGCTCATCGCACGCTACGGCCACGATAACGGCTTCGGATGGCACCCGAACGAGGTGATCGGCGCGCAGATCGTCTCGGTGCCCATTGCGGACGCCGCGGCCGCTGCCCGCCATCTTTTCTCCGGTGTCACGGCGATCATCGCGGCCGTGTTGGTCGTGCTGCTGGCCATCATCAACGCTGCGATATACTGGACTGTCGTGCGACCTCTTCGCCAGATGGCCCGGCATGCGGATGAGGTGAGCCTCGGGCGGTCGGCCGGGGTGGCGTTCGCAAGCGGGCGGGATGATGAGATTGCGGCACTGGCAGAAGCGTTCGAGCGCATGCGCAAGAGTCTGGACAAGGCAATGAAGCTGATCAGGGGCGCGTCTCGTGAGGCGTGATGTCTTCGTCAGCTACTCCCAGCCGGACCGGGACTGCGCGTACGAGCTGACGCATCAGCTGGAGACGCGCGGCTTCAGCGTCTGGATCGCACCGCGGGACGTTTCGCCGGCGGCGGAGTGGGCCGAAGAGATCATCGACGCGATCGCTGCCGCGCGAGTGATGGTCCTGGTCTTCTCTGCAAGCAGCAACACCTCGCCGCAGGTCCGGCGGGAGGTCGAGCGTGCCGTGCACAAGGGTGTGCGCATCCTCCCGTTTCGCATCGATGACGTCCTGCCCTCGAGGAGCCTCGAGTATTTCCTGAGCAGTCAGCACTGGCTCGATGGCTTCCCGCCGCCGCGCGCGGCTCATTACGAGCGGCTCTGCGAAGCCCTGCGGCAGTGGTTGACCGGCACTCCCGCGCCGGCCAGCGCGCCCGCCCCGCAGCCCGCCGCCCCCGCTCGCCGCCAGGGCGCCGCGATGCACGGCAGTGACATCCCGGCCGGGCAGCTGCGCGAGCTCGAAATTCGGCTCGCCCGCATCCTGGGGCCGATTGCCACCCTCCTGGTGGAGCGTGCCGCCGCAGCCGCCCCGGATCTTACCGAGCTCGAGCGACAGCTCGCCGCCGAGCTCGACTCGCCCGAAGACCAGCAGCGCTTCCTTCAATCCCGCCAATGATCGCGAGGTCCGCTGCAAAACGCGCCGCCGCCCTGAAGCCGGCCAGGTCAGCCGAGCCCGATGGTCGGCTGCCGATCGTCATCGGCGTGACCGGACACCGGCACCTGCGCGCCGGCGACCTGCCGTGCCTTCGCGAGCACGTGCGCGCGCTCTTCGCCGAGCTGCGCCGAAGGTATCCGACCACGCCGTTGCGGATCGTAAGCGCACTCGCCGAAGGCGCCGACCGCCTCGTCGCCGAGGTGGCGCTCGAGGAGGGTCACGAGCTGCTCGTGCCGCTGCCCCTGGAGCCCGCGGATTACGCGTGCGACTTCCCCGAGAGCATTGGCGAATTCGATTCGATCCTGCGGCGAATACCGGCCGAGCAGGTATTCGTGTTGCCGCCGGATACCGGCGCGGAGCACGAGCAGCGCACCGCTGACGAGCGGCGCGAGAAGCGCTATCGCGCGGCCGGCATGTTTCTCGCCCAGCAATCGCACCTGCTGCTGGCGCTCTGGGATGGCCACTCCAACACCTCGAGCGCGGGAACCGCCGCGGTGGTGCGCATGAAGCTCGATGGGCCGTCCGGGATGCCGGAGGCGGGCCTGCGCCCGCTGGATGCCGATGACGGCGGCCCCGTCTACCACATACACACCCTGCGTGCCGGAGAGCCGGCGGCGCACGCGGCGAAGAAGCCGGAATGGCTATTCCCGCAGGAAGGCGACGCGGCGCTGTTCCACACGCTCTGCCGCCGCATCGAGCGATTCAACAGCGAGCCCCTGCGCCGCTCGATGGCATCGAGTCTCCCGCAGGCGGCGCGGGCACTGCTGCCCGACAGGGAGTCCCGCTCCATGGGGACGGCGCAGAGCAGCCTGGCGAGCGCATTCGCAGCCGCCGACCTGTTGGCGCGCCACTACCAGCGGATCACCCGGGTGGTGCTGCGGCTGTCGCTGTTGTTCGCGGCACTGCTCGCGCTGATTTTCGAGATCTACGCCGAGGTGCTGCCGTGGCGCGCACTGCCCGCCGGCTATCTCGCCACCTTCGCATCGCTGACCGCGGTCCTGCTCTGGCAGGGCCGGCGTGACGTACAGGGCCGGTATCTCGATTATCGTGCACTGGCCGAGGGCCTGCGGGTGCAGTTTTACTGGCGGCTCGCGGGCCTGCCCGACAGCGCCTCTTCCGCGTATCTGCGCAAGCAGCTCGATGAGCTGCGCTGGATCCGTGAGGCGCTGCGCGCGGCCGCGGCGCTGCCACCCTCACGGACGGCACACCACGAGCTTGCGGTCGAGCATTGGGTTGGCGGTCAGGCCAGCTACTACGCCGATCGGGCGCATACGCAGCGCAAGCGGCTGCACATCCTGGAGCGCCGCTCGCGAGTCTTCATGGGTGCGGGCCTGCTCGCCACCGCCGGACTCGTCATTTTCTGGAATCGTCTGCTGGGCCTGCCGGCCTGGCATCGCTGGATCGTGGTGCTCATGGGATTCGCGCCCATCGGCGCCGCGCTCTGGGAGACTTATGCCGAGCGGCTCGGCCTGCGCACCCAGGTCAACCAATACGCGCGCTTCGCCGGTATCTTCAGTCGCGCCAAGCGCTTCGCGGAGCGCCTCGAGCGCCATCCGCCGCGACACGACCGACAGCACGCCCTCATCGCACTGCTGCGCGAGCTCGGACGCGAGGCCCTGATGGAGAACGGCGACTGGGTGCTGTTGCTGCGCGAGCGGCCGATCGTTCTGCCCAAGGGCTGAGGCAGCAACGGAGTCTACAATCCGCGGAACTGTTGGGAGAGGCCAACCTGCGGTTCCACCACCCGCCGTATTGAGCAGCCGCGCGACTTGCGCAGGCCGCGAACGCTCAGGACTCAAGTCCCCGATTGAGATGGTGGAGCCAGGCGGGATCGAACCGCCGACCTCTTGCATGCCATGCAAGCGCTCTCCCAGCTGAGCTATGGCCCCACGGGCGGGAGGCCGGCGAAGGTACGTAAGCCCCGCGGGACTGTCAAGAAGAAGCGGTTTTCAGCGCCTCATCGATGCGAGCCAGCGCACGCTCCCGGCCCAGGAGCGCCAGCGTGGCATCGATCGGCGGTGAGACCGCCGTACCCGTGACCGCCACCCGTACCGGCTGCGCGATCTTGCCGAGGCCCGTTCCGAGGGCGCTCGCCAGCCCATCCAGAGCGCCGTGAATGGCTGCGGCGCTCCACTCGGGAAGCGCTCCCAGCCGCTCGCGTACCTTGGCCAGCATCTCCAGGCCGCCGCCGGCCAGGTGCTTGGCCGCGGCCTTCGGCTCGATCTGCACCGCATCGGTGAAGAAGAACCGGCTGTTCTGCGCCATCTCCTTCAGGGTCTTGGCCCGCTCGCGCTGGGCGAGGATCACGCCTACGAGGAGGCGCTGATCGTCGCTGTCCAGGCCGAGGCGGCGCAGCTGCGCCCGCAGGTGCGGCACGATGGATTCAGGCAGCGCGCGCATCATGTGCTGCTGATTGAGCCACAGGAGCTTCTCGGGGTTGAAAGCCGAGGCCGCCTTGTTGACATCGTGGATGTCGAACGCCGCGATCATCTCCTCGCGCGTGAACACCTCCTGATCGCCGTGCGACCAGCCCAGGCGCACCAGGTAATTGAGGAGCGCATCGGGCAGGTAGCCCTCCTCCTCGTATTGCAGCACGCTCACCGCGCCGTGGCGCTTCGAGAGCTTCGCCCCGTCGGGGCCGAGGATCATCGGCACGTGCGCGTAGACAGGCGGTTTCGCACCGAGCGCGAGCAGCATGTTCATCTGCCGCGGCGTGTTATTGAGATGATCATCGCCCCGGATCACATGCGTGATCCCCATGTCCCGGTCGTCCACCACCACGCAGAAGTTGTAAGTTGGCGTGCCGTCGGAGCGGGCAATGATGAGGTCGTCGAGCTCGGCGTTCTGGAAAGTGACCGGCCCGTGGATCACGTCATCGACCACCACGGCACCCTCGAGCGGATTGCGGAAGCGCACCACCGGCGCCACCCCGGGGCGCGGTTCCTGGCGATCCCGGCAACGGCCCGCGTACCGCGGCTTCTCCTTGCGCGCGATCTGCTCCTCGCGCATCGCATCGAGCTCCTCCTTGGTGCAATAGCAGTGATAGGCGCTGCCGGCAGCCAGCATCTCCCCGATCACCGCCCGGTAGCGATCGAAACGATGCGACTGATAGTACGGCCCCTCATCGGCATCGAGCCCCAGCCAGGCCATGCCCTCCAGGATCACCCGCACCGCCTCGTCCGTCGAGCGCTCGCGGTCCGTATCCTCGACGCGCAGCACGAACTTCCCACCGGTGCGGCGGGCGTAAAGCCAGCTGTAGAGCGCGGTCCGCACGCCCCCCATATGGAGCATGCCGGTGGGGCTGGGGGCAAATCGGGTGACTACGGTCATGGGGCAGGCACAGCCATCAGGGTCGCTCTCGCAGGGTCGCGCATGGTAGCAAGCGCGCGCCGGCCCCGCCTCGCGCTACGCCAGGTCTCCTGTAATCAATGGCTTACGAACCCGGGGTCCGGGGCGCCGCTCCCGGCCGGCAAGCCGGTCAGATGCCGGCTGGTACACTGCGACGGCACAGAGGAGATTCTGCAATTGCAGCATTCCTAAGCGAGCGGCAGCTCGCGTGGTTCCGGGCGGGCTCCGCGCTCAACACTCTTGCGGATGCCGCCGGCGCCGCGAGCGAGCGCGCTCGGCAGAAGGACGCGCAGCATTCATGACGCAGGTTCGCATTCCCGCCGTCTACATGCGAGGCGGCACCAGCAAGGGCGTCGTCTTCCTGGCCGACGACCTGCCTTCGGACCGGGAGGCACGCGATCGAATGCTGCTGCGCGTCATCGGCAGTCCCGATCCTTACGGCAAGCAGATCGACGGCATGGGCGGCGCCACCTCGAGCACCAGCAAAGTCGTCATCATCTCGAGATCATCCCGGCCCGACTGCGACGTCGATTACCTCTTCGGCCAGGTGGCGATCGATGCGCCGGTCATCGACTGGTCGGGCAACTGCGGCAACCTGACCGCCGCCGTCGGCCCGTTCGCCATCGGTGCTGGGTTGGTCGATGCGCCCGCGGACGGCAGCGCAGGCGTTCGGATCTGGCAGGCCAACATTCGCAGGAAGATCATCGCCCACGTGCCGATGTGCGGCGGCGAGGTGCTGGAGAGCGGCAGCTTCCATCTCGACGGTGTCGCTTTTCCCGCCGCGCAGATAAGGCTGGAGTTCCTCGATCCCGCCGGTGAAATGGGACAGTCCGGCGCTGGCGCGACCTTCCCTACCGGCCGGGCAATTGACCTTCTCACGGTGCCAGGCATCGGAACCCTCGAGGTAACGCTCATCAACGCCGGCAATCCGACGATCTTCGTCGAGGCGGCATCGCTGGGGCTCGATGGCACCGAGCTCCAGCCGGACGTCAACGGCAGAAAGGATCTGCTCGATCTCATCGAGGCGGTACGCTCACGGGGCGCGGTGGCCATGGGCCTCGCGGCGACACCCAACGAGGCCACCACCAACAGACCTCACACTCCCAAGGTCGCCTTCGTCGCCAGGCCAGCCGTTTACACCACCTCGGACGGCAGGCGTATCGATCCGGAATCGATCGATCTCCTCGCGCGGATCTTCTCGATGGGAAAGCTGCACCATGCGATGACCGGGACGGGCGCGGTAGCCATTGCCGCCGCCGCGGCGATTCCAGGAACGATCGTGCATCGCATAACGCCTCTTTCTGCAGGCGGGAGTGTACGGTTCGGGCACCCCTCAGGCACTCTCGCGGTCGGCGCCGAAGCGGTCCAGCAGGAGGGGGGATGGACCATCAGGAAGGTGATCGTCAGCCGATCAGCCCGCCGGCTGATGGAAGGCTGGGTCCGGGTGCCGCGGGACTGATCCTGCGGAGGCCTCTGCGCCAAAGGAGCACCCCCATGCGGGCCATACGAATCGAGCAGTACGGCGGTCCGGAAGTCCTCCGGCAAGTCGATGTCGACATCCCGTCGCCCGGCCGCGGCGAAGTGCTTGTCCGCGTCGCCTGCGCCGGGATCAACTTCATGGATATCCACACGCGCCAGGGCAAGTACCGAAACTCGAGTACCTACCCCGTGCGTGCCCCATGTACTCTCGGCATGGAGGGAGCGGGCGAAGTGGTCGGCGTCGGGCCGGACGTGCCTCCGGTGATGATCGGCAAGCGAGTCGCTTGGTGCATTTCCTGGGGCGCCTACGCCGAGTATGCGGTCGTCCCGCTCCAGCGCGCCGCCCGCATTCCTGCGGCAATCTCCTACGAGCTGGGCGCGGCAACCATCTTCCACGGCTCTACTGCGCATTACCTCATTGAAGACGTCGCTCAGCTGCACCCGGGAAGCTCATGTCTGGTGCACGCCGCATCCGGCGGGATCGGACAGATGCTGGTCCAGCTTGCCAAGCGTCGCGGCGCCACAGTCTTCGCAACGGCGAGCAACGAATCCAAGCTGGAGGCAGCCCGCAGCCGCGGTGCCGACTACGTAATGCCCTACGAGAACGGTCGCTTCGCAGACTACGTCCGCGCGGCAACCGCAGGGCGTGGGGTCGACGTGACCTTCGACGCCATCGGTCGCGCCACCCTGCGCGACAGCTTCCGCGCGACACGTACTCGTGGACTGGTCGTCAACTACGGATCGGTGTCCGGCTCTCTGAACGATCTGGACCCCTACGAGCTGGGCGAGGCCGGCTCCCTCTTCCTCACGCGCCCCCGCCTTGCGGACTACCTCGCCGACGGCGCCACGGTCCAGCGCCGCGCGGACGAGATTTTCGCCGCCCTGCAGGACGGCGCCCTGCGCATCGAGATCAGCGGGCGCTATACCCTCGAGCAGGTCGAATTCGCGCACGCGGCGCTCGAAGAGCGCCGCCAGCTCGGCAAATCGATCCTGCTCATCGCCTGAGCCTTCGATGTCGAAGCGGCCGCGCCATGCAGGTGCGTCGGTGATGGCCCAGCCATTGCCTCCGGCCTTGCCGGCCGATAGACTTGCTCCCCCTTCGGGGCATGGGCGGTTAGCTCAGCGGTAGAGCACTGCTTTCACACGGCAGGGGCCACTGGTTCGATCCCAGTACCGCCCACCATTCAGAACAAAGACTTCGCGAGAGTTCCTGAGGATTCGCTGCCAGAATTTGGGACAGTTGGGCCACTCGCTGGCTTTCAGCGGGCCAGACCGCCAGCCCCCCAATACCCGGACGCTTCCCATCCCCAGGATTCGCTGAAGCTCGGTTCGCCCAATGTGCTTTCTCACGATTTCCATTTGCGCGCTTAGTTTTTCACCGCCGCGGACGCTCCCAGCGAGTGCCGTGATAGCCATCGCTCGAGGTCAGCGCCGAAATACGCTTGCGGCTCTGAAGGTGTGATGTGTTCCGAGGCTTCACGCTTGGCGATGGCGGTTTGT